>DASZGO010000323.1:0-4302 GCA_035938755.1 Solirubrobacteraceae bacterium | reverse complement strand
TGAGGGCAAGCGCTAAGCGCGCGGCTGGGAATTCGCGGGGCGTAATATGGGCTCGCGATGGGCATCATCGAGTTCATCCGCGACCGAGCCCGCTTCTACAACTGCCCGGTCTGCGGACGCAGCCTCAAAGGCTGCGATGTGCAGGTCCTCAGCCACGAAGAGGAGAGATTCCACCTGCAGGTAACGTGCGCGCAGTGCCAGGTGACCTTCATTGTTGTGCTGGCGATCGCGGGCGGCGCCGTCGAAGAGATCGAGAAGGCGATTCCGGAGCCGGAGCCGGTCATGGCCGCCGAGCCGATCACCGTCGACGAGATCCTCGACCTTCACCTCTACCTCAAGACTTTTCAGGGCACGCTCACAGAGCTCTTCCACCAGCCGGACCACAGCCGCGGCTGAGCGCGGCTGAGCGCCGCATGAGCCGCATCTATCTCGACGACGCGGGATTCGCGCCCGTCTTACCGGAGGTGCACGCGGCGCTGCGGGACGTCCCCGAGGGCAATCCATCCAGCCCGCACACCGAAGGACGAGCCGCGCGGGCGGCGCTGGATCGCGCGCGCGACCTGGCCGCGCTGGCGATGGGCGCCGACCGAACCGAGATCTCCTTCACCAGCTCAGGCACGGAAGCGGTCAACCTCGCGCTCTTCGGCGCGGCACGGAGGCTGTCGAAGCGCGGAGTAATCGTGACCTGGGCGGTCGAGCACCAATCCGTGCTGGGGGCGGTGCGTAGCCTCCAATCGGAAGGCCACGCGGTGGAGGTGGCGCGGGTCGACGGAGCCGGTCGGTCGAACCCCGACAGCATCCCATCCGCGGCCGCCCTCGTTTCGATCGGTCTCGCCAACAACGAGGTCGGGACGATCCAGCCCGTCGCCGAGATCATCGCTCGTGCCCATGAGGCCGGCGCGCTGGTGCACGTTGACGCCTGCGCCGGCCCGCGATGGATCGGCATCCCCGAGGGCGCGGACATCGTCTCGCTGAGCGGCCACAAGCTGGGCGCGGGGCGGGGCGGAATCCTTTTCGTCAGAGACGGGGTGCGCATCGACCCTCTCCTCTATGGAGGCCCACAGGAGTGGGGCCGGCGGGCTGGTCGAGAGGACGTCGCCGCCGCGACCGCAGTTGCGACTGCTCTGGCCGCGTGCAATCACGATCGAGTCGCGCGCACCGCGGTGGCGGCGCGCCAGGCAGCGAGCTTGCGCGCGATGCTCGCAGAGCTGGGCGGCGTCCTCACAGGGGCTGATTCAAGGCTGCCCAACTTCGCGACGTGCGCGTTCGCCGATCGCCGCGGCGAAGACCTGCTGCTGGCGCTCGACCTGGCGGGTATCTCCGCCTCGAGTGGATCGGCGTGCGCGTCGGGATCGCTCGACCCGTCGCACGTCCTTCTCGCCATGGGTTTGAGCCTCGATGCCGCCCTCGGCAGCCTGCGGCTGACAACCGGGTACTCGACCAGCGACGAGGAGGTCGCGCGCGCACAGGCGATCATCCGCGCGGCCCTCGTGCGCAGCCCCGCCCGTGCCTAGCGTCGAAGAAGATCTCGCGAACCGCCTCGCCCGCGGCGAGGAAGTTGTGCTCGCGACCGTGATCAAGGTGGATGGCGAGCCGCCTTCTCATCCCGGGGCGAAGCTGCTCCTGTCGCGCAGGGCCACGCTCTCCGGAACGCTGGGCTGCAGCGAATTCGATTCCGCGGCTCTCGCCGACGCCGCGGAGGTCGCGGCAGCCGGCACGCCCGTCCTGCGCACGTATCGCCACGACCTCGGCTCGATCGAGGTCTACCTCGAACCGCACGTCGCGGCTCCCACCCTGGTCGTGTTCGCCGCCACCCCGGTGGCTGCCGCGCTCCTGCGCTGGGCCCCGGACGTCGGTTTTCGCACCGTGCTGGTCGAAACCCGGCCGGAGCGCCTGACGGGGGCCGCTTGGCCGCAGGCCATCACCTCGCTTGGCGACCTGGCGCCGTCGCTCGGCTCCGAGGTCTACGCCGTGTACACCGACCACGACGCCGAGGACCTGGTGGCGGCGCTCGAGACCCTGCTCCCGGCCAATCCAAGATTCGTCGGGCTCGTCGGCAGCCGGCGCCACACCGGGCACCACCTGGAAGCGCTGCGGGCCAGGGGGGTTCCCGAGGACGTCATCGTGCGCATCCAGAGCCCTGTCGGCCTCGACCTCGGAGCGGTCACGCCCAGCGAGATCGCCGTGTCGATCCTGGCCGGGCTTGTGGCGCTGAGGCGGGGCGGAAGCGGCGGCTGGAAGCAACCATCAAAGATCGGTTAAGCAAGGTCGAGTTCGGCAGTCCGTTCGACATAATCAGCAGCCGTGTCAATCGCGCCCGGAACCAAGCTAGGCCAGTACGAGGTCCAGGAATTCATCGGCCAGGGAGCCATGGGCCTGGTTTACCGCGCCTTCCACGTGCAGCTCGAGCGGGCAGGCGCTGTCAAAGTGCTGCAGGCACTCTCGCCTGACCCCGACACTACGGCCCGGTTCCGCCATGAGGCGCAGGCGATCGCCCAGATGCGCCACCAGAACATCGTCAACGTCTACGACTTCGGCGAGTTCGAGGGGACGCCGTACATGATCGTCGAGTATGTCCCGGGAGGCAGCCTTGCCGACCGGCTCAACAAAGGTCCGGTCAGTCGCGCCTCAGCCATGAAATATCTGCGCGGCATCGCGACCGGCCTCGATTACGCGCACGGCATGGGGATCGTCCATCGTGACGTCAAGCCCGCGAACGTCCTGCTCGAGAAGGACGATACCCCGGTCCTGGCGGACTTCGGCCTCGCGAAGCTGCTGCAGGGCTCATCCCTGAGGTCGATGAGCGGCGTCACAACGGGCACGCCCGCGTACATGGCGCCCGAGCAGGTGATGGGCCGCCAGGTCGGACCCGCGGCGGACCGCTACTCGCTCGCGACCATCGCGTACGAGATGCTGGCGGGAGCCATTCCGTTCGATGGTGAGGCGCTGATGGAGCTCCTGTATGCACAGGTCCATCGCGAGCCTTCGCCACCGAGCTCGCGTGACGGCTCGTTGGGGCCGGGAGTCGACGCCGTGATCATGCGCGGCCTGGCCAAAGACCCCGCCGCCCGGTGGGAGAGCTGCACCCTCTTCGTCGACGCTCTGGAAGCGGCCCTCGCGGCGCCGGTGGCCGCCCCGGCCCTGGTGGCGGACAAGACAGTCGTCCTTCGACCTGCCGCCCTGCCGGCCACCAGGCCACTCGTGGTTGCCCCACAACCTGCCCACAAGCGAGCGCCGTCGACCATGGTGATGCCGATGCCGGCGCCGCCGGAGACGGTCGTCCCGGCAGCCGCGAACGGAACCTCGGCCCATACGCAAGCCGCCAAGCCGCGACGCCGTCCTCTGATGATCGCCGGAGCCGCCATCGTCGTGGTGCTCGCCCTGCTCCTGGCGCTCGGTGTCTGCGCCGCCGCCCAGACGCCGACGCTGACGCTCAACCCCTCAACTGTGGTCGCGGGCAGTCCTGTGCTCGTGACTGCGGCGCACGTGCCCGCCGGCAAGGTTGGCGAGATCCAGCTGCACAGCGCTACGTACCGGTTTCCGTTCAAGGCGAGCGCGAGCGGCGCGGTGAGCAGGGAGATCGTCGTGCCGGCGGACATCGCACTCGGCGACCACACGGTCGAGGTCTGCTGGGACTCCACGTGCCGCGCCCACCAAACGCTTCACGTCGTGGCCCCTGGCACGGTCCTCACCACACCTGTCGCAAGCTCGCCGGCGACACCGCCGACCGGCTCGAGCCCGACCCCCGGCCAAACTCCAACGTCGAACCCCACGCCCGGGTCCAGCCCGGGGCCCACGTCTCAGCCAACCGCGAGGCCGACCTCCCAGCCGGCGCCAAGCCCGACGCCCACCCACCCGCCGACTCCGGTGCCGAGTCCTATTCCGAGCCCCAAACCGACTCCGCCACCGCCGCCACCCCCAACGCCGAGTCCGACAATCACGTTGGTATCCGTATCGCAAACCGGCAGCACCACGGTGACGTTCCACTATTACTACGCTGGCTCAGCCACGATAACGATCCACCAGGGCGGTACGACCGTTGCGGTGACAGTCTCGGTGGCGGCAGGCAGCAGCACGAACGTGACCTTCAAGACACCGCCCGGTCTTTTGGTCACTCTGTTGCTGACCCCTCAGGCGTACGTCACCGTGCCCGGACTGCCACAGTCGAACTCGGTGAACGTCACGCTGTAGCCGGGCAGCCACGACGAGGCCGAACCTCATAATCGACCCCGTGCCGATCGCTCCCGGAACCAAGCTAGGGCAGTACGAGGTCCAGGAGTTCATCGGCCAGGGGGCGATGGG
>DASZGO010000322.1:0-1856 GCA_035938755.1 Solirubrobacteraceae bacterium | reverse complement strand
AACGCCTCGATGCGGGCCGTGGAGCCGTCGCGGTTCTTCGTCCTATCCGCCAGTGCGTTCGCCGAGTTGATGAACGACTGGTTCCCGATGGCGGTGCACCTGCTCGAGGGGGCGTTCTTCGGCAACAAGGACTGGGCGCAGACGATCGGGCAGCGGGAACGGCTGCTGGCGCTCGGCTCGCTGTCGGCCGGCCTGACCCACGAGCTGAACAACCCGGCCGCGGCGGCGGTGCGGGCCACGGCGTCGCTGCGCGAGCGGGTGGCCGGGATGCGGCACAAGCTCGGCATGATCGCAGGCGGGAAGTGGGACCGGACCACGCTGGTGACGCTGATCCGGCTGCAGGAGGAGGCGGCGGACCGGGTGCCGAAGGCTGCGGTTCTCTCTCCGCTGGAGGCCTCCGACCGGGAGGACGCGATCACCGACTGGCTGGACGAACGCGGCTGCCGTGACGGCTGGCAGCTGGCGCCGACGTTCGTCGCGGCCGGCCTGGATATCGACTGGCTCGATCACGTAGAGGCGGCGGTGGATCCGGAGACGCTGGAGAGCGCGCTGCGGTGGCTGAACTACACCGTCGACACCGAACTGCTGATGAACGAGATCGAGGACTCCACCACCCGGGTCTCGACGCTGGTGGGCGCGGCCAAGCAGTACTCCCAGCTGGACCGGGCCCCGTACCAGGTCATCGACGTTCATGAACTGCTGGACAGCACGCTGCTGATGCTGTCCGGGAAGTTCCCGCCGGGGATCACCGTGGTCAAGGACTACGACCGGGGCCTGCCGCAGATCCCGGCCTACGCCGGCGAGCTGAACCAGGTATGGACGAACCTGATCGACAACGCGGTGTCGGCCATGGGGAGGACGGGAACCCTGACCGTCCGCACAGGGCTGGACCGGGGGTTCGTGTTCGTGGAGTTCGGCGATACCGGGCCGGGGATACCGCCGGAGATCCGGGAGCGGATCTTCGAGCCGTTCTTCACCACCAAGCCCGTGGGGGAGGGGACCGGGCTCGGGCTCGACATCAGCTGGCGGATCGTGGTGAATAAGCACCACGGCGACATCGCAGTAGAGTCGGTCCCCGGCGACACCCGGTTCCGGGTGCGGCTTCCGGTCACCCCGCAAGAGGAGAGCTGAATGAGCGAGATTCAGGGCATCGACCCTGCGGTGCTACCGAGCGGGACGGGCTGCGTCGAGTGCAACGCGAGCGGCGGCTGGTGGGTCCACCTGCGCCGGTGCGCCCAGTGCGGCCACATCGGGTGCTGCGACAGCTCTCCTTCGCAGCATGCGTCCGCGCACGCGAAGATCGCGGGACATCCGATCATCCGCAGCTTCGAGCCCGGTGAGGACTGGTTCTGGAATTACGAGACCGAGGATTCCTTCGCGGGCCCAGAGCTCGCTCCGCCGGAGCATCATCCGCTCGATCAGGGCGTGCCGGGGCCGAAGGCGCGGGTGCCGCGCGACTGGCGGTTCCACGTGCACTAGTGGCGCATCCCCCGTGACGGGGCGATCCTGAGATACCGTTTCATCGCCGCATCCGTTGACGGAGGTGAGTGGTGGAACCCGACGGGACAGCTCAGGTCGCCGTGTTCGTGGATTTCGAGAACCTCGTGCTCGGCGCGGTCAAGGAATTGCCCGACCAGGCGAACCCGGCGCCGTACGAGGCGATCACGCGGCTCTGCCGAGGTTACGGCAACGCCTCGGTGCGCCGCGCGTACGCGGACTGGGCCAATCCGCGCTTCGGCGGCCATCAGGAGGACCTGGCGATGAACGGCGTGGACCTCATCCAGGTCGCGCGGGTCGGCATCCAGAACAAGAACGCCGCCGACATCAGGATGGCGGTGGACGCCATGGAAACGCTG
>DASZGO010000321.1:0-3141 GCA_035938755.1 Solirubrobacteraceae bacterium | reverse complement strand
TAGCGGAGCAGCGACAGGTCGGTCAGCCACTCCACCGGCGCGCGGTCATCGGTGTACACCGCGCCACCCCGGAGCGCCGGGCCCAGCCGCGACTGCACCGTGCGGGCCAGCGGACCGAGCTCGGCCCCCAGCCGGCGTTGGGAGTCCCCGGCCAGCGGCCACCGGCTGCCCACGACCAGCGAGTTGCCGTCGCTGATCCGGTCACGCGCCACCACGGGAAACTCCGCACCCAGCGTGGCCGACACCACCTTTTCCAGGGCGTCCGAGCCGGGGGTGTGCCCGACGTTCACGATGATCAGGCCGCCGGGGCGCAGATGGTCTCGCACCGATGCGAAGAACTCGCGGGTCACCAGGTAGAACGGGATGTAGGGCTGGCGGTAAGCGTCGAGGAAGATCGCGTCGTAGCGAGCCCGGCTGGCCGTCAGCCAGGGCCGGGCGTCCGCCGTGTAGAGGTGAAGGTTGGGGCCCCGCAGATCGAAGTACCGGCGGCCGATCTGGCTCAGGGCGCCGTCCAGCTCCACCGCGTCCACGCGCGTGCGCGGGAAATAGTGGCCGTAGGCCCGGGCCACCGTGCCGGCTGCGTCGCCCAGGATGGCCACCCGGCCGGGGACGCCCCGGCCGGCCAGCGAGGGCAGCACCAGGAAGTCGTCCCAATAGCCTCCGGTCAGATAGCTCCAGGGCCGGTAGTCGGAGTGGATGGCCACCCCTTCGTTGAGCTGGAGCCAGCGCTCGCCGGTGGGCAGCTGGACCACCCGGGCGGATTGGTAGGCCGTCTCGGTGGCATAGATGACCCGCGCGCCCTGCACGTCGGTTCCGATCCCCGGCGGCGGGATCGCGAACAGCCCGCCCGCCACGAGCGGGACCAGCAGCCAGCGCCGGGAGGACAGCGCCGGGACCGCGACCGCCACCAGCGCGAGCGCGAACACCAGGAACGTGCGGTGGGTGCCGATCAGCGGGATCAGGAGCAGCGCCGAGGCGAACGTCCCCACCAGCGAGCCCACCGTGGAGATGGCGTACAGGCGGCCGGTCACGGTGCCGGTGGCGCTCAGGCGATCGACCGCGAGCCGGTTCGCGAACGGCGCCACCGTGCCCAGCAGCATCACGGGCACCGCCACCAGGCCCAGCACGGCGACCAGCGAGCCCAGGAACCCACCCACCGACAGCGATCCCAGGGCGCCCGCCGCCAGGCGCAGGAACGGGTCGGCGGCGAACGGGACCACCGACAGCAGCAGCCCGGCGGCCAGGACCACACTGCCCAGCCCGCGCAGGTGCGGCCACCGATCGGCCAGCCGGCCGCCGATCGCGTAGCCCACCGACAGCGCCACCAGCACGGTGGCGATGGTGTTGGCCCAGATGATCGTGGATGCCCCGAAGTACGGCGCCAGCAACCGCGCCGCGGCGATCTCGGCCCCGAGGCTGGCCGATCCGACCACAAACGCGATCAGCCGGATGTAGGCCACCGAGGCACCCGGCTCGGCCACGGTTCCTGGCGGCGCTCCGCCGGCCCGCGGCGGCGCCACCGGTTGCGGGCGCTCGCGGGTGGCGGTCAACTCGGGCCGGGGCGGCGCTGCTGTCGGGTCCTCCCCGGCAACGGCACGCCGGTCACCTTGCGCACCGCGTGCTCCATGAACAACCGGGGATCGGTCTTGGCCAGCAGCGCGGCCAGCTCGGCGCGCTCCCGGCGGGTCAGGTTGGCCGGTCGTCCCCGGGTGCGGCGGACCAGGGCCAGGATGCGCCGGCGCTCATGGGGCTTGAGCTTGCCGTAGTGCTCGCGGGCCAGCAGAGCCAGCTCGGCCAGAGCCAGCAGCCGGGCCACGGGCAGCTGGCGCAGTCGAGCCAGGCGGCTGAGGGGCGAACCGGCCATGGCAGCGGAGTGTAGGCCGCAGGGACGGCGAACGGTCGGGCTCAGCGGCGCCGGCGGCGACCGGGTTCCTGGGTGGGCATCTGCTGGGTGGCCAGCGGCGGGACCCCAGGCGGATAGCTGCTGCAGGCGGTCGTGGAGGCCGCGGCCAGCGGCGCCGGGTCAGGCAGCCGGGGGATGCTCAGATCCCGGTGGCGCAGGTCCAGGGAGCGGACGAGGTCGCCGCAGGTCTTGCGTCGCCAGGCGCTGATCTGGGGCTCGCG
Source organism: Solirubrobacteraceae bacterium (assembly GCA_035938755.1). Taxonomy (GTDB): domain Bacteria; phylum Actinomycetota; class Thermoleophilia; order Solirubrobacterales; family Solirubrobacteraceae; genus Palsa-465. Next base: position 1,017 of record DASZGO010000321.1, on the reverse strand, counting down.
AACTCCGAACCGGCGCTCCAGGAATCGCAGCAGCGAGGTGTGGTCGAACGTATCCGAGCACAGGTAGCCCCCTCGGCTCCACGGAGAGCACACCACCGTTGGCACCCGGAAGCCCAGGCCGATCGGCTGGCCGCCCACGAACTCATCCGGAGTGCCGGACGGGGCCAGCGGCGGCAGCACGTGGTCGAAAAAGCCGCCTGGCTCGTCGTAGGTCAGGAACACCACCGTCTTGGCCCACACCTTGGGATGGGCGAACAGGGCCTGGAGGATCTGGCTGCAGAACTGGGCGCCCAGCCCCGGCGAATAGCCCGGGTGCTCGGACTGGGCCGTCGGGGCGACGATCCAGCTCACCTGGGGGAGCTTGCCCGCCGCCACATCGTCGCCGAACGCGCTGGCCGGCCGACGGGCCAGACCGTTGTCGTATAGCGGCGAGCCGGGGTGCGAGTCCCGGTAGGCCTTGAACCAGGCCAGCGGGTTGTCGTCGAAGTTATCGGTCTGCTGGTAGACCCGCCAGCTGATCCGGTGCGCCTGCAATCGCTCGGGGTAGGTGGGCCAGGTGTAGGGCACCGTCGACTCGTTGTTGTCGATCACCGGGCCTCCGGCCTTGCCCCGCGGGTCCAGCGTTCCGCTCACCGTGTACAGGCGGTTGGGGTTGGTGGGGCCCAGGACCGAGGAGTAGTAGGCGTCGCACACAGTGAACGCGTCGGCCACCGCCAGGTGCCAGGCCAGGTCCGCCCGCGTGTAGTAGCTCATGGTGAACACCAGGTCGTGCTCGGCGGCTACCCACCCGTCCATGTGCCCCCCGTTCAGAGCCTGGTGCATCGGGTCCCAGCCGTTGTCCACCTCGATGTCGCAGGGATTGCTGGTGGCTGTGTTGTAGTGCCAGGGCAGCAGGTACGACCCGGGAACAGCGGTCGGCTGGTAGAAGACCGGCTGGCCGCTCGGCAGCTTGGCGGGGTGCGGATCGGAGAACCCGCGGACGCCTCGCAGGGTCCCGAAGTAGCGGTCGAAGGAGCA
>DASZGO010000320.1:0-15134 GCA_035938755.1 Solirubrobacteraceae bacterium | reverse complement strand
GAAGGTGCAGGTGGCGGGGGAGCCACCGTCCGTGTGCCCCGACGGCGTCCCGTCGTCGTTGTTCCCGTCGCAGCTCGCGCCGTTCTGGGTCTGGATCCCGTCCAGGTAGCTGCCCGACCCGTGATCGGCGGTGAAGGTGATCGACGAGCCCTCGGCCGCGTAGAAGTAGTACGGGCCCCCGCCTGAGGGGCTCAGCGGAAATTCGACCGTCCGGCCCGGCGGGCTGACGCTGACGGTCCCGGACCCATTGGCGAGGTTGTTGCCTTCGCTGCCGCTGGTCACGCGCACCGCGACGGCGATCATCCCCACCGGCGCCTCGCAGGTCCCGTCGTAGGCGTCCTGCGCCGAGCACGACGGCGGCGGTGGCGGGGCCGGCTTGGAGATGATCTTGCCCTGCACGTCCAGCTGCGGGGTGTCCTCGCTGCCCGGAAGGCCGTTGAATGCCTGGCCGACGGCGTCGCCCCAGGAGCGGGCCTGTCCGGTGTTGATCGCCTTCAGGATCCCGTCGCTCATCTCGTTGACCCACGGAGAGGCGCCGCTTGGGAATCCCTTCGGGTAGCGAGCCGCCTCCGTGTTCGGCGCGGAGGACGTCGCGACCGCGCTGACGCCGGTGACGCGCCCGACGGCGTCGAGCATCCGGCCCCCGAAGCACTCCTGGATCATCAGCGTGTAGCTCGGCTTGGCGCCCGCGGGGGCGCCGTCGTAGGCGCCCTTCAATGCGGCGGCGAGCTGCTTGTCGGTGATCTTGGTCCCGTCGGGAGCCAGCTCGATGTTCGGCTCGGGATTGCCGTAGACGGGAAGGTAACGAGGGCCGCCGAGGACGTCGCGCAGCCCCGGTGGGATCGCGACCGGGGCCGGCGAGCCTTCGCCGGTGATGAACACCAGTACGTCGGTGCAGCCCTGGGCGGGCGCGCTGGCGAGCTCGTCCTGCAGCTCGCGCAGGTCGTAGGCGCGGCGCGACGGAAGCCCGAGCTTCTGGGCGAGCGCCGCCATCTGGTCGGCGTCGTTGAGGTGCCCGCCCCATGTGAACATCGTCAGGGGATTGCGGATGTCGGCCACGTTGCGCGGGGGACCGACGACAATCACGCACTTCCCGCCGCGACCAGCGGCCGGGAAGGCGACGGGACCTCCCACCCGTGCCCGACCGGAGAAGATCGCTCTCGCTCCAGCACCGATGGGCGGGACCTGAACCGAGGCGAGCGACGCCCCACCACCGCGCGCGAACACTCGGTAGCGGCGGCTGTCGTACGCGCCAGCCGAGCGCAGGAACGCCGCCGTTCGCCCGTCGATCAGGGGCCAGGTCAGAGTTGGCTCGTGCAGCAGCACCCGGCCACTCCGGACCGCGACCACGACCAGGCTGCCGACGTGATCGAAGTAGTTCTCGGGCTGCAGGTCCGCCCAGTAAACCCACGCGCGCTCGCGGAGGCGCCTACTGTCTGCGGGGCGCCCTCGGGCGAGCGAGACGCGAGTCCCAACCGGCAGGCTACCGGGCAGCCGAAACAGCACCGACGGGCTAAAGCGAAGGCCGTGCAGCGTACGAAGCGCGACAGCATCCGCACGCGCCCGGCTGACGGCCAGCGCAGGACTCGACGCCCACAGCCCGCCGGCGAGCGAGACCGCCAGCGCCGGCGCGAGAAGCCAACGCGCCCTCACATCCGCCGCTCAGCCGGCCGGTGCGGGCGTCTCACCGGCTGTCTCGCTGCCGTCCAGGGACAGCAGGCACGCACTCGCTGCAACGGAACTTTCCCGTGGCCGCGCCAAAGCCCCGTTGTACATGCCTTCAAGGATCCTCCTCCTTAGTCCGGCAGCCTGCCCGCGTTCCCGGCAGAGTCGCCGACCGAATCATAACCCGAGTCAACGTCAGCAATAGCCGCGCCTTCCTGCGACCGAACCGATGATCATTCGGATGCGGGCAATGGCCTCCAGGGGCAAGGAGACAGAGATCCAGACGGCACCAGCCAACGCGGTCTTCGGCAAGGGCTCGCGGTACGTCCACTGGACAAGCTCTCAGGGCGCTCAGCTGAAACGTGCGCGGATGGCTTCGGCGATCTCGTCGGGGGAATCCTCCTGGGGGAAGTGGCCAGCCGCGGGGAGCTCGACTGTGTGGGCGTCGCTGAACATGGATTGAAGCCGCGGGAGGAACGTCTTCGCTGGGTACTCGAAATCTCGCGTCGGCCAGGTGATCAGTGTGCGCACCGACCCCAACTTCTTAGGGACCTCGCGCGAGAGCTGTTCGAACCACGGAGTCGCGGCCACCATCTGGCGCGGGAACTCGGCGACGCCGATGCGCGACGCGGGTGTGGGCTGGACCGCCCGGTAGTGCTCCATCTCGGCGTCGCTCAGATCGCGGCGCATCCTGAGGGGGAGGACTCGCTCGACGAGGACGTTGCGATGCAGGATGGCCCACCGCAGCGGCCGGGTCGACGCCGCTGCGCTGAAGACGCGAAACGGCAGATTGGGCGGCCAGAGCGAAGTGTTGCCCCAAACCAGTCCGGCGATTCGCTCCGATCGGGCAGCAGCCATCGTGGCGCCGATCGGTCCGCCCCAGTCGTGGCCCATCACGATCAGCCCGTCGAGGTCGAGCTCGTCGACGAGCTCGCCGACGACCCTCGAGTGATCGCTGGGGGTATACCCATAGCCGGGTGGCCGATCGGACAGACCGAAACCCGGATAGTCGGGGGCGACGCAGCGAAAGCACCCTCGAATGCGCTTGATCAGATGGCGATAGAGGAAGCTCCAGGTGGGGTTTCCGTGCAGGAGCAGGAGCGGGGGTCCCGTTCCCTCGTCCACATAGTGGACGCGCCCGCTGGTGCTCTCGAACCAACGCGACTCGAACGGGTAAAGCTCAGGCGACGGGGTGAAGTAGGGAGGCATGGCATTGTGCGACTACGCCCTCGCCTTCATCGAAACGCCCCCCGCTGGCGCGGAGGGCGGTTCGAATTCTTGGCAAAAGGTGGAGACGGCGGGAATTGAACCCGCGTCCGCGGTCGCGTAAGAAGTGGCGTCTACGAGTGTGTCCGGCGCTCTGATCTCGCCCTCGACTCGCCTCGCCGGCCGGGTTGTCGGGGGCCAACTCCTAAGGTGTCCTCAGATCAGCCGGAGCCCTCCGATCTGAGTAAGCCTGCTAATTGATCCCGGACGCTCCGCCGCAGGCGAGCGAAGGCCGAGATGACGTTCGGTTTAGTGCCTAAGCAGCCAGACCGAGGTCAAAACTGTGCGTGTCCGCACTTATGGTTTTCCGGGTGTTTAACGAGGCCGCCCGGAACCTCGACTCGCAACCACCCCCACGAACCGACCACGTCGAAGCCAGTCGTCCCCGGGGGTTATGTTCCTTGTGAGTATAGACCGCCGGTTTTTGGGCCTGGGCAGGGGTGATCGGGCCGCTGAAGAAGCTCCTAAGAGGGCCGGGAAAGCTCGGCCGTGCTGCCAGAATCAAGACGGTACAAATGGACTCCAACTGGATGCCAGGTCCCTATTCCACACCGGCCCCGGTGCCGGTTCCGCCAGGCTCCGCGTATCAGCCGGCGGAACCATCGCGGCCGTCCCCGCCGCCCCGGTCCCGATCAACCGGCCTCAGGGGTCGGATCGGAGCTGCCCTAGCGGCGCTCGCCGCGCTGCTGGCCAAGTTCAAGACGGTCCTGCTCCTGCTGCCGAAGCTCAAGCTGTTCACGTCGGCCGGCACCATGCTGGTGTCGCTTGCGGCCTACAGCTTCGTGTTCGGCTGGGAGTTCGCCGCCGGGTTCGTGGCGCTGCTGTTCGTGCACGAGATGGGCCACGTGATCGCGCTGCGGCGGGAGGGGATCAAAGCCACCGCGCCGATGTTCGTCCCGTTCCTGGGCGCGGTGATCAGCGCCCGGTCGCTGGGGGACGACGCGGCGGCCGAAGCTCGAGTGGGGCTGGCCGGGCCCATCTTGGGCAGCGTGGCCGCGGCGGCCTGCCTCGTGCTTTGGCAGCTAACCGGCAACACCATCTTCGAGGCCCTGGCCTTCACCGGGTTCTTCCTCAACCTGTTCAACCTGCTGCCGGTGCTTCCGCTGGACGGCGGCCGCGCCATGGCGGCGATGGCACCCTGGATGTGGTTCGTGGGGTTCGCCGCGATGATCCCGCTGGCCATCGTGTTCCCCAACCCGATCATCTTGCTGATCCTGGTGTTCGCTGGCTATGAGACGTACAAGCGGTGGAAGCTGCGCCGCAGTGGCAGTCCGGCCCAGCAGACCTACTACCGGGTCAGCAAGCGAAACCGGGCACTCGTGGCCGCGGTGTACATCGGCCTGATCGGGCTGCTGATCCTCGGCATGCACGCCACGCTGCTTCAGCGCAGCTTCGGCTAAGGCGAGGCCGGCTCAGACCCGGGGCGGGGGCCGGGGGGCGACGGTGTCGTCGTAGCTAGGGTCGCGCCGCCCCTGGGTCGGCCCCCACCAGAACGTGTAAACGATGGCCAGGGCCAGGCCGACCAGGCCGACCACGAAGATGACCGTGCCGGCGGTCTGGATGTTGAAGCCCTTGACCTGGGCGGTGACGGCCCATTTGAGGATCGCGCCGACCGCCACCAGCACGATTGATGAGCCAATAGTCACGCGGCAGACCTTACCCCACCCTGCGGCCGCCTACGCACGGCCCGCTGCCTACCGCCGGGCCTCTCGCAACTCGCGCTCCACATCGCGCGCAGTGTCTCGGGTGCGGATCGCCTCGCGCTTGTCGTAGACGTCCTTGCCTTTGGCCAGCGCGATCTCCACCTTGGCTCGGGATCCCGGCTCGGAGAAGTACACCCGGGTGGGCACGAGCGTCAACCCGCGCTCCCGCGTCCGTCCGATCAGCCGGTCGATCTCGCCGCGGTGCAGCAGCAGCTTGCGCGGGCGTTCGGGGTCGTGATTGTCACCCGCAGCGGGTCCGTAGGGCGCAATGTACATCCCAATCAGCCACAGCTCGCCGTCGCGCACCGTGGCGTAGGCGTCCTTGAGCTGGACCCCACCCTCGCGCAGGGACTTGACCTCGGTACCGGTGAGCACGATGCCGCACTCGAACCGCTCCAGCAGGTTGTAGCGGAACGAGGCCTGGCGGTTGCTGGCCACATCGCCCGCGGCTGCTTTGCGCTTTCGTCCCTTGGCCATCGCCTAATCCTCCTGGACCACGGGTTCCAGATCCACTCGCCCCCGCGGCGCGTCCACACCGGCCACCCGGACCCTCACCGGGTCGCCCAGGCGGATGGCCCGGCCGGTACGCGTGCCCACCAGCATCGTCCCCTCCTCGTTCAGCTCCCACCAGTCATCCCGCATCCACCGGACCGGGAGCATGCCCTCGAACAGGTCGTGCTCGCCGAAGGCCACGAACGCACCGGAGCGCACCAGGCCGACGACCTCGCCGGAGAACTCCTCCTCGTCCCGATGCGTGGACAGGTGCCGCTCGAGCAAGAAGCAGCGCGCAATGTCATCGGCGCCTCGCTCGATCAGCATCGCCTCCCGCTCGCGAGCCGACGTCCAGGGACCGGCCGTGGCCACGAACGACGCCTCGGGCGCCGGCACTTCGCCCGTGATCGACGAGAGCAGCGCCCGGTGGCACACCAGATCTGGGTACCGGCGAATCGGAGACGTGAAGTGGCAGTACCGCGGCGACTGGAGCCCTGAGTGACCCAGGTTGCGGGGGTGGTAGTAGGCCTGCTTGACCGCCCGCAGAAGGAGCCGGCTGAGCGCCAGCCGCCCGTGGCCGCGGCGCTGGGTCCAGCCGGCGATGAGTTGCGAGGCCTCCCCCACCGCATCGGCGGCCTGCTGCGGGGACATGTGGCCTGCCGGGACGCTGGGGGTAGGCACCCCCAGCGAGTCCAGCTGGACCAGCAGGCGCTCCACCGCCTCCCCGTCGGGGCGCTCGTGCACCCGATACAGCGCGGGTAGCTGGCGTGACTCCAGCTGCTCTGCCACCTGCTCGTTGGCCGCGATCATCAGGTGCTCGATGAGCCGGTGAGCCTCGGTCTGGGGCACTGGATGACCGGCCACCACATGGCCCCGGCGGTCGAACCCGAACTCCGGCTCGGCCGAATCGACCGTGATCGATGCCGCCGCGGCCCGGCGCGCCTCCAGCTCGGCCGCGGCCGCCCGGCCGGCGGCCAGCGGCTCGCCCCACGGGTCGGCGGCCCGCTCCTGGCCGGCGAAGATCCGGTCCACGCGGTCGTAGTCAAGCCGCTCGTCGGAGCAGATCAGCGAGCGGTGAAACGCGCTCTGGGTCACCCGCCCGTCCTGGATAAGCATCTCCGCGGTCACGGCCAGCCGATCCTCTCCCGGCACCAGCGAGCACGCGTGGCTGGACAGGGCCCCCGGCAGCATCGGCTCGACCGCGCCGGGCACGTACACGGACGTGGCCCGCCGGTAGGCCTCGTGATCCACCAGCGATCCCGGCGTCACGAATGCACTCACGTCGGCGATGTGCACCCACACGCGCCAGCCGCCGTCCTCGCGGGCGGCCGAGATCGCGTCGTCGAAGTCGCGGGCGCTGGTCGGGTCGATGGTGAACGTGGTCAGTGCCCGCAGGTCCCGACGCCCGTCCCCGACCGGGCTGGACTCGCTGGCCTGCCGGGCCTCGCGCTCCACCGCGGGGTCAAACGATCGCCGGAGGCCCCGGTCGAGCATCAGGGCCTCGATCACGTCCCGGGCCACATCCGGCCGGCCCACGCGGCAAGCCACGCTGACCCGCCCCCCGCGGCCGTTGCGGGAGGCGCGCGGGCTCACTACCACCAGGTCGCCCACATCCACCCGCCGGTCCCGGCCCAGGGCCATCCGCGGTCCGGGGCCGAAGAACGGCTCAGCCACCAGGAACTTGCCCCGGCGGGCCACCGTGGCGACCCGGGCGGCGCCGGCCGGGCGCCTGTCCTCGGGGCTCATCTCAGGTGCGCCGTGACCGTCTGCTCGGCCACGGTCAGCGCGTGATCGCCCGGACTGCCTGGCTTGTCGGCGGCGTAGACGTTGGGTTTGATGCCCCTGCCCTCGCGTACCCCGCCGCCGCCCAGGTTCTGGCCGTTGGGCGTGAAGTACTCGCCGACGGTGATATCCAGCGCGCCGCCGTTGGAGGTGGGCAGGATCTCCTGGAACACGCCCTTGCCATACGTCCGGGTCCCCACCACCTCGGCCCGGCCCCGGTCCTTGAGAGCCCCGGTCACGATTTCGGAGGCCGAGGCGGTGTTGCGGTCGACCAGCACGACCATAGGGATCCTCGGTGCGATCGCGTTGCCCTTGGCGGTGTAGACCTGAGTGGGCTGGCTGCGTCCCCGGGTGGACACGATGGTGCCGTCGGGGATGAAGATGCTGCTCACGTTAACCGCCTCGTCGAGGAGGCCGCCGCCGTTCTCCCGCAGGTCGAGGATCAGCGCCTGCGCGTGCTGGCGCAGCACCTTCGCCACGTCGGAGCGCAGCTCGGCCCCGGAGCCGCTGCTGAACGTGGTCAGGCGCAGGCTGCCGATCGCGATGCCGTGGTATCTGACGATCTCGCCACTGGCCACGGGCACGGCCACTCGGGCCCGGACGATCGAGAACGAGAGCTGGCGGTGGCCGCGCATCACGGTCAGCGAAACCCGGGTCCCGGCCGGGCCTCGGATCAGCGTGGAGTCGTAATCGGCGGTGTGGCCGGCCAGCTTGACGCCCCCCACGGCCACGATCACGTCACCGTGCCGCAGGCCCGCCTTGGCCGCCGGGGCGCCCGGGAACACGTCCACCACCAGCAATCCCTTGGGGTTGGGCACCACATCGATCCCCACCCCGCTGAGGTGCGGATTCGACTGCTGGAGAAAGGCCCGGTAGGCCGCTGGGTCGTAATAACGCGAGTACGGGTCGTTGAGACTCGCCACGATCCCCCCCAGTCCCTTGTTCAGCAGCTGGTTCTGGTTGATCGGCCGGTAGTAGTCCTGGCGCAGGGTGTTCAGCACCTGATTGACCAGCCGGCCCTGCGAGTTGTCGGTCAGCGCATCTTGAAGCCCGTTCGGCAGCCAGCTGGGATGCCCGCCCAGCCAGATGCCCAGCACCAGCAGCAACAGCGCAGCGGCAATCTGCGCCGCGATGCGGGAGCCGCGACGTTGAGGACGCGAGGGCATGCGCTGAGAGTAGCCAGGCCGCCCCGCCGGGCCGCCGGGTCAGGCCGTGGCCCGCGGCGGATCAGACCCGCAGGAAGCGGCGCAGCGACAGGCCGGAGCCCAGCGCGGAGACGAGCACGCTGGCCGCCAGGAGGATGGCGATCAGGGCCGGGAAGGCGATCGTGCGGATCTCCGACACGAGCGACCAGCCGGAGAACAGCGGGTCAAGCAGGGCCACCTTGATGACCGCCAGCGTCACGATCGCGATCACCCCGCCGGTGGCGCCCAGGATGATGCCTTCGATCACGAACGGCCAGCGGATAAACCAGTCGGTGGCCCCGACCAGCTTCATCACCTCGACTTCGCGGCGGCGGGCGTAGAGCGAAAGCCGGATCGTGTTGGCGATCAGCAGGATCGAGGCGATGGTCAGCAGCAGCGCGAAGGCCAGGCCGCCCCACCTCACAGCCGAGGTCAGCTCGAGGGCCTTCCTGGTGTAGGACTTCTTGTTGGAGACGCTCTGGATCGACGGATCCAGCACGCCGCCGCCGGTAGTCAGCGCGGCACGGATGGCCAGCACGTTGGCCGGGTTGTCCGGCACCACGTGGAAGGTGTCAGGCAGCGGGTTGGTCCCCAGCAGCGCGTACGCGGCCGGGTTCTGCTTGGACTGCTGGGCGTACGCCTGGGCCTTGGACACGAACTGGACGCTCTTCACGTGGGGCACGGCCTGGAGCTTGCTCTGCACCCGGGCGGCGTCACGGCTGGTGGCATTGGTCTTCATGTAAACATCGACGAGCAACCGGCTGCGGACGCTGTTGGCCGCGTTGTTGGTCACCTGAATGGCCGGGATGAACACGCCGACCACCAGCATGGTCACGAGGATCGTGGCCAGGGCGGCGAAGCTCGGAGCAGCGTTGCGCCGCATCGCGCGCATCGCCTCGCGCACGAAGAATCCGAGCTTCATCTAGTCCGATTCCTCGTCGAAACCGAGGGCATCGTCGATGCCCGGAGGCCGGGCGGCCGGCGAGCGCAGCCGCTGGGCGAACTCGCGGGTCGTCTCGTCGTTGGTGTACAAGCCCGCCGCCTCGTCCCGGATGATGCGTCCCTCGGAGAGCTCGATCACGCGGCGGCGCATCTTGTCCACCATCGCGTGGTCGTGGGTGGCCACCACCACCGTGCTACCGGTGAGGTTGATCCGGTACAGCAGGCGCATGATGTCGATGCTGGTCGACGGGTCGAGGTTGCCGGTCGGCTCATCGGCCAGCAGCAACGGCGGATGGTTGACGAATGCGCGGGCGATCGACACGCGCTGCTGCTCGCCGCCCGACAGCTGGTCCGGGTAGTTATGGAGCTTGGTCGAGAGCCCAGTCAGCCGGAGGATGTCCGGGACCTTGGCCCGGATCTCCTTGCGCCCGCCGCCGGTCACCTTCAGGGCGTAGGCCACGTTCTCGTACACCGTGCGGTTGGGCAGAAGTTTGAAGTCCTGGAACACCACGCCCAGGTTGCGGCGGTAGAACGGGATCCGCTTGCGGACGATGTCACCCAGATCGCGGCCGGCCACTCGGATGACGCCGTCGGTCGGGTCGAGCTCCTTGATTAGCAGCCGCATCACCGTGGACTTGCCCGAGCCAGTGGCGCCGACCAGAAACACGAATTCACCGGGCGCCACGGCGAACGTGGTCCGGTCGAGTCCGGTGTCGCCGCTGTCGTAGCGCTTGGACACCCCGCGGAATTCGATTACCGGTGGGGTGTCGGAAGGAGGACGGACCAGGCGCTTAGCCCGGGCGGGAGCCACGGGGGGGGTGGTCCTGCGGGCGGCGCGCTGGCGGCCGCGAGTGCTTTGTCCTGGATCAGAGGTAGCCATGAGCGAGCCGCACAGTAGCGAAGGGTCCTGGCCAGGCGACCCCGAAAAGGGGCCTTGCAACGGGACTTGCATCGGCGTCGCTACTTTTCAAGTGTGGCTCCCATCACTCAGACCACCGCGCCCAACGGGTTGCCGGTGTACTGGGCCCCGCTCGAGGGCACCCGCGCCACCACGATCCTGGTGGCCTTCGACGCGGGCGCCCGGACCGAGCGCCCGGAGGAGAACGGGATGGCCCATTTCCTGGAGCACCTGGTGTTCAAGGGCGGAGAGAAGTTCCCCACTTACCGCGACGTCAACCAAGCCGCCGAGAGCATCGGCGCGGTGCTCAACGCCTACACCAGCCACGACCTGGTCGCGTTTCACATCACCGCCCGGGCCGAGCGAGCGCCGGAGGCCGCCGACCTGCTGACCGACTTCGTGGGACGGCCCCGGATCGACGCCGACGAGCTGGAGCGCGAGCGCGGCGTGGTGGTGCAGGAGATCGCCCGGGCCAACGACCAGCCGGCCGTGATGGCCGAACACCTGATCGACCAGGCCGCGTTCGGTGAGCATCCCCTGGGACGGCCTGTACTCGGCCCCGCCGAGCACATCCAGGAGAGCTTCGACCGGCCGGGCATGGTGGCCTTCCGGTCGCGCCGGTGGGCGCCTACCGCCGGCGCCGCCTTCCTGGTCGGCAACCTGTCCGCCTTGGACGGCGAGACCACGGAGCTGTTCGGCCGGTTTCCTGAGGCTCCAGATCCCGAGCCCTACGACCCGGCACCGCCGCTCACCCCGCGGGTGCTGGTCCGCGAGCGAGACTCCAACCAGTCGCACCTGCGGATGTCCTACCGGCCCGTCGTCGATGCCACCGACCAGCGTGGCCGGGCTGCCCTCCAGATCTACTCGACTCTGCTCGGAGGCTCGATGGCCTCCCGGCTGTTCGACGAGATCCGCGAGCAGCGGGGGCTGGCCTACTCGGTCCATTCCGCGGCCCATGCCTACGCGGATGTGCCGGTGCTCCAGCTGTCCGCCGGCCTGGACAGTACGAAGACCCTGGAGGCGCTGGCCCGGATGAAGGAGATCGTGGCCGAGCTGCGCCGCGACGGCCCGACTCGGGAGGAGGTCGAGCGCGCGCGGGCGTTCGCGGCCGGTGCCCGGGCCATCGCGTTCGAGAACTCGGGCGCCGTGGCGCGCTTCTGCGCCCAGCAGGCCGTCGTCTACCGGGAGGATCCGGATCCGGATCGCGCGATCGAGCTGCTCGACGAGGTCACCTATGACGAGGTGGCCGCGGCGGCCGCAGCGGTCAGCGAGCAGCTCTCGCTGGCCTGCGTCGGCCCGCAGACCGAGGAGGAACTGGCATCCGTCTAGGCGGCCGGATGGCCGCAGGCGCGGTGTTGGTGGGGGCGCTCGCGGCGTGCGGGGGCGGCGGTGCGTCGACTCCGCAAGCCGGGACCGCCAGCCAAACTTCGCCCCGGCGTGTACGCGCCACGGTCTCCCCCCAGCTCGCCCGGCTGCGTCGGGCGTTGACCAGCCAGCTGCACGCGGCGGGGCCCAGCACCGGCGCGATGGTCGATGACCTGACCGCGGGCCAGTCGCTGTTCACGCTCGCCCCGGACACCAAGCGCGCGCCGGCCTCGGTGGAGAAGCTGTTCACCAGCGTGGCCCTGCTCGACAAGCTGGGGGCTGACGCCCGCCTGAAGACCCGGTTGGTCGGCGCGGGTCACCTGGGCCCGGGCGGAGTGTGGCACGGGGATCTCTATCTGCGCGGGGGCGGCGATCCCACGTTCGGGGACAGCCACTTCAACCTGGTCTGGAACGGCGGCGTGGGCACCAATGCTGAGGAACTTGTGCACCAGCTGGCCGCGCAGGGGATCAATCAGGTCACTGGGTCACTGATCGGTGATCCGTCGCTGTTCGACTCGCACCCGGGCGGGCCTTCATCGGGCTTCGCTCCTGATATCTCGGACATCGGCGGGCAGCTGGGCGGGCTCACCTACGATCACGGCGCCACCGCGGGCTCGCTGTCGCCCGGAGCGTTTGCCGCCCGCGAGGTCGCGCTGACGCTGCGCGGCGGCCACGTCGAGACCACGGCCGGGCCGTCCACCGGAGCGACCCCGCCCGGGGCCCACGCATTGGCCGCAGTGACCTCGGCCCCCATGTCGGTTCTGCTCCGGCTGATGGACGTCCCCTCGGACGACTTCTATGCCGAGATGCTGACCAAGCAGCTGGGCGTGCGGTTCGCCCACGACGGCAGCACGGCCGCCGGCACCCGGGTGATCGCATCCGCCATGCACGCCTACGGGATCCATCCCCGGGTCGTCGACGGCTCGGGGCTTAGCCGCGATGACTCCGCCTCGCCGCGGGAGGTGGCCGATCTGCTGAAGGCCGTGTGGGGCACCCCGTCGGGGCAAGTCCTCGACGCGGCGCTGCCGCAGGTCGGGGTAAATGGGACGACCCGGCACATCGGCGTGGGCACGCTGGCTCAGGGCCGCTGCGTGGCCAAGACCGGCACGCTGAACAACGTGACCAATCTGGCCGGGTACTGCCACACCACCAACCACCATGTGCTGGCCTTTGCGCTGTTCCTCGACGGACCGGACAATCGCCGCGGGATCGCGCTGCTCAGCCAGATGGTGGCGGCCATGGTCCGCTACTGACTCGAGCAATGGCTTGCGCCCGACCGCGCCGGCGCGGGAGAATCGCGCCTGTGGAGGCCGGCGCCGTAAACCGCCGCCAACTCGGTCTGTACATGCAACGGATCGCCGATCGGTGGCCCATCGAGTACGCCCGGCTGGGTGGAGCGCGCGTGGACGATGAGCACGGGGCGCCGCCGCAGCGCGAGCGGGGTCCGGAGTTCGTGGTGGTCCTAGTGTCAGGGGCCTACGACGGGATGCCCTGGCTGGAGCGGGTCTATCAGGCCGGTTCGCTGTGGGATGGCCTAGAGATGGGGGCAAACGCCGAGGTGCATTGCTACACGCCCAAGGAGTTCGAGCGCAAGCGGGAGAGTCTGCCGGTGGTGCAGCGAGCCGCCGAGGCCGGATTGGACCTGCTGGGCGAGAACGTATAGCGTGCGGCCACATATGGGCAGCCGCCGCGCCATCTTGAGGTCAACCGTCGCGATCCTGCTCGGCAGCGTGGCGCTGAGCGCCTGCGACGGGAGCTCCGACCCCAAGCCGGTGGTCAAGAGCTATCTCAATGCGCTGGCCAGCGGCGACGGGACAACGGCCTGCAAACTGCTCGATCCGAAGGCGATCAACAAGCTGCTGGGCAGCGCACCGCACGGGCAGTCCTGCAGCACGCTGCTCAGCCAGGTCAACAAGCTGCTGCCGGCCAGCGAGAAGCAGGCCCTGCAGAGCGCTCAGGTGACCGGATCGAGCACCAGCGGAAACACGGCCAAGGTCACCGTGAGCATCAGTGGGAAGACCCGCACGGTCAACCTCATCCAGTCCGCGGGCAACTGGGTGATCACCAGCGGGGCCGCGGCCTAGCATCCCCCCTAACCCGGACGCCGTCAGCTGATCGACACCATCCGCTCGATCGCCACCCGGGCGCGATCGGCCACCGGAGCTGGGACCTTGATCTCGTGCACGCCGTCGCGCAGGCTGTCCCGGAGCTTGGGCAGCGTGATCATCTTCATAAACCGGCAGTGCGCCGCCTCGTTGGCGGCCACGAACTGGGCGTCCGGCGCGGCCTGGCGCAGCGGGTAGAGCATTCCAGTCTCGGTGGCGACCACGGCCGTGAATGGGGGCCCGCCCGCCCGCTCGCGGGCGTAACGCAGCATGCCGCCGGTGGACAGCATGTGAATGCCCTCGGGGTCAAGATCGCCCGCGGCCACGTACTCCATGACGCTGGTCGAACAGCCGCACTCGGGATGGATCAGGAAATCTGAACCCGGATTGGCCGCGCGCACGGCAGTGATGTCGGCGGGACGGATGCCCGCGTGGACGTGGCACTCCCCGTCCCATACGTGCAGCGACCGGCCGAGCCGCTTCTCTACGTAGGCCCCGAGGAACATGTCCGGCCCAAACAGAATCTCTGTGTCCGGGCCGTGCTCGCGCAGGATGTGCTCAACCACCGCCACCGCGTTGGCCGACGTGCAGCAGTAGTCGGTCTCCGCCTTCACCTCGGCACTGGTGTTGACGTACATGACGACCAGGGCACCCGGGTGCTTGGCCTTCCACTCGCGCAGCTGGTCGGCGGTGATTGAGTCGGCCAGCGAGCAGCCCGCATCCGGATCGGGGATCAGCACCTGCTTCTCCGGGCACAGGATCGAGGCCGTCTCGGCCATGAAGTGCACGCCGCAGAACACGACGGTGTCCGCTTGGGCGCGGGCGGCTTGCTGGGACAGGCCGAGCGAGTCACCGACGTAGTGGGCTACGTCTTGAATCTCGGGCAGCTGGTAGTTGTGGGCCAGGATGACCGCGTTCTGCTGGCGGGCGAGCTCCCGCACCTCGTCCTTCAGTGCGGGAATGTTCTCCAGCATCAGCGGTGCATCCGTTTGCCCGGCGATCGGGAGGTTCATGGCAGCGGCTCCAGGGTGAGAGAGAGGTCCAGCGCAGGAGCGCTGTGGGTCAGCGCTCCCACTGACACAAATTGTACGCCGGTCTCCGCGATCTCCCGGATCGTTTCCAGCGTGACTCCGCCGCTGGCCTCCAGCTGGGCCCGCCCACCCACGCGATCTACGGCCTGGCGCAGCTGGTCCGGGGTGAAGTTGTCCAGCAGGATCCTCCCGGCGCCGGCCGCCAGAGCCTCGTCCACCTCGGCCAGGTCACGGCACTCGACCTCGATCGGGAGGCCCGTTCCCGCCGCCGCCGCTCGCCGCACGGCCTCCCCCACCCCACCGGCCAGCGCGGCGTGGTTCTCCTTGATCAGCACGGCGTCGTACAGCCCGGCCCGATGATTGGTGGCGCCGCCCGCCGCCACGGCCGCCTTCTCCAGCGCCCGCAGACCCGGCGTGGTCTTTCGCGTGTCCAGTACCTGCGCCCCCGTGCCCTCGACCGCCCGCACACAACGGCCGGCCAGCGTGGCCACGCCGGACAGGCGCTGGAGGAAGTTCAGCGCCGTGCGTTCCCCGGTCAGGATCGGCCGAGCCGGCCCCTGGAGCTCCAGCACCTCCCCACTCTCGCGCCACACCCCCTCGGCTACCTGGGGCTTGAAGCTGAGCCGGGGATCGAGCTCGGCGAACACCAGCTCGGCCACCTGGAGGCCGAAGATGACGCCCGGAGCCTTCTGGGCGACCCG
>DASZGO010000319.1:0-11152 GCA_035938755.1 Solirubrobacteraceae bacterium | reverse complement strand
TGGGTCGCGGCGTGGCGGTACATCCGGTCGTTCATCGCCGGCGCGACCACGACCGGGCAGTCGGCGGCCAGCGCCGCGGTGCTGAGGAGATTGTCGGCCTGGCCGTGAGCCAGCTTGGCCAGCGTGTTGGCGCTCGCCGGGGCGATGAGGTAGAGGTCGGCCCTCTGGACCAGGGCCAGGTGGCTGATCGGCGCGTGGTCTGGCAGCGACTCGCCGGGGTAGGCGCCGCGGGCTGGATCGGGCTCGAACTCGCTGACCAGGACGGGCGCCCCGGTGATGCCTTCCAGCGTCGCGCGTCCCAGGAAGTGCTCGCTGGCCGGCGTCTGGAGGGCCCGGACCGCGTGCCCGGCCTTGATGGCCAGGCGCGCGAACTCCACCGCCTTATAGGCGGCAATCCCTCCGGTCACGCCGAGGAGCAACCGGGCCATGGTTCGGGCCTCCTGGCCCCTACCTGTAGTGGTACTTCAGCTTGCCCTGAGCCACTTCTTCCAGGGCGATCGTCAGGTAGTTCTTGGAGCGGGTGTCGACCATCGGGGGCGGAAACTCGTCGAACGTGCCCTCGCCCAGGTTGTGGTAGTAGGAGTTGATCTGGCGCGCGCGCTTGGCGGCCACGATCACGCTCGCGTAGTCGGAGTCGACGTGCTCGAGCAGTTTGTCTATGCGGGGTGAGATCATCGCGCTACAGGTTAGCGACCCGCGATCAGCGGTCCGCCAGTGCGTCGCTCACCACTCGGGCCAGCTCCTCGGTCGCCTCCTGAAGCCGGTCGTTGACCACCACGTGGGAGAACTCATCCTGGGCCTCGAGTTCCCCCTCGGCGGTGCGCAGCCGGGCCTGGACCTGCGGCGGGGTGTCGGTGCCCCGTCCCACCAGGCGCGTCCTCAGCGCCTCCAGTGAGGGCGGGGCAATGAACACGGCCACCGCGTCGGGCAAGGCCTGCCGGACTTGACGCGCCCCCTGGACCTCGATCTCCAGGATCACCGGGCGGCCCTGATCGAGCTGCCGCTGGACCTCAGAGCGCAGCGTCCCGTAGCGGTTGCCCGAGTATTCGGCGTGCTCGATGAAGTCGCCGGCGGTCACCCGTGCCTCGAATTCCTCGGGGCTCAGGAAGTGATAGGCCACCCCGTCCGCCTCGCCGGGCCGCGGGCGCCGGGTGGTGGCCGAGACCGACAGCGCCAGCTCGGGCAGGCGGTCGAGCAGCCCGCGAATCAGCGTTCCCTTGCCCACCCCCGAGGGTCCGGTTATCACGATCACCCGGGCCATCAGGCCACGGCTAAACGCTCAGCGCCGGCGCAGGAAATCGACGAGCTCGCCCCGCTGTCGCTCGGACAGCCCGCCGACCGTCTTGCTCGGGGAGATCTTGCACTGGGACAGGATCTTGTTCACCTTCACCCGCCCGTACTTGGGGACGGCCAGAAGCAGGTCGAACACCTTGGCTGTCTCCAGATATTCGGGCGGCGAGAGCAGCAGATCGTCGATCGGCTGCCGGCCGGCCTTCAGGTCACGCTTGAGCTTGGCCCGCCGGGTACGAATGTTGTTCGCCCGCTGGAGGGCCTCCATGCGCTGAAGATATGAGCGCTCCGGTGCAACGGTGGGCTTTGAGAGCTGTCCCGAGACCGGTGGCACGGCGCGCGACTATACATCTTGGACACACGCGATCAAGGCCAATCGACGCAATTCGGCTATAGCTCAAGCTGAGGTCGAGCATCGTCGAGCCAGGTTGCGACGTTCGGTGTGAATTTGCAGGGGTTTGAGGCCCGGTTCTAGACCACCGGGCTGCCCACGGCGCCGATTTCGTGCCCACTCTCGTGAATCTCCTGCAGAGAGACCACCGGAGCGCCCAGTTCGGCTGCCTCCGGGCCGCCTCGGCGGGCGGCGGAGATGGCTCGCGCCGCCGCGATTCCGCCGGCCATGGTGGTTATGCAAGGAATTCCGTGGGCGATGGCGGCGGTCCGAATCTCATACCCGTCCGCCCGGGCGCCGGTGCCCACTGGGGTGTTGATCACCAGGTCCACATCCCCGCGTTCGATCCAGTCCACCACATGGGGTGAGCCCTCGCCGATCTTGTTGATCGCCTCAGCCGGAATGCCCATCTTGCGGATCGCCTGCGCCGTCCCCCCGGTGGCGATGATCCGGAACCCCAGGTCGTGGAGCACGGTCGCCAGCCCGGTGGCCGCCGGTTTATCCCGATCGGCCACGGTGATGAACGCGGTACCGCTGGCGGGCAGCTGCGCACCGGCCGCGGCCTGGGCCTTGGCGAAGGCGGTGGGGAAGTCGGGGGCGATGCCCATCACCTCGCCGGTGGATCGCATCTCGGGTCCCAGCAGGGCATCGGCTCCGGCGAACCGGTTGAACGGCATCACCGCCTCCTTCACGCATACGTGACCGTTGCTGGTGTGCTCGGGCAATCCCAGGTCACCTATCCGCTCGCCCAGCGTGATCCGGCAGGCCAGCTTGGCCAACGGCAGCCCGATCGACTTCGACACGAACGGCACGGTGCGCGAGGCTCGGGGGTTGGCTTCGATCACGTACAGACCCCCCGCGTGAATCGCGAACTGGACGTTGATCAGGCCGACCACTCCCAACGCCCGGGCGATGCCCTCGGTCTCCTCCCGGATCTGGGCCATCATCTCCTCGCCCAGGGTGTGGGGCGGCAGCACGCAGGCCGAGTCGCCGGAGTGGATGCCCGCCTCCTCTACGTGCTGCATGATCCCGGCCACCCACACCTGATCGCCGTCGCACAGGGCATCGACGTCGACCTCGATCGAGTCCTCCAGAAACCGGTCCAGGTAGATGACCGAGCCGTCCCGAGGGCCGACCCGATCCAGGTAGTCCCGCAGGCCGTCGACGCTGTACACGATCTCCATGGCCCGGCCGCCCAGGACATAGCTGGGCCGCACCAGCAGCGGGAAGCCCACCTGCTGGGCGCAGGCGATCGCGCCCTCGGCGCTGTCGGCAGTGGCGTACGGCGGCGCCTGGTAGCCCAGACGCTCGAGCAGCGCTCCGAACCGCGATCGGTCCTCCGCC
This sequence comes from Solirubrobacteraceae bacterium, assembly GCA_035938755.1. Classification (GTDB taxonomy): domain Bacteria; phylum Actinomycetota; class Thermoleophilia; order Solirubrobacterales; family Solirubrobacteraceae; genus Palsa-465. The sequence continues at coordinate 8,127 of DASZGO010000319.1, read as the reverse complement.
AGGTCGATCGCCTCGATGCCCGTCCCTAGGATCCGCACCCCGGCGGCCTCGAGCCCGGCCGCCAGCTTCAGCGGCGTCTGGCCGCCGAACTGCACCACCACGCCTTCCGGCTGCTCCACCTCGCAGACCGCCAGCACGTCGTCCAGGGTCAGCGGCTCGAAGTACAGCCGGTCGGATACGTCGTAGTCGGTGGACACCGTCTCGGGATTGCAGTTGATCATCACCGCGTCGCGACCCGACTCGCGCACGGTCTGGACCGCGTGGACGCAGCAGTAGTCGAACTCGATGCCCTGGCCGATGCGGTTGGGCCCAGAGCCCAGGATGACCACGCTCGGCCGGTCTCCCCGCTGCACCTCGTGCGCCGGACCCACGGGGGCGGGTCGCTCCCAGCTCGAGTAGTAGTAAGGCGTCTGCGCGGCGAACTCCGCGGCACACGTATCCACCGACTTGAACGTGCGCCGGCCAGCGAACGGCGATTGGAGCCCGCCCGCCCGACGCACCAGGTCTGACAGCTCACGCAGGAACCAGGGGTCGATGTCGGTAGCTCGCTGCAGGTCCTCGATCGGCATCGAGCGACCCAACGCCTCCAGCAGGCAGTCGAACCGCTCGGCCCCCGGCTGCTTGACCGCGTCCAGGAGCTCGGCGTCTGCGTCAGGTATCTCCGGTGCCTGGTCGAGCTCGCGGGAGCGCAGCGCCTTGGCGAACGCCTGCTGGAACGTGCGCCCGATCGCCATCACCTCCCCCACTGACTTCATGTGGGTGGTCAGACCGGCTTCGGCGCCGGGGAACTTCTCGAAGGCAAACCGCGGCCACTTGACCACGCAGTAGTCGATGGCCGGCTCGAAGCTGGCCGGCGTGGCCCGGGTGATGTCGTTGGGGATCTCCTGGAGCGTGTAGCCCACGGCCAGCCGGGCGGCGATCTTGGCGATCGGGAACCCGGTGGCCTTGCTGGCCAGGGCGCTGGAGCGGGACACGCGCGGGTTCATCTCGATCACCACCACCTCCTCGGTGGCCCGGTTCACGGCGAACTGCACGTTCGAGCCGCCGGTCTCGACCCCGACCGCCCGGATGGCCGTGATGGCCTGGTCACGCAGGAGCTGGTACTGCTTGTCGCTGAGCGTCTGCTGCGGGGCCACGCACACGCTGTCGCCCGTGTGCACGCCCATCGGGTCTAGGTTCTCGATGGAGCACACGATCACCACGTTGTCGGCGTGGTCGCGCATGACCTCCAGCTCGAACTCCCCCCAGCCCAGCACCGACTCCTCGAGCAGCACCTGGTTGATCGGAGAGGCAGCCAGGCCCCGGCCCACGACCGTCCCCAGCTCGTCCCGGCAGCGCACCACCCCTCCCCCGGTGCCGCCCAGGGTGAACGCGGGGCGGACGATGAACGGAAGCCCCAGCCGCGCGACGGCGGCCTGGGCGTCCTGGACGCTGTGGGCGACCATGCTGTCCGGGACCCGGAGCCCCGCGGCGGTCATCGTGTCACGGAACCGCTCCCGGTCCTCGGCCCGGTCGATCGCCTCGTAATCGGCCCCGATCAGCTCCACGCCGTAGCGCTTCAGCGTTCCGTTCTCGTGCAGCGCCTTGGCCAGATTCAGCGCGGTCTGGCCGCCCAGCGTCCCCAGCAGCGCGTCCGGCCGCTCGCGCTCGATCACCTGAGTCACCGGCCCCGGTAGCAGGGGTTCCACGTAGGTGGCGCTGGCCAGCCCGGGGTCGGTCATGATCGTGGCCGGGTTCGAGTTCACCAGCACGACCTCGTATCCCTCTTCCTGGAGGACCCGGCAGGCCTGGGTGCCGGAGTAGTCGAATTCGGCCGCCTGGCCGATCACGATCGGGCCGGACCCGATGAGCAGGATCTTGTGGATGTCGTCCCTACGCGGCATCCCGGATCTCCCCCACGAAGCGGTCGAACAGATGCAGGGCGTCATGCGGACCCGGGCCGGCCTCGGGGTGGTACTGGACCGTGGCCCCGGGGACATCCTTGAGCGCCAGCCCCTCCACCGTGCGGTCGTACAGGTTGATGTGCGTGAGCTCGGCGGCCCCAAAGTCAGTCTCCCAACGGACCGGCTCATCGCGGTCAATCGTGGGCGAGCCGTCCGGCCCCAGCACGGCAAAGCCGTGATTCTGGCTGGTGATCTCGACCCGGCCGGTGGGCAGGTCCTTGACCGGGTGGTTGGCGCCGTGGTGCCCGAACGGGAGCTTGTATGTCTCGAGCCCGACCGCCCGGCACAGGAGCTGATGGCCCAGGCAGATCCCGTACACCGGGAGCTTCCCGATCAGCCCCCTGACCGTCTCCACGATGTAGTCGAGCGCTCCCGGGTCCCCGGGGCCGTTGGCCAGAAAGACTGCGTCGGGCTGGTTGGCCAGGAGGTTCTCGAGGCTGCAGCTGCAGGGGTGGAGCTCCACGACGGCGCCGCGGGCCCGGAGGTTGCGCACGATCGACAGCTTGACCCCGGTGTCGATCATCGCGATCCGGAGTCCGGGGTGGGTGGGCTCCAGGACGCTGGGCCCGGAGACGGTGGGCTCGAGCACCACCGTCTGGGTTGGGGTCACGTCCGCAGCCAGGTCACACCCGTGCATGTGTGGCTCGGCGGCGATCAGCTCGGCGGCCTGATCGAGGGGCATGCGCTCCGGGAACACCCCGCCACGCATCGCCCCCTGGTCGCGAAGATGGCGGACCAGGGCCCGGGTGTCCACGCCGTCGATGGCGGGGATCCCGCAGTCGGTCAGCCAGCTGAGCCAGCCTCTCTCGGCGCCGGGGCTGTCTTCGGAGTCGATGCCGGAGCGCATGATCGCCGCCCGCGCGTGCACCCGGTCTGACTCCATCGCCTCGGTGCAGACGCCGTAGTTGCCGATCATGGGAAACGTGAACGTGATCAGCTGCCCGGTGTAGCTGGGGTCGGTCATCGCCTCCTGGTAGCCGGACATCGAGGTCGTGAACACGATCTCCCCCACCGCGGCCGCGTCGGCGGCGCAGCTGCGGCCGTCGAACCGCGTCCCGTCCTCGAGCAGCACGTAGGCGCCGGTCATCGCGCCAGCTCGGCTTCCACCAGGGCGGGCTCGCGGAACGCCACCGCTCCGCCGGCCAGCGTGACTAGGACCCGGCCGTGGAGCGTGCGGCCGTGGAAGCAGCAGTTCTCGGACCGGCTGACGTAGCCGGCCGCGCCGACCTCCACCGCGGCATTCAGATCGACCAGGACCAGGTCGGCGGGCTCGCCGGGAGCGATCCGCGGCGTGGGCAGTCCGTACAGGGCCGCGCCGGCGCTCATCCGCTCCACCACCACCTCCAGGTCCAGCTCACCCGGCAGCACGAGCTCGGTGTAGAGAGCGGCGAACGCCGTCTCCAGGCCGGTCGTGCCCATCGCCGCCTCCTCGAACGGGACCTCCTTCTCGTGCCGGGCGTGCGGCGCGTGGTCGGTGGCCACGCAGTCGATCACGCCACGGCGCAGGGCGTCGACCAGCGCCCGGCGGTCGGCCTCCCTACGCAGCGGAGGGTTCATCTTGAACCGGCTGTCCAGCGTGCGAACGACGTCCTCAGTCAGCGTCAGGTGGTGCGGGGTGGCCTCGGCGCTGACCGGGACCCCGGCGCTCTTGGCCTGCTCCAGAACGATCACCGACTCGGCCGCCGAGACATGCTGAATGTGGACCCGGGCGTTCTCGTAGGCGGCCAGGGCGCCGTCGCGACTGATCATCGTCGACTCGGAGACCGAGGGAATACCGGCGATGCCCAGGCGGGCCGAGACCGCGCCCTCGTGCATCGCCCCGTCGCCGGACAGCTCGGAGTCCTCCTCGTGGAGTGAGATCACGCCTCCGGCCAGCCGCTGGTAGGCCAGCGCCTTGCGCAACATCCCCGCCGAGCGGACCGGCTTGCCGTCGTCGGTGAACCCCAGAGCGCCCAGGTCGGCCAGCGCGGCCATCTCGGTCAGCTCCTCGCCCCGCAGCCCCCGGGTGATCGAGGCCAGGAAGCCGACTGGGACCCGCGCGTCGGCTCTGGCCCGCTCGACCACGGAGCCGAGAATCGCCGCGTCGTCCACCACCGGGTCGGTGTTGGGCATGGCGATCACCGCGCAGAACCCGCCGGCCGCGGCGGCCGCGGTACCGGACTGGATGTCCTCCTTGTACTGCTGCCCGGGAGTGCGCAGGTGCACGTGCGGATCCACGAAGCCCGGGAACGCGTGCTTGCCCGAGCCGTCCAGCAGCTCGACGTCGCCCGGAGCCGGCAGCCCGCCCGCCGGGCCCAGCTCGGCGATCCGCCCGTCGCGGATCAGGATGTCCCGCCGCTCGTCGAGTCCGGAGCGGGGATCCAGGACGTGGGCGGAGCGGATGAGCAGGTGGGCTCCGCGGCGCTGAGGCGCGAACAATTTGGAAGCACTCACGCCGCCACCGCCATGACCGGCGTTCCGGCCAGCAGCTCGTACAGGACCGCCATCCGCACCACTACCCCGGCCTTGACCTGCTCGCCGATCAGCGCCTGCGGGGAATCGATCGCCGCCGCTGACAGCTCGACTCCCCGGTTCACTGGCCCCGGGTGCATCAGCAGCTGGCCGGACCGCAGGTGCGAGACGTCGATCTGGTAGCGGACCGCGTACTCGCGCAGCGAGGGCACGAACGATTCACGCATGCGTTCCTGCTGCATCCGCAGCACGTAGACCACGTCGGCCTCGGCTAGGCGGTCCAGCGTGCTGGTCGACTCACAGCCCAGCGCCTCGATGTCCCGGGGGATGAGAGTCGGGGGCCCGCACACCGTCACCGTAGCCCCCATCCGCGACAGGGCGAGGATGTTCGAGCGGGCCACCCGCGAGTGCAGGACGTCGCCCACGATCCAGATGTTGGTCCCGTCCAGCGCGCCCAGGCGCCGACGCAGCGTGAACACGTCCAGCAGGGCCTGTGTGGGGTGCTCGTGCTTGCCGTCGCCGGCGTTGATCACCGCGGCGCTGGTCCAGGCCACGACCAGCTGGGCCGCCCCGGCGTGGGGCGAGCGGATGACCAGGGCCGCGGGGTCATACGCGGACAACGTCTGCACGGTGTCCTTGAGCGACTCGCCCTTGTCCACGCTGGAGCCCGCCGAGCGGATCGAGACCACATCGGCGCTCAGCCGCTTGGCCGCCAGCTCGAAGCTCGAGCTGGTCCGGGTCGAGGCCTCGTAGAACAGGTTGACCACGGTGCGGCCGCGCAGAGCGGGCACCTTCTTGATCTCCCGGCCCGAAACCTCGGCGAAGGATTCGGCGCGGTCCAGGATCCGCTCGATCCCGGCCCGGTCGAGGTCGTCGATCGAGATCAGATGACGGGGAATGCTCACGCCGCTTCCTTTCTCGAGTCGCGGGCGGGACCGATCGTGACCTCGTCGCAACCGTCGATCTCTTTGACGTGGACGTTGACCCGCTGGTCCTGTGAGGTCGGGAGGTTCTTGCCCACATAGTCGGGACGGATGGGAAGCTCCCGATGCCCGCGGTCCACGAGCACCGCCAGCTGGACCCGGGCCGGGCGGCCGTAGTCGAACACCTCGTCGATCGCCGCTCGGACCGTCCGCCCCGTGTACAGGACGTCGTCCACGATCACGATCGTCCGGGCGGGTGGGCCGTCAATCTGGAAATCCAGATGCGTGGCGTGTACGACCGGCGCGCTGGCCCTGATGGCCAGGTCGTCACGGTAAAACGAGATGTCGGCGAACCCGAGCGGCACGGCGTCCTCGAGCAGCTCGCCGGTCAGCGCGTGCAGCCGGCGGGCCAGAATCGCCCCCCGGCGGTGGATCCCCACCAACGCGATCGCGCCATCGGGGTTTCCCTCGACGATCTCGTGCGCAATCCGGACCAGGGTACGGCGCATACCGTCCTGGTCCAGGACAACCGTAGTGGTGTCCAGAGCTTGCTCCTTCCTGGCCTCGCGGGACCGGATTAAAGGAACCGACGGTTGGAGGGTAACAGCGCTCGCGGCCGATTAGTTCGCACCATCCGGAGCCGCTACCGGCTGCTCGCCCTCCACCTCGGCCAGCTCGTCGCGTGCGTCCGGATCCCTGCGAACCAGTCGCGGCGCACCTCGCTCGGGGAACGGGATCTCGATCGTGTCGAAGTCCCGCGGGATCACCGTGCGCGGGAAGGTGGCCCGGGCCTCGTCGCGCAGCACGCGGGCTGGGTAGCGGGTCGAGAAGTGGGTCAGGGCCAGCAGCCTCACCTCCGCGTCGCGGGCCAGCTCGGCCGCCTGCCGGGCCGTGGAGTGGCCGGTCTCGGCCGCGCGCTCCCACTCGGGCTCGGCGAACGTCGCCTCGTGGATCAACAGGTCCGAGCCGTGCGCGGCGATCCTGAGCTCCTCGCACGGGCGGGTGTCACCGGAGATGGCCAGCTTGCGCCCCGGGCGGGCTGGTCCCACCACCTCCTGGGGGCTGACCCCGTTCACGACCTCGCCGCGTTGCAGACGGCCGAAGTCGGGCCCCGGCGCGATGCCCCGCGCGGCCGCGGCCTCAGGGTCGAGGTGGCCCGGGCGCTCGTGCTCGAACATCACATAAGCCAGTCCGATACCGCGGTGGTCAACCGCCACCGCCCCGATGTGGTAGCCGTCCCGGTCCAGCACCTGGCCCGGTTCGAGCTCGGCCAGCCGCAACTCGAAGCGCACCCGGCCCGCCGCCCGCATGGCCAGCGCCATAAGGTCCTTGAGCCCAGGTGGGCCGTGGACGGTCAGCGGCGGCTCACGCCCCCGCAGGTCGAAGGTCTTCAGCAGCCCGGGCAAGCCCAACCAGTGGTCGGCGTGATAGTGGGTCAGGAACACCTCGTCGAGGTCGGCCAGGCCTACCGACCGCACGAGCTGGCGCTGCGTGCCCTCGCCGCAGTCGAACAGGATGCGGTCGCCGCCCCGCCGCACGAGCACCCCCGGGAGCCCGCGCCGGGCGGTGGGGATCGACCCGGCAGTGCCGACGAAGAAGACCGAGAGGTCCACCGCGCCAGTCTGTCAGTCAATTGCGATTGTCCCCAGTTGAGCGCCGGAGCTGTTAGGTTCCGGAGTCGTGGCGAACGTGCCCCAGCCGCTCACCGGTCGGTGTCTGTGCGGCGCCGTGACCTACAGCGTTAACGCCGCGCCGATCGCCCAGGCCGTTTGCCACTGCACGGAGTGCCAGCGCCAGACCAGCAGCCCATTCTCGGTGGTCGTGGGTGTGCCCAAGGACACCTTCACGGTCAGCGGGGACACGCTGACCTCATTTGAGACGACCGCCGAGGATCACGGAGGCAAGACCGAGCGCAACTTCTGCTCGGCCTGCGGGTCGCCGCTGTTCAGCCTCTCACCGGCCGCGCCGGACTTCGTGTTCATCAAGGCGGGCTCGCTGGACGACTCGTCGTGGCTTGAGCCTCGGCTCGAGGTGTGGACCCGGTCCGCCCAGCCGTGGTCGCCGCGGCTCGCGGGCACCGTGCAGATGGAGCGCGGACCGCAGTAGCCCGAGTCAGGCCAGCGAGTCGGCGGGCAGTCCCACCAGCTCGGCGCTCCGTTCCCACAGCCGGCCCGACAGCTCGTCGTCCTGGGCCGCAGCATTGGGTTCGGCCACCTTCTCGTCCTGCACGTACTCGCCATTGAGGTCCGCGGCCTCATCGGACAAGGCCAGCCAGACGAGCGAGCGAGCGCCCCGCTCGGGCGAGCGGAAGAACGGGCTCCCGATGGTGGTCAGCACCTTCCAGATCCCATTCTCGTTCTTGCCGAAGCCCGTGCGCACCACCCCGGGGTGGAAGCAGTTGGCCTGGAGCTCCGGCGCCCTCCGGGCGAGCTCGCGCGTGAACAGGATGTTGCACAGCTTGGAGGTGCCGTACACGCGCATGGCCGCGTACGAGGTCTCCGATTGGAGGTCGTCGAGGTTCAACCGCCCACCCTCATGAGCGTCGGACGCCGTGGTCACCACGCGACTCCCGCTCAGACGGTCTCGCACCAGGTTGGTCAACAGGAACGGCGCCAGATGGTTGAGCGCGAACGTGCGCTCGAACCCCTCGTCGGTCTGCTCGCGGTGAGCGAACAGAGCGCCCGCGTTGTTGGCCAGGACGTCGATGTGCTCGTACCGGTCGCGCAGCTCCTCGGCCAGCTGACGTACGCTCGCCATCCGGGTCAGGTCCGCCACGTGCTCGTGGGCCGGCGCGCTGCCCGCGGCCTTCG
>DASZGO010000318.1:0-4334 GCA_035938755.1 Solirubrobacteraceae bacterium | reverse complement strand
TGGACCACCGCGTGAACCGCCTCGCCGTACTCCTCGTCCGGGATTCCGAACACCGCACAGTCGGCCACCGACGCGTGCTTGTGCAGCACCGCCTCGATCGCCGCCGGATAGATGTTCACCCCACCCGAGATGATCATGTCGATCTTGCGGTCACACAGGTATAGGTAGCCGTCCGCATCGAAATAGCCCAAGTCCCCGGGCGCGAACAGTCCGTTGCGGTCCGCTGCCCGCCGCTTGGCCTCATCGCGGTGGTAGGTGAAGTCGCTGCTGCCCGTGGTGCTGCCGGCCGCGATCTCCCCGACCTCCCCCGCTCCCAGCTCGTTGCCGTCATCGTCCAGGATCCGGACGTCGGCCCCGTCGATCCTCCGTCCCACCGACCCCTCGTGCTCGAGCCAGTCCTCGGCCGTGATGAACGTGACGGGCCCGACCTCCGTCGATCCGTAGTACTCGTGGATGACCGGGCCCCACCACTCGATCATCGCGCGCTTGGTGGCCGGTGAGCACGGGGCGGCAGCGTGCACCACGAACCGCAGCGAGGAGATGTCGTAGCCCCGTCGCACCTCCTCAGGCAACTTGAGCAGCCGCTCGAACATGATCGGCACCAGATGCAGATGGGTGATCCGCTCGCGCTCGATCAGCGCCAGCAAAGCCTCCGGGTCGAACCGGGGCATCAGATGGATGCTCGCGCCCACCCGGAACGAGAAGATCGCGTGGGTGTTGGGCGCGGAGTGGTAGACCGGCCCCGGCACAGCAGTGACCATCTCGCTGGGGTCCGCGAAGTAGGTGAACCCGAAGATCACGGCCAACGTCACGGTCAGCCGCTCCATCTCGTCTTCGGTGTACGGCGGTCGTTTGACCCCCTTGGGGTGACCGGTGGTGCCCGAGGTGTAGATGATGGACAGCGTCGTGCCAGCCGGCCCGGTGAGCCGCGGCTCGAATCCGGACACCCAGGCATCCCAGTCGGTGGCGCCGTCGGGCACCTCGGCGCGTACGGGGTCGATCCCATACGCGGCCACGATCTCGTCGGGCGTGGGCACCACCAGCACGATGGCGCCGTCGGGGATCGCCGCCGCGACGCGCTCCAGCAGGTCGGCGTGGATGACCACCGCCTTGGCCTCCGAGTCCTCGAATACGTAGCGGGCTTCCTCGGCCGAGTAATGCCAATTGACCGCGATGGGATACGCCCCCACCGCGCTCGCCCCCAGCGCGGCCTCGAAGAACGCCACGTCGTTCCGGAGATACAGCGCCACCCCATCCCCCACCCCGATCCCCAGCTGGTCAAAGCCCGTGGCGGCCCGGGCGGCCCGGAGCGCCACCTGCTCCGCGCTCAGCCGCCGCTGGCCGCTGGCGATGACGCCCACGGCTAGCGGCCTCGGAACTCCGGCTGGCGGCGCTCCGCGAAGCTCAGGATCCCCTCCCGGGCATCGTCGCTCCCGGCACAGTCCACCATCGCCGCCCGCTCGGCCTCCAGCTGGTCGCCCAACGTGTTGTGATCGCTGGCACGGAGCAGATGCTTGATCTGGGCGTACGCCACGGTGGGTCCCGCGGCGAATTCCGCCGCGCGCTGCCGAGCCACGGCTTCGAGGCGGTCCGGCGCCACCACCTCGTCAACCAGCCCCCAGGCCAGCGCCTGCTCGGAGCCCAGCCGCTGGCCCTGGAGCATCAACTGCCGGGCCCGCCGCGGGCCGACCAGCCGCGGGAGGTACCAGCTCGATCCGCCGTCGCCGCTCAGTCCGAGTCCCGCGAACCCGGTGGCCAGTCGCAGGCTGGTGGCGGCGATAACCACGTCCGAGGACCACACGAGGCCCAACCCGCCGCCGGCCACCACGCCCTGGGCGGCGCACACCACCGGGACGTCGAGCCCGGCCAGCCTCCTCAGCACGTCGTGGTACACCGGAACGATCTCGCCCAGGTCGTCGGCCAGCCGGTCGACCTCCGCCGCCAGGTGCTGCAGATCGCCGCCCACCGTGAAGTGGTCGCCGTCCGCGTTCAGCAGCACGGCGCGTGGCGCCACGGCCTGGAGCTCGTCCAGGGCGGCGGCTAGGCCGTGGACGATCGCGTGGTTGATCGCGTTGTTCGCTTCTGGCCGCGCCAGCGTTACCCGCGCCACGTCACCGTCCACCGTCAGCGATACACACGATTGGCGGACGGTTTGTCCGGTCATGGCGTCCGCCACCGTACCACAGGTGATAGCTTGATCCGCGATGCCGTCGGTGACCCGCCGCAGCCAGAGCAGCCGGGCCCAGCGCCGTGAGGAGATCCGCGACCGGCTGCTGGCGGTGGTCGAGCGGCTTCTCTCCGAGGGCGAGAGCTACACCGAGCTGAGCGTGGAGCGGCTGGTGTCCGACGCCCACCTCTCGCGCTCCACGTTCTACGTCTACTTCCAGGACAAGGGCGACCTACTGCGGGCCTGGTTCACTGAGATCGAGGCCGAGATGGAGAGCGCCGCGCGCGACTGGTGGGCGCTGGGCCGGGGTTCGACCCGGGCGGACCTCCGGGCGGTGCTCAGCCAGGTCGTGGACGCCTACCGCCCCCACACCACGCTGATGGCGGCCATGTACGACGCCGCGGCCTACGACCAGGCGGTCCGCGAGCTGGTCCAGGCGATGATGGACTGGAACACAGCCGGGCTGCGCAAGCACATCAAGACCGGTCAGCGCGAGGGTTTTATCGACCCTTCGCTCCCGGCCAACGAGACGGCCGCCTGGCTGACCTGGATGGCCGAGCGCGGCCTCCACCAGCTGGTGCGCCGGGCTAGGGAACCCGAGCTGGAGCGGCTGATCGACGCCTACACGGGCATCGTCTGGAACACGCTCTACGCGCCGGTCCGCAACTAGGCGCTGAGGATCCGCTGGCTCACCAGCTGGGCCGTCTCGGCGCACGCCTGCACACCTCCGCTGGCGTACTCCCGCACCCCGTCGCCCACGTTGTAGAGATTCTCGATGGGCGTGCGCTGGGGCAGGTCCAAACCGGCGATGCTGCGCTGGGCCGGCCACTCGCCGCGCATGACCCGGACCGACAGGATTCGAGCCCGGCGGTCGAAGTCCGGAAACTGGTCACGAAGGTCCTGGAGCGTGGCCTCGACCTCCGCGGCCTGGTCGAAATCTCCCACTGCCGGCACCGGGACGCCGTAGGCCACGTACAGGTTCCAGCCCTCGGGCGCCAGTTCGGGGCAGGTCGCGGTCAGATTGGCCATGTTGCACAGCCGACGGGTGATCCCGAAGGTGATGATCCCCGGCGCCGTCATGAGCTGATCCCGACTGGCCAGGTTGACCACGATGTTGGCCGTGGACCGGAGATCGCGCCCCATGCGCTCGAGGTAATCGGCGGAGAAGTGCTCGGGACCGCACAGCGCGACGGTGGCGGCCGGCCCGGCGTTTGACACCACGACGTCCGCCACCACCTCGCCGTCCTTCCCGTCGCGGGTCACGGTGGCGCCGCGCACCCAGCCGCTCTCCACGTGGAGCGCCCGTACGGCCGTGTCGGTCCACACCTCTCCCCCGCCCTGTTTCACCGCGTCGGCCAGCCCCTGCATCAACCCCACGGTGCCGGTGGGCGAGAAGCCGAAGTCCCGGAACGCTCCCTTGGTTAGGAAGTAGGTCATGAATGCCTTGGCCGGCAGCTCATCGCTGTTGCAGGCGAAGATGGCCGCGCAGAGATTGCGGAAGATCGCGTGGACCGTGCGGTTGGTGGTGTAGCGGGCCAGCCAATCTCGGACATTGGTGCGCTCGTCGTCTGAGCGCAGCAGCGCCGCTCCCCGCTTCAGCGCCTGGTTGACCATCGCCCCGACTGGTCCCTTGGACAGGGCCAGGTCCCGCCGGCCGATCCGGAACAGCGTGGCCGGGTCGGGCACCCGGATGTCGAATGGGACCCCGCAGGTCTGGAACGTCTCCTCGAGCACACCTCCGTACTCGATGGCGATGGCGCCGGTGTTGATCGTGAAGCCCTCCTCGACCTTGCTCGAGGCCCGCCCACCCACGCTCGGGCGTGACTCCACCACCAGTACCCGCAGCCCGCCCAGTCCGAGCCGGGCCGCGGCGCACAGACCGCCGGCCCCGGCACCGATCACGAGCGCGTCGAAGCGATCACTCCCCGTCACCACACTGGATCGTACATAGTGTCCAGACGAGCTGCAAGAGCCTGCACGGCGTGACATGATCCGAGCTGCATGGCGTTAGGCCGCGAGCTCGATGTGCCGTCCCAGGACAGTCCGACCGACAGATTGACGTTGCTCGTGTGCCATATCGATGACGGCGGACCTCCGCCGCACGCCTGCAAGCGGGCCCAGCGCGCGCTGCGGGCGGCGGGACACGATTTCGACAAGATCGTGGCTG
>DASZGO010000317.1:0-13546 GCA_035938755.1 Solirubrobacteraceae bacterium | reverse complement strand
GGCGCGCCGGTCGACCGCGCTAGCGCGCTTCAGCCACCCCGATCACGTGCGGGTTGGTCAGGTTCCAGGCCGGGCCGACGTTGAGCGGACGCACGCTTCGCACCGCGAACCCGGCCGCCTCGATCGTGGCCACCGTGTCCCGGGAGCAGTGGCAGCCGCCGGCCAGAGTTGGCCAGACCCGGCTGGCATCGAACGCAACCTGCGCCCGGGCCTTGCCGGGTCGCTCTGAGCGCACGTGCTCCAGGAACCGGAGCTGGCTTCCGGACTTGAGCACTCGGCGCAGCTCACCCAGCGCCGCCGCCTGGTCAGGCACCGTGCACAGGACCAGACAGGCGACGGCAGCGTCGAAGGCTTGATCGGGGAACTCGAGTGGGCTGGCCACGCCGGAGCGCACCTTCACCGCCACCGGCGCGGCGGCGGCGGCCTGCTCGGCCCGCGCCCGCAGGAACGGCTCGGGTTCGAGCGCAGTCACCTCCTCGACGGAGGCTGGATAGCGCCGGAAGTTGATTCCGTTCCCCGCGCCGACTTCCAGCACCTGGCCTGACAAACCTTCCACCAGCTCGGCTCGGTACTCGCCGACCTCTCGCTCGAGCACCCGGCTCAGCCGGTCGAAGCAGCGTGCGAACAGCGGGTGGTGGACCTCGGCCGGCATCACCCCCAGGCTACGCAGCCCCGGGCGCAATAGAAAGCCCCGCCGGAGCGGGGCTTTCCTTAGCAGGCCTGTAAGCCGGATTCTGTCGAGAGCAGCCATCCATCTTTGCGGCCTACCCGGACCTTGGCGGGCCACCTCCAAACGGTCCTGCTTGGCCTAGCATCAGGTGGGGTTTGCCTGGCCGCCGTGTCACCACGACGCCGGTGCGCTCTTACCGCACCATTTCACCCTTACCGGCCTGGGACTCTGCAGCGGCCCCAGGCTTAGGCGGTGTCATTTCTGTGGCACTTTCCCGCGGGTTTCCCCGGGTCGGCGTTAGCGACCACCTTGCCCTGTGATGTCCGGACTTTCCTCGAAGGCTTCCACCTCCGCGACTGCTTAGCCTGCGCGACGAGCATAGCGCCGATCCGGTCTCCGTCTAGCGGGCGGGCGGCGTCTTGCGGCGACGGGAATGCCTACGTCAGCCGGCCGCCGCAGTCTCCGCAGTGCCCTTCGACCGGGTGGGCGGCCGGCCCCCGCCGGGGGGACATGGGCGAGTCGCAAACCGGGCAGGCCACCACGCGCTGGGCGGTGAGTCCCTCCCACGCGCTGACGATCAGATCGTCGAGCGTGCACTCGCCTCCCAGCGCCTGGCGCGCCTCGTGCCGCGGTGCTGCCTCGAGCGTGGGCACCTACGACATGCTCCTCATCAGCCCGACCACCTTGCCCAGCACCCGAACGTCGCGGGAGCGGATCGGCTGCATGGTCTCGTTTTCAGGCTGAAGCCGGACGTGGTCGGGCTCCCGGAAGAACCGCTTCACGGTCGCCTCCTCCCCGACCAGAGCCACGACCACCTCGCCGTTCTCGGCGTGGTCCTGTGGGCGCACGACGACGAGGTCGTCGTCGAGGATGCCGATGTTCTTCATCGACTCTCCGCGCACGCGGAGCAGGTATTCGCCGTCGGCTCCGCCCGCGGCGTGCGGCGTCTGGATGTAGTCCTCGATGTTCTCCTCGGCGAGGATGGGCTGGCCGGCGGCGACGTGACCGACCAGCGGAAGACCCGGCCGAACGAGGTTGCGCATCCCCGCCGCGGCCCGGTCCAGAAGCTCAATGGCCCGCGGCTTCGAGGGGTCACGGCGCAGGAGCCCGATCTTCTCCAGGTTGGCAAGGTGAGCGTGCACCGTGGACGATGAGGCCAGGCCCACTGCCTTGCCGATGTCGCGGACCGTGGGCGGATAACCGTACTTGGCGGAGTAGCGCTTGATGAAGTCGAAGATCTCTTGTTGACGCTTGGTCAGGTCCATCCGTTCGCTCCTTGCTCGTTTGGCCTGGGATCCTGGTACGTCGAACACATGTTCGGAAATGTAGCGCGCCTCACGGACGGACACAAGCCTCGCGGCGGGTCAGGGCACACCGCGGGGCTCGGGCCTGAGCGCCCCGGCGGGCCCGGAACCCGCGGATATACTGGCCTGCCCCCGCGCCCGTGGCGGAATTGGTAGACGCGCAAGGTTGAGGGCCTTGTGGGAGACAACTCCCGTGGAGGTTCGAGTCCTCTCGGGCGCATCGGATGGCCCCGTAGGTACGGGCCCTTTCGGTCACTTGGAAGCAGCTCGGCGCGAGAGTGCTGAATTGGGCGACCGCAGAGGCCGCCGGTCCTGGATGACGACTGCGCAATGCGCGAATCGAGAGTCTCGATCGAGCAGCTCGGGGTCAGCTTTCGCCGAGGATCTTGGCCTTCGCGGCCGCGAACTCCTCGTCGCTGAGAACGCCTTGCTCCTTCAGGTCAGCGAGTTTCGCGAGGCGGTCCTCCGGATCCGAGCCGGACCGTCCCGGCGAGCGCGACGAGAGATTGACGACCGACGCCGGGTTCGCAGAAGCCATCCTGTCCAGCTGTGCCTTCACCGCCATGCCCTTGGCCGTGGGCGCCAAGCCCTCGACACCCGCCTCGACACCCGCCTCGCCATCGGTCCCGGCACCAGGTTCGCCTTGGCGCGCAAGCGCCGCGTCGACACGGGCGCCCTGGGCCGCCTTTGCGTCCTTCAGTGGCGCCTCAAGAGCGGGCACGTCGAGCCGGACCTTCGAGTAATCCGACGGGTCGTAGCGAACCGGAACGACATCACCCTCGGAGACATAGCCTTGATTGCTCGCGTCGAGAAACCGCTCCTTGACGTCAGCTGTCGAGCCGTCTGGAAACTTCACCCGAAACTCAATGCCGTACGTCCCCTGCAACCGGCTGTGCCACCACAGCTTGACAACGACCCCTTCGGTCTGCGCGCCCTCGCTCCACAGCTTCTGCCTCTTCTTCTCTCCGGGCCACTTCATTCCACACCCCGCGCCGTAGTCGTCGGGCGATCATACGTGCGACTCTAGATTCGCACAAACGGCGCCTCCAAGAACAAGCGCCATGGCTGCGCTCGTCGCGCCCGACTGGCAGGCCCCGCTTTGCGGGGCTTACACCTGCCCGACGTTGGTCAGGACTTCAACCGTCCAGGGCCTGGGGCGTTCGGATCAGCTCGCTGTCGGCCCGCGCGATCAGCTCGCTGGCAGTGTCGTCATCGCATAGCTGTGCAAAGCCGGTCCGGATCGAGCCCGGGTCCGACGCCTCGCGGAGCCCGGCGGCGATCGCATCAAACCGCTCGCGCGCGATCTCCAGGGTCAGATTGGGCATCACGCAGAGAAACTCGTCGCCGCCGAGTCGGATGATCAGGTCGTAGGGACGCACGTGCGCCTTGAGCTGCACGATGACCTGCTTGAGCAGCGCGTCCCCAGCCGCGTGTCCCCGGGTGTCATTGAGTGCTTTCAGGCCGACAACGTCGATGTAGGTGACAACCATCGGATTTGTAGTCCGCCGGGCGCGGTCCAGTTCGGCATCGAGCTCGCGGAGGCCGGCCGCTCTCGTGCGTACGCCCGTCAGGGCATCGACGGCGGCTCGCTCGACCTCGGTGGCGAGCGCCTCGCGGTCAGCCAGGGCTTGTCGGCGCTCCCGCGCCGCTTGTTGCCGGTCTAGAGCGGCTGCTGCACGGTCCTCGGCTGCGAGCAGGCGGGCGCTGGCTGCTTGCGCGCGGTGCTCCGCAGCGCGCTTGCGGTGCTGTGCGGCGCGGGCGACGAGCTCCATACCGGTGAGCGCGCCCGTCTGGTCGTCCTGATCGGAGGCGGCGTCGAGCTGCGCCATCGCCAGGTCCCGGGCGTCGGCGGCCTGGTCACGGGCCAGTGCCGCCAGATCCCGGAGCCCCGCGACCGCGTCGCGGTCCTCGGCTACGCGCAGACGGTCCCGGGCGGTCTGTTCGCGCTGCCGAGTCGAGCGCTCGCGGATACCACGGCTGAACTCGTGAGCCGCCCGACTGACGCCGGATGCGAGGTCGTGATCGCTGGCGGCCTGGTCGCTGTCGGACGCGGCCTGGTCGCGCTCCGCGCTGGTCTGATCGTTCTCGGAGGCGCTGTGGTCGACATCAGAGAGAGTCTGGTCAGTCTCGCTGGCGGTCTGATCGCCCTCGACCAGCGACCGCTCAACCCGGCCGGCCGGCGGTGGGGTCGCTGGCGCCCGGCGGGATCCGTTTGCGCCGCCATCGGCGCGCCGGGCATCGCCTTCCCGCGCGGAGGGGTTCTCGTTCTCGGGAGGGTTGGCGGCCATGTCAGCCAAGCCCCTCGGCCGGCGGAGCCGGCCTCAAGTGCGGGGAGGCGTGCTCCGGGGTCACGAGCGAGCGCAAGCGGCTCGTGGCCCGCGCCTGCGCGAATCTCACCATCCGACCGCAGTCCTGGTCGTAGAGCTTGAGTCTTATGGCCCGGAGGCCGTCCGCGAGTGAGAGTGTCGGGACGTCGTGGAAGATCGGGTTCTCGTCGTGAGCACGTTGCAGGTTGTAGCTCGGGATCCGAGCGCTCAGGTGGTGGACGTGGTGAAACCCGATGTTGCCTGAGAAGAACTGCAGCACCTTCGGGAGCTTTAGATAGGAGCTGCCGCGCAGCGCGGCAGCGGCGTAGCTCCAGCCCCCCGAGCTCTCCCAGTAGGCCTCCTCGAACTGGTGCTGGACGTAGAACAGCCAGATGCCGGCCGCGCCCGCGAGCATGATCGTCGGCGCCTCCACCAGCAGGTACTGCCGCCAACCCATCAGCCAGCAGAGCCCACCGACCAGCGCAATGAGCGCGACGTTCGTCGCGACCACACTACGCTTGATGCGCGGGCGCGACGAGCGCGGCACGGTCCGGGGTTGCACGATCAGCACAAAGATCGGTCCGAGCCCGAACATCACCAGGGGGTTGCGAAACAGCCGATAGGCCAGTCGGCCCCGCCACCGCCGCGCGGAGTACTCGCCGGCGGTCAGAGTGTGAACGTCCCCCACGCCGCGGCGGTCCAGATCCCCGGCGGTCGCGTGATGCACCGCGTGGTTGTGCTTCCAGGACTCGAAGGCCGAGAACACGAGGAGACCCAATGATGTGCCTAGCCACCGGTTCGCGCGCTTGGACGCCAGGAACGATCCATGCGTGCAGTCGTGAAAGACGATGTAGGTGCGCACCAGGAACCCGGCGGCTGGAATCGCGAGCGTGAGCGTGAGCAGGTACGAGATCTGCAATGAGAGGTCCATGAGCACGAACAGCCCGAAGTAGGGCAGGGCCGACGTCAGCAGACAGCGCAGACTGCGCCCCCGGTCGGCGCGGGTATAGGGCTGAAGGGCATCCCGCCACAAAGCGGGCCCAGGGCTGGGCGTCGCGTGCTCGGCCGACGACTGCATTACGGACTTGGCTCCTGACGTGTGTCTGAACTCGCGATGACCACAAAGGTCTCGCGCACGCCGGCCAAGTCGCTAGAGCCGGAACTACACGGGCCTGCCGAGAGCTGGGGCGAAGCTCGGCTTCGATACTACCCCGTCAGGCCAGGAAACTGGACGAAATACGCTCGGAACCGCCGATTGGGGTGGCGCGGAGATTTACAATCGGGGTGTGGAGCCGCTAACTGACGGCATCGACCACCTGCGTGTCCTGATCGCCAACGAGCGCAAGGACCGCCTCGCAATCGTCGCCCCCATCGTCGCCGCCCTCGGCCACGAGGTCATCGCCCGCGAGATCAACGTCCAAGACGTCGGAGCGGTGACCGCTCGCGAACGGCCCGACGTCGCCCTGGTCGGACTCGGAGAGAGCTCAGAGCACGCGCTGGATCTGATCGACCGGATCGTCCGCGAGGCCGCGTGCCCCGTGATCGCTCTCCTGCATGCCCCCGATCCCACGTTCGTCAAAGAAGCCTCCAAGCGAGGGGTGTTCGCTCAGATCTCAGACACCGACATCGAGGACTGGCAGAGCTCAATCGACATCGTCCTGCGCCGATTCACCGAATTCCACGATCTAAAAGGCGCATTCGGCCGCCGAGCAGTGATCGAGCGGGCCAAAGGAATCCTCATGGAGCGCCACTCGGTCGACGAGAACGCCGCGTTTGAGATGCTCCGCGAGCGCTCACGCACGGACAACCGCAAGCTGATCGACCTCGCCTCGGCGGTCGTCGACGGCCACCGACTCCTCCCCAAACAACCCGTCGCCCCGCCCGCGGCGTGAGATGAGACGGTGACATGACGGTTGCTATTGCAGAGTGGCGTGGGCGTGACCTGGCGGCGCGAACGTCCTTGTAACGGCTGAGGATCCACACTCTGCGACGGCGGTTATGCCGGAGCGCCGGTCCTTCCAAAAGGCGCCGGTACCAGGGGTACGGATCCGCAGAACAAGCGTGCTCACCGGATACCTACCACCCGGCACAGACCGACTATCACAGCTAGGGTGCGCGCCCAGCCGTGAGTCGCCGCCAGTCCATCACCGCTGCCCTGCTGACGCTGGCGGCCCTAGCCGCCGTCGTGGTCATCGGCGGGGTGCGCAACAGCCGGCCCGAGGTTCCCGGGGCCAACGGCTGGGTGTACATCGAGACCAACTCCGCGGCTCCCAACTCCAACGAGGTGCTGGCGTTCCGCTACCGCGACGGCGAGCTGAGCGCGCAGGGCGTGCGGCGCTATCCCACCCACGGGAGCGGCTCGCACGACCTCAACAACGCCGGCGTGCTCGACGCCGATCAGGAGCTGATCGTCAACCCGCAACGTACCCTGCTGTTCGCGGTCAACTCGAACTCGGACACGATTGCCGTATTCCATATCCGGCCGGACGGCAGCCTCACCCCGGTGTCCGGCTCGCCGTTCCCGTCCTACGGGAGGGCACCCACCAGCCTGGGCTTGGCCGGCAGGGCGCTGCTCGTGGCCAACAAGGCTCAGGACGGCGTGCGCGATCTGCGCCGCGTGCCGGCCAGCTACGCCAGCCTGCCGGTGCGCCACGACGGGTCGCTGGGCCCGCCGATCTCCTTAATCACCGTGCCGCCCCACTCCTCCCCGCTGCAGGCCTACGTGACGCCCGATCAGAAGGTCATGATCGCCAGCGAGGAGAGCGGGGTCTTCCGGGCGTTTGTCATCGGGCGCTCCGGGACGCTGACCCAGGGAGCGAACTCTCCCCTGCGGCTCGATCCGGCGGTCAACCCCGATCACATCAGGTTCCAGTTCTGGCCGGCCGGCCTGGAGTCTCATCCCACGCAGAAGATCCTCTATGCGCAGGTAGCAAATCTTTCCCGCACGATCGTCTACAGCTGGGACGACCGGGCGCGGCTGCAGTTCGTCCGCTCGCTGCCCAATCCGGGGTCGTTCCTGCCCTGCTGGACCCACGTGAACTCGGCCGGGACCCGGATGTACTCGGGCAACGCGGGCAGCGACAACCTCAGCGTGTTCGACATCTCGGGCGATCCGACCGACCCGCGCTGGATGCAGACGGCTCCGCTGAACTCGCCGGGGAACCCGTGGAACTTCGAGATCGACCCCACCGGCCGGGTCATGTTCATGCTCGACATGCGCGCGGTGCGGCAGATCCCGCCCCAGCTGGGCAACGACCTGCACTCGCTGCGCATCTCCTCGGACGGACGCCTGCACGAGCTCCGCGCCTCCCCGGTCAAGATCCCGGTCGCGCCGGGCACCAACCCGGTGGGACTGGCGGTGGTGCCATCGTCGGGATAACGCCGGGGCGACGCTATCCTGGCTTTGGGCGAGCGCCGGGAAAGTGTCAAGGGGCATGACCAGCAACATCGATCGCCTGACCGACGAGGACGCGGAGATCCTCAAGCTTGGTCACGGCACCATCCGCGGCCACACGTGCAAGGTGCTGGTGCTCGAACGGGGGCCGAGCGGTTCCAGCGATCAGCTGCTGCCGAGCGTCGACGCGCTCCGCGCACACGTGAACGCTCGTCTCGATCACGCCCCGCGGTTCCGCAAGCGCGTCGTGAACACACCGCTGGGCGTGGCCAACCCCGTGTGGCTCGACGACCCCGATTTCGACATAGCCAACCACATCGCGCCGCTGCCGGCGCAGGAAAGCCTCGCCCCGGGAGAGCTCAGCCGCCTGGTGGCCCGGCTGATGCCGGAGCGCCTGGACCGGTCGCGCCCGCTATGGCATATGTCCGTGGTCGAGCAGCTCGACGGCGAAGCGATGGCGGTCATCTGGCGAGTGCATCACTCCCTCGCGGACGGGACGACTTGCATCCGCCTGGGGCAGGCGCTGCTGTGGGGGGCACACAGCCCGGATGGCTGGGCCGAGCAGCCCCCCGATTCGGGCGGCAGCACCGCGTGGGCGCCAGATCCGGAGCCCAGCCGATGGAAGCTGCTGAGCAGCGGCCTGGCCGACCGGGTGCACGCCCGCCGCGCTCACGGCGTGCGGCTGCCCTCGCTCCGAGCGCTCAGCACCACGACGGTGGTGGCCGCCCGCGAGCTGCGCCGCGACGCCTCGCTCACCCGGCTGGCGGCGCACGTCGGCGCGAGCCGAAGCATCGCCCTCACTTCGCTTCCGCTCGCCACCTGTCACCAGTGCGGCAAATCGATATCCGAAGACGTCACCGTCAACGACGTGGTGCTCGCGGTCCTGGCCGGAGCGATCCGCGGATGGCTGGGCACCGAGCATTCGATCCGGGTCAAAGTCCCGGTGAGCCTGCACCAGCGCGACGACGGCGTCAACGTGGGCAACCACGACTCCTTCTTCTTCGTCGATCTACCGGTCGGCGAGCCGGATCCCATCCGGCGCGTGGAGGCGATCAACCGGGAGACGCGCGAGCGCAAGCTCGACCACGACGCCGAGACCCTCTACCACCTGGGTGTCCACCCGATGTTCGCTCACTGGGCGATGAGCCCGCGTGTATTCACGTTCAACGTGTCCAACGTACCCGGCCCGCGCGAGGAGGCGTTCGTGCTCGGCGCGCGGATGCGCGAGCTGTACTCGCTGGCCGAGGTCGCCCAGCATCACGCCCTGAGGATTGCTGTGATGTCCGCCGCGGGTACCCTGTTTTTTGGGCTGTGCGCCGACCAAGCGGCGGTTCCAGACCTTGACGCCTTGGCTGCCGGGATCCACGACTCTGGTGAAGAGCTGCTCGCTGCGGTCGGTCCTACCAGTTCGCAGCGGGGTGCCTGATTCCCGCAGCGCGGGGCTGGCCGCTACAGCGCCACCTGGGAGCCCATCATCACCGTACGGTCGCTGGGCAGCCCGAACGCGTCGATCGGGCTCTCCGCGTTGCGGGCCATGGCGGTGAAGATCCGTTTGCGCCAGCGGTTCATGACCGGATCGGAGGTCTCGGTGATCGTCATGCTTGAGACCAGGTACGAGGCGTGCTCGAGGTCGAGGTTGCGCTCTAGCAGGCCGCGCTTGCGGGCCAGGGCCAGGGCCTCGGGCACCGGGAAGTTGTCCTGGTAGCCCACGCGCACGGTGACGTGAAGCACCCGGAACTGCCCCGGACCCAGCACCTGTACGTCGAACCGATCGGCCGGATCGACATGGGGGACGCTGACCTGATCCATCGAGGTGATGACCACCTTCTCGTGCAGGGCGTGGATCCGGTCGACCTCGGCCCGGAGGGCCAGCGGCGTCGTGTCCCGCTTCGGGTTGAGGAAGATCGCCGTCCCGGGAACCCGGAGGATGGGCGGTTCCGCGCCCCGGAGGCTGTCCAGGAAGTCCTCCAGCGGACCTTCCTTGGCCACCCGGTTGCGCGTGACGATCTCCCGCCCCCTGCGCCAGGTGAGCATCAGGAAGGCGAAGGCCAGGCCCACCACGAGCGGCAGCCAGGCGCCGTTCTCGACCTTCGACAGGTTGGCACTGAAGAACGACACCTCGACGGTCAGGAACAGCCCGGCCAGCAGACCCAGCCGCCACCTGGGAGTTCGCCACAGCGATCGGGCCACGGCCACGAACAGGATCGTGTTGAGCACGAACGTGCCGGTCACCGCCACGCCGTAGATGTCGGCCAGCTTGGCCGAGTGCCGGAACGCCAGCACCAGGGTGATGACCCCAGCGCCGAGCAGCCAGTTGATCAGCGGGACGTAGATCTGTCCCTCGGTGGCCGAGGTATGGCGGATCGTGAGCCGGGGCAGATAGCCCAGCTGGACCGCCTGCCGGGCGACCGAAAAGGACCCGGTGATCGCCGCCTGTGAGGCAATGATCGTGGCCACGGTGGCCAGCACCACCATCGGGATGCGCAGCTGATGCGGCACCAACAGGTAGAACGGGTTGGTTATGTCGTGGGGGTGATTGAGGATGAGCGCGCCTTGGCCCAGGTACGAGAGGAGCACCGCGGGGAAGACGATCGTGAACCAGGTCACGCGAATCGGTCCCGCCCCGAAATGGCCCCGGTCGGCGT
The DNA here is from genome assembly GCA_035938755.1 of Solirubrobacteraceae bacterium. Lineage (GTDB taxonomy): Bacteria > Actinomycetota > Thermoleophilia > Solirubrobacterales > Solirubrobacteraceae > Palsa-465. The sequence goes on along the minus strand of DASZGO010000317.1, from coordinate 3,227 downwards.
ACAGCGCCTCGGCCCCGGTCACGCACAGCACGACCCCGCCCAGGGTCAGGAATCCGGCGCCGCCATGGTCGACGAAGAACCGGACCGCCCACACCGGTGATAGGCCCTGGATCACGCCAGGGTGCGCGGCCACTTCACGCAGACCGAGGATCCCGATCACGACGAACCACAGCAGGATCACGGGCCCGAACAGCCAGCCCACCGCCCCGGTTCCGAACCGCTGCCCGAAGAACAGCGCGATCAGGATCCCCAACGAAATTGGCACAACTAGGTGGGAGAGGCTGGGGCTGACGACGTTCAAGCCCTCCACCGCGGAGATCACCGAGATGGCGGGTGTGATCATGCCGTCACCGAAGAACAGTCCGGCGCCGAATATGCCGAGCACGATCAGCACGACGGCCCGGGGCACTCGGCGCCGCACCACCAGCGCGGTCAGGGCCATGATGCCTCCGTCACCCCGGTTGTGGGCGCGCATGATGAAGCCTGCGTACTTGATCGACACGACGATCGTGAGCGACCAGAAAATCAGCGAGGCTATCCCGTAGACACCCGCCACCGTGGTCTTGGCCGCGTCGGCGTGCTGGGTGAAGATCGTCTGCACGGTGTACAAGGGGCTCGTCCCAATGTCGCCGTACACGATCCCCAGCGCGCCCAGCGCCAGGACCGCTTTGCCGGCGTGAGCGACCACGTCACGGTGATCGCCTGAGGCCGCGCTGAGCGCCCGTGAGGACGCCGTAGGGCCCTTGGGCAGCGGCGCCGGCCGCACCGGCCAGTAGGACAGCTTGTGAGCAGCCTCGTTGAGAGTCCGCTTGACCCGCGGCGGCTCCGCGGAATCGGCTGACTCAGGCCGCGCCTCCTCATCGAGCTTGTGAGCGGCCTCGTGCAGAGTGGAGCGCCGCCGCGCGGGAGTCATCCTAGGCTGGACCGAACACGAAGATGCCGCTGAGCATAGTGCTCAGCTGGGTCGGTCAGCCAGCACCTGATACACCGACGCCCAGCCGGTCTGGAAGCCCTGCCGAGCCGCCCGCAGGTACAGGCGCCACACCCGCGCCCGCTCGTCTCCGGCCAGGCTCACGGCCTGGTCGTAGCGCTCCTCGAATCGCTGCACCCAGTGGTTCAGCGTCTGTTCGTAGTCGCCGGCCAGCCCCTCGACGTGCCGGGGGACGAACCCCGCGCGCTCCAGCGCCGAGATGATCCGGGACAGGGGGAGCGGCACGCCGTCCGGGAATACGAACCGCTCGGAGAACGCGCCCTCGTCGTCAGTATCGAAGTCCTTGAGCTTGGCGATCCCATGGTTGAGCAGCCGCCCGCCCGGTCGCAACAACTCGTAGAGCGTGCCGGCGTACAGGTCGATTCGTTCCTCCCCCACGTGCTCGACCATGCCGATACTGGCGATCGCGTCGAACCGCTCTCCGCTCAGCTCGCGGTAGTCGGCCACCCGGATCTCCACGCGGTCCGAGAGCCCGGCCTCCAGCACGCGGGCCCGGGCCAGCTCGGCTTGGGGCTCGGACAGGGTCACGCCTACGGCGTGGACGCCGTAGCGCTCGGCCGCGTGCATCACGAAGCTGCCCCAGCCGCAGCCCACGTCCAGCACCCGCTCCCCCGCCTGGAGCCCGAGCTTGGTGCACACGAGGTCGAGTTTGGCCGCCTGGGCCGCCTCGAGCGTGCCCGCCCCCCGCGAGAACAGGGCGCAGCTATACGTCATCGACGCATCGAGGAACAGCGCGAAGAAGTCGTTGCCCGCGTTGTAGTGGTGCCGGACCGCGCGGCGGTCCCGACCAATCGTATGGCGCTCGCCGCGGAGCCGGAGCTCGGTGCCCGGACGCCGCGGCGGCAATGTGAGGCCGCAGCCCCGCGCCACCGCGGCGCCTAGTCGCAGGATCTGCGCCACGCCGAGCCGTGGCGGCTCGAATGCGTCCACCACCCGCAATGCCCCGTCCAGGTCGTCGACCTCGAGGAGGCCTGTCGCGTAGGCGCGGCCGATCCCCAGCTCCCCGGGGGCGCGGAGAACGTGGGCCAGCGCCTGCGGGGAGCGCAGCGTGAACGTGGGCGCGTGCGGCTCGGTCGCCTCCAGAGAGGTTCCATCCCAGAACGCGACCGCAAACGGCCGCTGCGGCAATGCTGCCCGCAGCTCGTTCCGGAGCGGTGCAGTCCGGGCCAGCGGCAAGCTGGCTTAGCCGCTCTGCAGCGCGGCCTTGGCGTCGATCCGCGCCGGGTCCACCCGGACGACATCCCAGGCCAGGCCGAGCCGCTCCAGCATCCGGATCATCGCCGCCGAGGGGTCGACCTGATGGCGCCCGAGACCGTGCCGGTACGAGGTGGGAAAGGCGTGGTGGTTGTTGTGCCACGACTCACCCCAGGTAGGAATGACCAGCCAGGGGACGTTGCGTGACTGATCCGGGGTATCGAAGTCCTTACGTCCGAAGAAGTGGCACACCGAGTTGATGCTGAAGGTCGCGTGGTGGAGCACGAAGATCCGGGCCGCGCCTCCCCAGAGCAGGCCAGTCAGGCCTCCGGCCACGGTGCCCCGGAGCGCCACGCCGAGTCCGAACGGGATCGCCAGTCCCAGGACCACCCACAGCACGAACGTCCGGTCGATAAACCGGACCACCGGGTCCGCGAGCAGGTCCGGGGCGTAGCGCTGCTCGTCGGCTACCTCCATGTCGCTGAACACCCAGCCGATATGGGCGTGGAAGAACCCTGCCAGCGCGCCCCGGAAGCCGGTCCCATGACCCACGTGCGGGCTGTGCGGGTCGCCCTCGACGTCCGAGTAGACGTGGTGCTTGCGGTGCGTGGCCACCCAGTCGATGACGGGGCCCTCGGCGCAGGCCGAGCCCAGGATCGCGAGCGTGGCGCGCATCACGCGACTGGTCTTAAAGCTCCGGTGGGTGAACAGGCGGTGGAAGCCCACCGTTATCCCCCAGCCGAACCCAACGTAGGTAATGGCAAAGATCAGGAGGTCCTGCCAGGCCAACAGATGGTTGGTCCAGCCGAACACCATGCCCACGACCAGCAGAATCGGGGGAACCGCGGTCACCACGCCGCTGCCCAGCCGGTCCAGCACCGGCATCGAGACCGGCCGAACTTCCTGGGCCGCCAGTTCGGCCTGACCCGCTGGTTCGGCGGTCGGTAGTGGGGGGCCCACGGGTGGGGCGGGCGGCGCTACGACCGGCGGCGGGTCCTGGACAGTCGATTGGGCTCCGGCCAGATCAGCCATGGCGCCTCCA
>DASZGO010000316.1:0-4206 GCA_035938755.1 Solirubrobacteraceae bacterium | reverse complement strand
GTCATGTCCAGCCCCTCGACCGAGAACTGCTTCTGGCCCAGGTAGGCCTTGTGCATGAAGCGCTCCAGGGCGTCCACCTCGGTCAGCCGCTTGAGCAGCGCCTTCTGCTCCTCGGTGCTCAGCGGATTACGGAACCGGCCTGACTCGATCGCCTCGCGCAGCCACAGCCGCTGCCGGTGCGAGCCGATGTGCTCGATCTCGTAGGCGATCGGCCCGCAGTAGGTCTCGCGCAGGTGGGGCAGGGCCTCGGCCAGCGTCTCACCCGGCACGTACATGCGCAGGATGTGCGCGGGGATCTGGGCCATGACCTCCTCGGTCAGGCCTAGCGGCTCGGGGTCGAGCGCCGGGTCGCCCTCGGGCTGGCGGCCCAGCGGGTCTAGCTTGGCCGCGAGATGGCCGTGAGTCCGGTGGGCCTTGAGCAGAGACACGGCGGCTTGCACTGCTTGGAGAAGGTCCTCGTCGGGCGGTGCTGGCGTTGGGCTCGGCGCTACCGACGTTGCCTCCTCGCTCGCACGGGAGGTTGTCGGCAACGCCGTTAGCGCCACTCCCAAGTCTCCGAATACCCGTTCATAGAAGCCTTCTTCACCCTGTAGCGCCGCCTCGACCCGAGCCAAGAACCGCCCAGACTCAGCGCCCTGGATCACCCGGTGGTCATACGTCGACGTCATCGTCATCACCTTCTCGACGCCCGGGACGCCCTCCGTCCCCACCGGCACCCCAATTGCTCCCGTGGCCACGATCGTCCCCTGGCCCGCCATCAGGCGGGGGACCGAGGCCACGGTGCCGATCCCACCGGGGTTGGTCAGCGACACGTTCCCGCCGGTCAGGTCATCGGCGCTCAGCGTGTTGGTCCGGGCCTTCTCCACCAGCGCGTTGTACGCGTCCAGGAAATCGGAGAAGCTGAGGCGGCCAGCATCGCAGATTACCGGGACCATCAGCGTCCGGCCGCCGTCCTTGCGCTCGACGTCGACCGCCAACCCCAGGTGACAGGCACCGTCGTCCACCCGCTGGGGCTTTCCGTCGACCTCGGCGAAGTGGTAGGCCATCACCGGCATCTCCTCGGTGACCACCCGGGCGATCGCGTAGGCGATCAGGTGCGTGAATGACACGCGCTGGCCCGCGTCCTTGAGCTGCTTGCGCCGGGCGTCGAGCGTAGTCACGGTGATCGTCCGGAACGAGGTGGCCGTGGGGACCGAACGGCTCTGGTCCATGTACCGGGCCAGCGCGGCGGCGGCGCCTCGGAGCGGAGTCATCTCCGCCTCAGCCCGCGCTGGCGCGGCCGCTGGAGCGCCATTCTCGGCCGCGGCCAGGACGTCGGACTTGGTGATCCGCCCGCCCCTGGCGCTGCCCTGGACGACGCCCAGGTCAACGCCCTCCTGGGCCGCGACCCGGCGGGCCACCGGCGACGCGTTGGCCCCGTCCGCGCCGGCCTGCCCGCCACCATCCCTCCCGTCCGTCGCACCGGATTCCGGTTGCACAACCTTGGGGCTCGGGGCGACCCGCTCAGCCTCGCCCTGCCGCATCCGGGCGATGGTCTGACCCACCGTGACGGTGGCTCCTTCGTCAGCCAAGATTTCGGTGATCGTCCCGCTGGCCGGGGCCGGCAGTTCCATGTCCACCTTGTCGGTCGAGATCTCGACCACGGTCTCGCCCTCCCGCACCGAGTCCCCGACCTTGACCGACCACTCGAGGATCGTGCCCTCGGTCACCGACTCCCCGCCCGTCGGGGTGACGATGTCGATGACCTCGGTCGCGGCGCCCGCCACCCGGTCCTCAGGCGTAGCCGGGGGCGACTCGTCGCTCACGGGGAGCGGCGCCGCCGATCCGTTGGGCGCACTGCCGTTTCCGCCCGAGATCTCGGCCAGAGCCCCGCCCACGGCCACGGTGTCTCCCTCGGCGGCCAGGATCTTGGTCAGCGTCCCGCTGGCCGGCGAGGGAACCTCGGCGTCGACCTTGTCGGTGGAGATCTCGACCAGCGTCTCGTCGGCCGCCACGTGGTCGCCCACCTGCTTGTGCCACTCAAGCACCGTTCCCTCGGTGACCGAGTCACCCATCGCCGGCATGACCACCTGAACGGTGCCGCTGTCTACTGCCATTCGAGCCTCAACTGTATCTCGTGATTGGGGGTGTTCCGGCGCGCCGCCGCCGGGACTCTACGACGAAGCCGAGGGTTCCCGCGAACGGACCCAGGCCGCCCAGCAGCGCGACGGTCACGGCCAGCCAGAACGGCACGATCCGTGCCCGGGCGGCGGCGATGCAGGCGAGCGACATCCCGATCCAGATGAGCCCGTGGGCCAACCCCAGGATGAAGGTCTCCGGCTCGGGGCCGCCGGCCGCGAAGGCGCAGATCAATAGGCCGAGGTAGATGGCCGAATGGGTGAACGACGCCGCCTCCAGCCGGCCGAAGGTGACGGCCTTCATGGCTCAGTCGGCAAGCAGCGAGGCCATCCGCCGTAGCGGCTCGTCGGCCTCTACCGGCCACTGACTGACGTCGGCCGGCCACCAGGCGAACTCGTCGTGCTCGGCGTCCGGCGAGACCGTGGCCTGGTGGGCCAGCCAGGCCTGGCCCACCAGCATGGCCAGGCCGGTGTCCAGCAGCACCAACGCCTCCACGACGAGGCGCTCCGGTTCGACCGACCACTCCTCACGCAGCTCGCGGGACATGGCATGGGTCGGGTTCTCGTCCAATTCGACTGAGCCGCCGGCCCCCAGCGCCCAGCGGCCGGGCCAGGTGGCCAACCAGGCGGCCCGCCGTCCGGCCAGCCAGGACCCGTCGGCCGACCGCACCAGGCACAGGATGGCCAGACTCCGCGCGGCCATGCCCGGCAGCAGCCGCAGCGCCCACCTAACCGGCTGGAGCTCCAGCGCCAGCCGGCCCGGCGTGACCTCGTAGCTGGCCAGCCGGGCGGCCAGACCGTCGTGGGAGGGCGAGCTGCGCGCGCGCAGCGCCGCCAGCGCCGCGTCGGCGGCCTCGGTGGTCTCGGCCGCCGGCTCGAAGCTCTCGGCGCGCCACGTGACCTCGATCGACTCGGGATCCCAGGGTCCGCGGGCCAGAATGCCGGGGGCGTAGGTGGCCATGGGGCAGACGGTACCGCTATAGGCTCACCCGCCAGTGAGCCGCCAACTCAAGCACTGGGGCTGGGGCTACGAGGACGAGCAGCCCTCGGTGGAGGCCCTGCGAGGGCTGGCCCCGGAGCTGGTCAGCCGGCTGGGCTTCGGCTCACCGGAGCCCGAGCAGCCGGTTGGCCTGGCCGAGCTCAGCCTGCCGGCGCCGCGCCTGCGACCGCCCCGCGGGCTGGACGAGATCTGCGCCGAGGACACCTACCAGCGGGCTCTGCACGCGTATGGCCGGTCCTACAGCGACATCGTGCGGGCGTTTCGCGGCCGGTTCGATCACGTCCCGGACATCGTGGCCCGTCCCCGGAGCGAGGAGGAGGTCGAGGCCGTCCTGGAGTGGGCCACCGGAGCCGGCGCGGCCGTGATCCCGTTCGGCGGCGGGACCAGCGTGGTGGGCGGCGTTGAGGCCGCGGTGCCCGCTGGCTACAGCGGAGTGATCACGATCGACCTCAAGAGCCTGAACCGCGTGATGGAGGTAGATCCCGTCTCGCTGGCCGCCCGCATCCAGGGCGGGACGCTGGGCCCGGACCTGGAGGACCAGCTGGGCCAGCACGGCCTGACGCTGCGCCACTTTCCCCAGTCGTTTCAGTTCTCCACCCTGGGCGGCTGGATCGCCACGCGGTCCGGCGGGCACTTCGCCACGCTGTACACGCACATCGACGACTTGGTCGAGTCGGTCCGGGCGGTGACGCCCCAGGGCATCTGGCAGTCCCGACGGCTGCCGGGATCAGGTGCCGGCGTGTCACCGGATCGGATGCTGATCGGATCGGAGGGCACCCTGGGCCTGATCACCGAAGCCTGGGTCCGAGTACGGCCCCGGCCGTCACGCCGGGCGTCGGCCGGCGTGAAGTTCTCCAGCTTCCAGGACGGGGTGGAGGCGGCCCGGGTGCTGTCTCAGTCGGGGCTTTACCCCAGCAACTGCCGTCTGATCGATGCCGACGAGGCCCGGATCACCGGGGCCGGCGACGGCTCAGCCACGCTCCTGCTCCTCGGCTTTGAGGCGGCCGAACGGGACGTGGAGCCGTCGATGACCCAGGCCCTCCAGATCTGCGAGGACCACGGCGGCGCCTGGGAGCGGCGTCAGCAGCG
>DASZGO010000315.1:0-3779 GCA_035938755.1 Solirubrobacteraceae bacterium | reverse complement strand
GCGGATCATTCGCCCTGCGCAGCCCACTCGGTGCCATACCCCCGTTCTACTACGCCCCACGTAGCTACGCAAGACGTAGTACCACAAACGCCCAAGGACACCGGCCCCCTAACGGCAGATCTCCCCAGCCCCATACCCCTCAGCAGCCCCCCAAGCCATCGCCATCCGGAGTTTTACTCCGCTTATCGCGGTGGATTCAGGCTTCGTGGTTGATTCGGTGCATCCCAGTACCCGAATCGACCGCAGAACCCGAAACAACCACGGTAATGCGACAGGAGGGACGTCTGTGGCGAGGCCAGCGCAAACAACGAGCGCAAACCAGGCGTCAGCGCCCGGCTAGCGCGAGCGGGAGGGCGGAGCGGAAGGCCACGATCCGTTCGGCCGCCTCATCGGCGGTGATGGTCGGCTCCACCATCGCTTCCACCTCAGCCGGCCCCACGGCCTGCGCGCCGTAGCAGGCCGCATCGCCGGGGCGCACCTGCCCACCGCACAGCTGCAGCTCGACCTCGTCCCGGGCCGCGAGTTCCATCGCGACCGGAACCGAGTTGGTCAGCACCCGGCCGCGGAACGACTCGGCAGCGCCCGGGCTACCTCGAGCGCGGTGGTGCCGACGTCGATCACGATCGGCTGTCAATCGCCGATGACATGACCCTTTCGGTTACAGCCGAAAGGATTGGCACGCGCGAACGCCGACGGTAAATGCTGAGGGTGGAAACCACAGCCGGTGGTCCGAGCTGGCCATGATCCGGCCGATCATGGCCAGCCCACCGCCGTCGGCCCGCACCGGGGCCGGGCCAGGCGTTACGGGTTAGGCGCTATCCGGCGTGCAGCAGCTCGGCGCCCAGCGGCGTGAGCACGTGCAGCACCGCGCTGCCCTGCCGGTGCGTGGTGATCAGCCCCGCGTCTCGCAGCACCGACGCGTGCTGGCTGGCCGCCGCGAGCGAGATGCCCACCCGGCCCGCGAGCTCGGTGGTCGAGCAGCCTTCGGCGATGGTGCGCAGCACCGCGGCCCGGTTCCGGCCCACCAGCGCGGCCAGCGCCGCGCCTCGGGGCTGGGGGTTACCCCACAGGCGACGCTGCTCCATCCGGCTGTCGGCTGGCGGCAGCACCAGCCAGGGCACCGAGCTCGGGTCGTTCGGGTTCTGGTGCAGGCTGGGGATCTGGCCCACGAACACGGAGGGCACCAGCGCGATGCCCCGGCCGTTCAGTGGTACGTCGTAGTCGACGGGCATCAGCACCTCGAGCACCGGCGGGCGCCAGCGGACCCACGGGCTCTGCACCGAGGCCAGCAGCCGGTCCGGGCCGCCCGCCGCCAGCGTCCGGAGGCGGGCCAGGTGCTCGGCGTGCAGGCAGGCGTGGATCCGGGGCCAGTACGGCTCGACCAGCGCCTGGTGGGTGGCCACGGCCGCCGCGGCGAGCTGGAGCCGGGCCTGGCTGCCGGTCTCGGCTACCGCCCACACCGCGGCGGGCAGCTTGTGCTCCCGATCGGTGAACTCCATCTCCACGAGGAGGTGCTCGCGGGGCACGGCCAGCAGGGCCTGCACGCCCTGCTCCACGGTGGCCGCCGTGCCGGTCAGCATGGACAGATCCACGCCCTTGGACCCGGGCGGGATCATCGCCGTGAACGCGCTCATCTGCGGCGTGAGCCTGCCCTTCACCTGGCCGCGCCACTGCCGGTACGTCGTGCGGGGCTGCTGCGGGCAGCGCAGCAGGCATATCGCCTTGACCGTCTCGGCCAGCGGGCCGAGGGTCGGCCTGACCTGGATCCGCTCGAGGTCCTCGGCCGTGAAATGGATCCGCCAGACCATGACATTCAGGGTGGCGCACCACCGGGGAATCGGTCAATGCTCCGGTTTGCTCTCCTGACCCGGGGGAACGGGAAGCACCATGAGCAGAAAGGCGCTCTGGCTGCTTCCCGCGTCCGTGGCCGCGGTGGTGGCCAGCCAGTGGCGGGATATCGTCCGCTACGTCAAGATCCGGCAGATGTCCCGGGGCGGCCCGGACCGCAACCGCGACTCCGGCGCGCCGGCCAGCTTACTCGCGACTGCGCAGCTTACTGGCGGCGCTGGTCAGCGGAACAGCGCGCTGTAGGCGTTGAGCGCGGGCTGCCCGCCCAGATGGGCGTACAGCACGGTGGAGTCCGGGCCGATCCGGCCGAGGCGGACCAGGTCGATGAGCGCGGCCATCGACTTGCCCTCGTAAACCGGGTCGATGATCATGCCCTCCAGGCGGCCGGTCAGCCGGATCGCGTCCAGCGTGGAGCGCACCGGGATGCCGTAGTGGTCCCCGGCCCAGCCCGCCAGCACGGTGACCTCGTCGTCGCGCAGGTCGCGGCCCAGCTCGATGAGCTCGGCGGTGTTCCGGGCGATCTTGTCGACCTGGGCCCGGGTCTCGGTGATCCGGGCCGACGCGTCGATCCCGATCACCCGCCGCGGCCGGCCCGGGTCGTCGATCGCGGCGAAGCCCGCGATCATCCCGGCCTGGGTGGAGCCGGTCACGCTGCACACGATGATCGTGTCGAAGAACAGCCCGAGTTCGGTCTCCTGCTGGCGGACCTCGCGGGCCCAGTTCGCGAAGCCGAGGCCGCCCAGGCGGTGGTCGGACGCGCCGGCCGGGATGGCGTACGGCGTCCCGCCCGCGGCGCGGACCTCCTCCAGCGCCTGCTCCCAGCTGCTCTTGGTGCCGATGCCGAAGCCCTCGTCGACCAGCCGGACGTCGGCGCCCATGATCCGGGACAGCAGGATGTTGCCCACCCGATCGTTGACCGAGTCGGGCCAGTCGACCCAGCTCTCCTGGACCAGCGTGGCCTTCAGGCCCAGCTTGGCCGCGACCGCGGCCACCTGGCGGGTGTGGTTGGACTGCACCCCGCCGATCGAGACCAGCGTGTCCGCGCCCTGGGCCAGCGCGTCCGGGACCAGGTATTCCAGCTTGCGGGTCTTGTTCCCGCCGAAGGCCAGCCCGGAGTTGCAGTCCTCGCGTTTGGCCCAGATCGCCGCGCCGCCCAGGTGGGCGGACAGGCGCTCCAGCGGGTGGACCGGGCTCGGCCCGAACAGCAGCGGGTATCGCGGGAAATCAGCCAGAGACACGCAGGCACCGCCTAGAAGAGCACGTATAGCTTCCGGATAGTCTCGCGGATCTGCCACGTCCCGGTCCAGCCGCACGGGAACACCGCGGTGTCGCCCGGCCCGATGTCGGTCGCCTCATCTACGGGCCCCAGTCCTAGGAGGGTCCGCGATACGAGCCGCGAAACCCGGCACAGGATGACCCATCATCATGAGGGTTAGCTCGCCTACCTACATTCGCGGCCGTCCTGACTATCTTGCTGCGCTATTGCGCCGAGGCCGGGTCGGGTCGGCCGGTAGGTCTGGCGAATCACCGAGATCTGGTGATGACCTCTCACCTTCCCGTCGGCCACCGTTGGTCGTTGTGAGGATCCGCGCGGGTGCCAGGGGCCCGACCCCGTAGCCCTATTTGAAGGCCGGGAGGAGGTGGAGCAGGAGTGAGCTTGCAGGTATATGACGACTTCGGCAAGGTCGGCTACTCGCTGACGGATTACAACGAGAAGTGGATGACACCGAACGGTTTGGGAGAGATGGCTGTCGAGGATACGCGCAGCTTCAGTGGCGGGCGCTTCCACGTGAGCGCGGTCCCATTCCAGACGGGATCCGACGTCGGTGTCGATGATCACCGGAAGTATCTGGCCGTCTCAACGCACACCTTTCCGGTGTCCCCCGACGGAACGCTCGTCCTCTCGGCGGACGTCAAAGCCTCGACTCCCG
>DASZGO010000314.1:0-2242 GCA_035938755.1 Solirubrobacteraceae bacterium | reverse complement strand
CTCGTCGCTGACCTCGTAGGCGGCCGCCCACTCCGGCGTGAAGCTGTGCCAGGTGTAGGACAGCCGCCGGTACGGGTCCGACTCCAGCACGACCTGGGCCGGATCGGCGATCTTGACCTTGTCGAGTTCCAGCGTCACGGTCGACCCGGGGAGCCAGTCGGACTCCCAGGCGATCCCCCAGTAGCGTTTGGTGAACGCGGGATCGGTCAGCCCTTGCCAGAGCCGCTCCGGGGTGGTGTTGATGTAGGTCGTGTAGACGAATTCCGGCTTGCTCATCGTGGTGCCCTCCAGGGCCTTCTTCAGATCCGACAAGGCGGTAACGCGCTGCTGGTCGTAGTGGTTGATCCAGCGTTCGGCGATTTCGTTGATCGGCGCGGCGTTCAGGTAGTGCAGCTTCTCCCGCCCGCGCCAGACGGTGGTGACGAGGTTGGCGTCCGCCAGGATCGCCAGGTGCTTGCTCACGGACTGCCTGGCCATGTCGAGCCCGGCGCACAACTCGCGCAGGCTCTGCCCGTTGCGGCTGTTCAGGCTGTCGAGCAGCCTGCGCCGGCTCGGGTCGGACAGCGCCCGGAATACCTCGTCCAAGCTAACCCCAGTTGCTGATCTTCTCGTCCTCCGGATAGGGCGTAGCGGTGCCGCCCTCCAGCCCGGCCTTGAGGCCGAGCAGGTAATACGCCCACTTGGTGCTGCAGTGGTACATGAACTCGATGGGCTCACGCCAGTCGCCGTGCCGGAACAGCACCGCGGTCTGGTCGTCGGTGGAGGTCAGGTCGAAGGTGAGCGTAGTGCCGACCCACTCGTCGGGCCCCTGCACGCAGCGCCAGCCCACGCGCTGCCCGGGCACCAGGTCGGTCACCTCCATCACCGCGGCCGGCTCAGGGAAACCGAAGAAGAACTCGAGCTTCCCGCCCGCTTCCGCCTCTCCCCTGATGTCCCGGGTCCACCACCCGGCCAGTCCCTCTCGCGTCGCCAGCGCCTGGTAGACGCGTTCCCGGGGCACATCGATGCCCACCCGGTGCCTGATGTCCGCCATCTGGAACTCCTTCGGTCCTCCGGCCGCCCGCTGGCGGTCCAGTTGGGAAAATATGCAGCCGTTCGGCTGCATGAATAATAAGCAGCCATTCGGCTGCATGTCAACTGTGCTGATCGGGCGCCCGCGGCCGGCTGTTCGCCGAGGGTCACGGCGAGCACCGCCGAGGGTCACGGCGAGCACTGGGCCGCGGTGGCGGACCACCTCGAACGCCATCTCGACGCCTAGCGCCGGGCGCTAGAGCACGAGCCCGCGTGATTTTGATTTGCGCCGGCGGGAGGCCGCCCGCGAGGCTGGGGGCGTGCTTGACACCGATTTCGTGCTGGATGCCGCCGCGCGCGACCGGCTGATCGATCGCTTCGGGGCCGGGGCGGGCCCGTGGTGTGACGCGCTGCCGGGGCTGGTCGAGGAGTGCGGCCGGCGCTGGGGACTTGAGCTTGACGAGGCGTTGTCGGGCGGGACATCCCGGGTCTTCATCGGACGCCGGCGCGGTGGTCGCGGGGTGGGTGCTCAAGCTGACGCCGGATCGGTCGGTGGCGGAGACCGAGGCGCTGGCGCTGCGCGCGTGGTCTCTCACCCCGCACGTCGTGGATCTCCTCGAGGCCGACACCGAGGCGGGCGCGCTGCTCCTGGAGAAGGTGGAGCCGGGAACCAGGCTCGCCGATCTGCCGGGCCTGCCGAGCTTTGAGGACATCGCCGGGCTGCTGGCCAGCCAGCGGGTCACGAGCGCGGATCTTGGTGGCCGGCTGCCGACGCTGGCCGAGCGGGTGGAGTTCCTGTTCGGGCTGATCGGCCGGCGGCTGGACCACGCGCGGGTCCGGTCGCTCGTCACACCGGACCTGGCGGAACGGGGGCACCGGCTGGCCCGGAGCCTGGCCGGCGGGGGGCATACCGAGCTGGTGCACGGGGATCTTGGCCTGCCCAACGTCCTGATCGCCGGGCCGGAACGCGGGCTGGTCGCCATCGATCCCCGGCCGACGCTCGGCGACCGCACCGCCGATGCGATCGACTGGGCGATAGGCCGGGCGACCAGCGCCGCGGAGCTTGACCTCCGGATCGAGCGGCTGTGCACGCTCGATCCGGACTTGAACGCCGACCGGCTCAGGCAGTGGTGCCAGGCCACGGCCGTGGTCATCGCCGTCCAGCACCTCTACCGGCGGCCGCCCGACGCGACCACGACGTTCCTGCTCCAGCTGGCCACGAGCGTCTAGG
>DASZGO010000313.1:0-13182 GCA_035938755.1 Solirubrobacteraceae bacterium | reverse complement strand
CGCGTCGACGTCGAAATCGTGTTCGCCGGGTGGGCTGGGCGGATAGCCACGCCGGTAGGCGAACGCGAGCGTCCATCTGGCCGCCAGCGGTCTCAGAGCACCCCACGTCGTCTCGGGGCTGGCGCCGCCATGGACCAGCAGGATCTCCGGGCCGCTCCCCTCCCGGAGGACTGTGATCGCGCTCATGAGCGCGGAATCTAGTCTGGATAGCGCGCGGCCCAGGGTTCGAGCTGGACGCCGGCGGCATTGATCACATAGGCGATCAGGTGATACCAGCCGGCGATGATCACGAGCTCGAGCAACTGGTCGTCGCGGTAGTGCTCCTTGAGCGACGCCCACAGAGGGTCCGACACAGATGAACTGTCGTGCAGCTCGTCGGCCAGCCGGATGAGGAGGGCGTCGCCCGCGGACCACGCCGGATCCTCGGGGCCCCCGCCGGCGGTGGCCGCGATCTGCTCCTCGGTCAGGCCCACTGGCTTAGCGAACACGACCGCGTGCACGCCCCACTCGTACTCGGCGCCGCAGCGGGCGCAGGTGCGGTGGATCATGATCTCGCGCTCACGTGGTTCGACCCGACCGTGGCCGAGGATCCCGGAGCCCACGACGCGCATTCGCGACGCCAGGTCGTCGTGGACGGCGAGGGTGCGAAATAGGGCCAGCGGCTCGATCGCGCCACCCGGCGGCATCCACTTCTTGAGCATCGCGTCGATGTCCGGCTCGTACGGGGGCTCGAGCGGGCCGATGCGCGGCTTGGTCTCTGCCTCGGTCATCGCGTATCCTCTCTGCTTCGGAAATAAGAGCACGCGCATGGTAGCTTCGGAATCCAAAGCACGCAAGTCGGGTCCGCTCCCTGGGCAGCCGGTGCGCGGGTCGCGAACCGGCCGCCCGACGATGGCGCTGCTGGACCTGCTGGGCCGGCGCTGGGCTCTACGGGTCCTGTGGGAGCTGCGCGACGGCCGCGCCCTGACCTTCCGGGAGCTTCAGTCCCGCAGCGGGGACATCTCCTCGAGCGTGCTCAACGACCGGCTGCGCGAGCTGCGTGAGGCCAGGATCGCCGAGCGCACCGCGGACGGCTACCAGCTCACGGTCGACGGGCGAGACCTCCTCGGCGCGCTCGAGCCCGTCGAGACGTGGGCCGGGCGGTGGGGCCGGCGGATGGCGGGCTGAGGCGGCGTCCTGGCAAGCACCTAGTCTGGCGAGCGTGACCGACTTCTCCGCCCGCGCCCGGTCGCTCGCCGATCGCATCGAGTCCAGCCCAGCGGATCCGAGCCTGGGCGAGGAGCTCGAGCGGCTGCGCACGCTTTGGCGCTCACTGCCTCCGGCAGACCGCGTCGAGGCAGCAGGCGCAGCGCGGTCGCTGGCCCAGGCCCGGGCGGCCGTCCGGCCACGGGTTCCGGTCGTTGATGACGACGCCGCCGCCCAGCTGGCGCTCAGCGGACTGGACCGCATCGACGTCGACGCCCCGCCGGAGCGTCGGTATGACGGCCCGCGTGATCCCGATGCGCTGCTAACTCACTTTGGGCTGGACGGTTTCCGGGCCGGGCAGCGAGAGGCCGTCGCGGCAGCGCTGGCGGGCCGCGACAGCCTCGTGGTGATGCCCACGGGTGGTGGCAAGAGCCTGTGCTATCAGCTGCCGGGGATCGCCTCCGACGCGCTGACTGTCGTGGTCTCCCCACTGATCGCGCTGATGGCAGATCAGTACCGGCGATTGCTGCTCGGTGGGCATCCCGCCGCGATGATCGCCTCGGGCATGGACGCCGCGGCGGCCGGTCGTGCCCTGTCCGACGTGCGTAACGGCCGGGCCCGGATCGTCCTGTGCTCGCCTGAGCGGTTTGCCTCCTCGGCTTTCCTGGCCGCGCTGGCGGAGCGCCGAGTGGGGCTGTTCGCCGTCGACGAGGCCCACTGTGTGTCGGAATGGGGGCACGACTTCCGTCCCGACTACCTGCGCTTGCGTGGCGTGATCGACCGACTCGGCTCGCCCACGGTGATGGCCTGCACGGCGACGGCAACCGAGCAGGTGGCCGAGGAGATCAGCGTGCGGCTCGGCCTGCGCGACCCTCATGTGCTGCGGGCTGGCTTCGATCGCCCCAACCTGTCGTTCGACGTGATAGCGCTCGAGGGCAAGGGCTCCAAGGCGCGCAAGCACATGTTGCTCTCGCTCGCCCTCTCAGACCCCGACCGGCGGCCGGCGATCGTGTATTGCGGCACGCGCCGTGAGGTGGAGGAGGTCTCCGAGCGGCTGCAGTCCGAGGGACTGCTCGCGGTCGGCTATCACGCCGGCATGCCGGCGGACGAGCGCGCCTCGGCCCAGCACCGCTTCATGGAGGGCGACGCCGAGATCGTGGTCGCCACCAATGCGTTCGGGATGGGCGTCGACAAAGCAGACGTCCGCGCGGTCGTTCACTGGGCGATTCCCAAGAGCGTGGAGGCCTACTACCAGGAGGTAGGCCGCGGCGGGCGCGATGGCCGCCCTGCACGCGCGATCCTGCTGGCCAGCAGAGCGGATCTGGGACGTCTGATCAACTTCATCAAGGGCGACGCCGTCGAAGTCAGCGATGTCCTGGGCTACGTACGGCGCCTGGCGGCGGCCTGCGATGGCGAGACGACGGTGATCGAGGCGCCGCGCGCCGATCGCGACCGGGTCTGCCTCGGCATCGCCGAGCGCGCGGGGCTGTGCACGCGGGAGCCCGCATCTCAAGGCCGGCTGCAGGTGACGTTTGCCGCGTCCCCGGGCGCCGGTGAGGTGGCGTCCATCTGCCGGGGGGCGCTCGAGCGCGCGTGGCGGGCCTACCGCGCCGTCGAGTCGTTCAGCTCGGCCTCAGGAGTGTGTCGGCGGCGGGCCTTACTCGACCACTTCGGCGACAGCCGGCCGGCGGCGCCGCTGGGGCGCTGCTGCGACGTCTGCGATCCCGACACCATCGGTCTGCCTGACCCAGAGTCGCTGACCCCGCCGCGGGCCAAGCGGCAGCGCGCCCAGCAGGACGCCGTCCAGCTGGGTCCGGCCGACGCCGGGCTGTTGGAAACGCTGCGAGAGTGGCGGCTCCGGGTGAGCAACGGCAAGCCCGCGTACACCGTGGCCCACAACAGCACGCTGGAAGCGATCGCCGGGCTGCGACCGCGCTCGCTGGCCGAGCTCTCGGGGATCAAGGGCGTCGGCCCGGCATTTGTCGAGCGCCACGGAGAACAGGTGCTCGCCCTCGTCCGGACCTGACCAGCGCGAGCTTGGCGGCTCGCGGAAGGCGCTTGATCCGTGCCTCCTCGCGGCGGGCGGTCGTGCGGTCGGCCAGCGGTATCGCCAGCGCAAGCTCGATCGGCAGCCGGCTGGCCGTGTAACGGCTGGCCGTGCCGGCGCGGTGGCGCGCCACCCGGCGCTCCAGATCGATGGTCCATCCGGTGTAGAGCGAGCCGTCGCGGCAGCGCAGTAGATATACCCAGGCTTCTGGCATCGCGCTCTAACTTCGCCGCCGAGGCGGCGGGGCCTTGATCGACGCCGCGCGACACGGGTGAGGCCGAACTTTGGCGCTGGGCGTCGGTATGGGCTACCTGGAGCGCCAAATTTCGCCTTTAGCCCCGCCGCCATCGCGATCGACCCAGCGCCGCGGTCTAACGATCCGTGAGCAAAAGCTTGGCCTGCTGCGCGCC
The DNA here is from genome assembly GCA_035938755.1 of Solirubrobacteraceae bacterium. Taxonomy (GTDB): domain Bacteria; phylum Actinomycetota; class Thermoleophilia; order Solirubrobacterales; family Solirubrobacteraceae; genus Palsa-465. The sequence continues at coordinate 9,540 of DASZGO010000313.1, read as the reverse complement.
GGGGGCGACTCGTACGACATCCCATGCGAGGCCGAGGCGTTCGAGCAGGTTGATCAGCCAGCCTCCCGGGTCGAGCTGCCAGCGGGTGAGACCGTGATGTGCGGATGTGGGGAAGGCATGATGGTTGTTGTGCCAGGCCTCGCCGAAGGTGGGTAGCGCCAGCCAGCCGAGGTTGCGCGACTCGTCGTCGGTGCGGAAGCGCCGGCGGCCGAAGAAGTGGCACAGCGAGTTGATCGAGAAGGTCGCGTGGTGCAGGAACAGGATCCGCACCGCTCCGCCCCATAGCAGGCCCGTGAGCCCGCCGATGATCGAGCCGGTGAGCGCGACGCCGAGACCGAAGGGCAACGCGAGCCCCAGGAGCACCCAGAGCGGGAACGTGCGATCGACCAAGCGGATCACCGGGTCGGCGAGCAGGTCCTTGGCGTAGCGGCTTGGCTTTGCCCGGTCGACGCCGCGGAACATCCATCCGACGTGGGCGTGAAACAGACCGGTGAGCGCTCCTCGCCAGCCGACGCCTTGATCGACGTGCGGGCTGTGAGGGTCACCGGGCAGATCGGTGAAGGCGTGGTGCTTGCGATGGGTCGAGACCCACTCGATCACCGATCCCTCCACGGCCGCCGAGCCAAGCACGGCCAACACTGCTCGGAGGGCCGGTCCGGTCTTGAAGCTGCGGTGGGTGAACAGACGATGGAAGCCGACGGTTACTCCGATGATCGTGAGCACGTAGCAGACGGCCAGCACAACAACGTCCTGCCAATGCAGCGTGCCGCCCCACGCGAGCCAGATCGCCACGCCCAGCAGCGCGAGGGGCAGGGCGGTGACGACAAGGTGGGCGAGACGATCGAGCGTCTCGTGTTCGATGACCAGGACATCGTCACTTGATTGCTGGGACATGGTTCAGGGGACCTCAAGCGCGGCTCGGGGCGAGGGCGCTCTCGCGGACCGCGTGGCCGAGCCTCCCAACAACCGGTCGCAGACGGCCCAGGCGGCGTAGATGAGGGATCCGACTGTGGCCGTGACGGTGAGCAGCAGACCCGCGGCCGCCGCGGTCGCAACGCCGTGAGCGCCGAGGATCAGCACCGCTGCCGCGGCGCCGAGACTGGGACCGATGGGGAGCTGGCCGAGTGTGAACATCGCGATCAACAGGGCCATGGCGTCAAAGATCGACACGTGCACGCCTATACCCCGCAGCACCAGCCAGTTGCGCGCGACCTGAGCGCACACCGCGACCAGCACGAGCGCGACCATTCGACCGCGACCGCTCCGCATCACCGCCAGGCCGGACCAGAGCCCGATCCGACGCCGGTCTGAGAGGCGACGCAGAAGAAACACTGCGGTGAGGGCGACGATGACGGCTACTAGGGGCACGTACCACGCGAGGCCGAGGGGCCCGATGAGGGTGAATGAGAACAGGGCCGTAAGCGTGATCTCGACGCTGATGATCGGAACCTCGGCGGCGAGCAGGGCCGGGACGCGAGGGCTCGTCTCCGGGGCCGACCGGCGTAGAGAGGTGATCCGGGCCGCGAGCCCGAGTGAGCCGTTCAGGACGCTGGCCAGATAACCAACGCCAGCAGCGCGGAACAGGACGCGGCGGCTCACGGTTGCGCCGGTGGCGCGGACGCAGACGTTCCAGGCCTCGGTGCGAGAGATCAGGGCGACGAGCTGAAGCAGGATCGTCAGCGCCAGGATGGAGAGCGGAGCCGCGCGAAGTGCCGCAGTGAACTGGCCGCTGCGCCCGGTCAACTCGACCGCGAGGGCGCCCGTCACGATCACGGCGCCGAGCACACTGACCACCGTTCGCTGTCGCAGCGACAGGGCCCGCCACCGGTATCGGTTCACGTAGGCGATGGGCTTGGCCGATCAGCGAGCGCGGCCGCGGGCCCGGCGCGGCGGCGATGGCGTTGACTTTTCCTGCTTCGCCTCACGCGCCTTCCGTCGCTCTGCGGCCTCCTGCTTGAGCTCGGCCTGCTTGCGGGAGAGCGTCTCTGTCTGTGCGGCGCGCCGCTCAGCGGGGCTTGGCCGCTGTGCCTGTGGTCGCTGCGACGTGGTGACCTTGTTCTTGGCTGCCATCAGTGCTCCTTGGTCTCGCTGCTCATAGGACCCCGGTCGGCAGTACGAAGCGCTGCGGCGCACGGGACTCTTGGTCGGCCCCAGCGAGTCGAGGGCCGTGTAGTCCACGTCTCGGAGCTGTCGAAGGTGCCTGCTCCGGCTCGCCGTTATGGGCCAGAATCCAGGCCACGACCGCCCGCGAATCGGCGCCTGCGGCCATGATCGCGGCGCGCTCGATCACCTGACCGCCGGCACGGTTAGGACGGGCCAGCCGGGTCACCAAGGCGAGGATCGCGTCATCGTCCATTGCTGATTCTCGTTGACCTAATACCGGGCATCGACGGCTCTTCCATTTCGACTGATGACGAACAATACTAGAAATAACTATCTAGAATTGTCATTCTATTGTCGATGACTGCAACCGAAGCGCCAACGTGGTCGTTCCTAACCAACCATGCCCGGGTTCTTCTCTGCATTGCCGAAGACCCCAGCATCCGGTTACGAGAGATCGGCGACCGGGTCGGCGTCACCGAACGCGCGGCGCACCGGATCGTCGATGACCTCGTCGCCGCCGGCTACGTGTCGCGAACACGCAGCGGCCGCCGCAATCAGTACACGATCGACCCACTCCTGCCACTGCCTGACGGAGTCGCCCGCCGGCAGAGGATCGGTGACCTGCTAGCCATTCTCGGCGCCAAGAATTCCGGCTGAGCCGCGAAGACGGGAGGCGCGAGTCGCCCTAGCCGGCTCATGCGAGAATCCGATCGGGTCCCAACCAGTGGGAAGGATGAGAGCGATGCCCAGGTACATAATCGAGCGGACTTACGACGTCGACATGGAGGCCATGCAGAGCGTCGGACAGCGATCCAAGGCGATCGCAGCGGAGGAGTTTCCGGGACTGATCATCTGGGAGCACAGCCACGTCGTCGTTGACAGTGAGGGGAACGTCAAGTCCTTCTGTGTCTACGACGCGCCAGACGAGGACACGATCAGGCGACACGCCAGCAGGCTCGGGAACCACGTGGTCGATCACGTTTACGAGATCGGCGGCGACGTTACGCCGGCCGACTTCCCTCACTGAGGCGACTGTCACCGCGCCCTAAGGGCCCGACCCGGGCTCCTGCTGCCGGGCCATCAGGACATCGGGAACGTGCCACAGCGTCTGCTGGGCCAAGGCAAGCTTGAGCCGCAGCTTGCCGTGACGCTCCCGGTCCTCCTCGCGAACCAGCGCGAGGGCCTGCCGGTATAACTCGACCGCTTCCTCCTTGGCCCAGCCGCGGCTGGCCTTCTCCGCGGCCACGACGAAATAGTCCGCCGCTCGCTCACGATCTCCGGCCTCGAGCCAGTGGTGGCCGAGGGCCGCTGGTGAATCACGCTCCGCATGCATCTCCTCCAGGAACGCGGCGATAGCGGCGTGCGCCTCCCGGCGCTTGGCGCGCGGGAGCGTCGCGTAAGCAACTTCCCGGATCAGGGCGTGCTTGAAGCGAAACTGTTGCTGTCCGAGGAACCGCGATACAGGCTCTCGTCGGACAAGGTCGCGGTCCTCGAGTGAGTCCAGCAGCTGGGGTAGCTCGCCGTCATACGAACCAAGCTGCGCCAGCACGCCGTTCCAGAAGATCCTTCCGACTACCGAGGCGCCCAGCAGCAACGATCGCTCGGGCGGCGGGATCGCATCGAGCCGGGCGGCGATGATCCCGCGGATGCTGGTTGGCAGATCGCCTCCCACCGGCGAGGATCGCTCCGCGACGCTCGCCACCAGTTCCTCGATGAACAGCGGATTGCCCTCCCCGACTTCGCAGATCTCTTTTGCCGCCTGGTCGGCATCCTCGGTCGAAGCGCGATCGAGCAGCCGCATCGCAAGCTCGCGTGAGTGCTTTTCGTCGAGCGGATCGAGCGCCAACGCGGCCGAGGCATGCACTCCGGCGCCCCAACCTGGCCGCTTGGTCTGCAACTCGGGCCGCGCGAGTGCCAGGAACAGAAGCGGCGTCTTTTCGACCCGCGCGCTGAGCTGCTCGATGAGGTCGAGCAGGCTCGAGTCTGCCCAATGCACATCCTGGAACACGAGCACGGTGGGCTGATCGTTGCCTAGGGCCTCGACGAACCTCCGGGCCGAGAAGAACAGGACGCGACGATCGGCCACATCCTGAGTCGCCGTTCCCCCCTGCATGGGAAGCCCCAGCATCATCGCGAGGTGAGCCCGTACCTCGTCAGCGTTTTCGCCTCCGAGGAGGTCTTCGATTTTCCGGCCTAGCTTTTCCATCGCCGCAGTAGGCGAGTCGCCGTCGAATACTCCCGCCACGCGCTTGACCTGTTGGGCAAAGGCCCCGTACGCGCCGCTCTCGCCATACGACAGGGAGCGGCCGAAGACAACCCGGGCTCCGGTTTCCCGAACTATCGCCATGAACTCCGAGGCGAGCCGCGACTTACCAACGCCCGGCAGCCCGAAGACGGTGACGAGATGCGGCTGCCGGTCGGCCAGGACCCGTTCCCAGACGGCCGTGAGAGTCGTCAGCTCGTGCTCGCGTCCCACCATCGGAACATTCGGGGCCACCCGCTCGCCAGGTGGCTGGGACGCCTCCACCACCCGCCACGCCGCAACCGGCGCATCCTTTCCCTTGACGATGAGCGGATCGACAGGTTGGTAGTCGATCGTGGAGCAGGTGCAGCGATACGTCTCCTCTCCAACCAGGATCGAGTTCGTCGGCGCCGCGGTCTGGAGCCTCGCCGCCGTGTTCACCACATCGCCCGCGACCATGCCCTCGCCCTCCCGCATTCGGGCGTCGAGCGCGACGATCGCCTCGCCCGTGTTCACTGCGACTCGGACCTCGAGATCGCCGCCCGGAACGGCAGCGTTCATCACCTCGACTTCATCCAGGATCCGGAGCCCCGCCCGCACGGCGCGCTCCGGATCGTCGCCGTGGGCTATCGGAGCGCCGAACACACCCATCACGGCGTCGCCGATGAACTTCTCGACGGCGCCACCGAACGACTCGATTTGCTCGCGGAGCAACGTGTAGTAAGGCGTCAGCATGGCTCGGACGTCCTCCGGATCGAGCCGCTCGGCCCGCGACGTGAACCCGACCAGGTCCACGAAGATCACTGAGACGACGCGCCGCTCCTCGCCAGATAGTCGCTCGGAGGAGAGTTGGAGCTCCGCCCCGCAGCTTCCGCAGTACTTGAAGCCGAGCGGGCTGGTCGCCGAGCAGGCCGTGCACGTGTGCACCAGCCTGCTGCCGCAAGATCCGCAGAAGCTCTGTCCACCATCGTTTTCGTACCCGCAGCGCGGACACGGCTGTAGTTCCGCCATCCCCGAGTTTCCTATCCCTGGCGATCATACCTCCGCTAGGTCAGCCCCGAACAAACGCCACGTAACTGCGCCGGCGCACGCACCGGAAGCGGACCACCTGCTTGCCGGACCCGCCCAGGTCCTCGGCCCGGCCCGCGCAGGAGAAGCCGTCGGCGCTGTAGCTCGAGTCCCGGTCGCGGAACCGGCTGGGGCGCGAGGCATCGGCCACGCTCCGGGCCATATTGCACGTGGTGCCGCCCGCCACGATCTGGAAGGCAGCATTGTCGGATTGGGGCGCAAATGTGATCGTCCCGCACTGCGGGGTGCCGGAGGCTCCCGCCATGGCTGGACCCCAGGCGATTAGGGCGATCATCACAACTAGCGCTGACAGGAGGCGTTTCATCGCTGTCTCCTTGGCAATCAGAAATCGGCTGGCTCAGAGCCGCCGGAACTTCGCCCCGGTCCCTGCCTGTGGCATGCAGAAGCTCCGCCGACGGCTCGAGTCGCCACGGGTTTCGCCGTCACGTCAGGCCCACCCTGCCGAGCAGCCCAAAACCCGTGCCCGTGAAATCAGTTATGCAAGACGCGCGCGCCTAAGCCGCGGATTGAAAGGCCCGACCGGCCAGGGTGAGGCCGCCGCGGCGGGTGAGGAGCGAGCTGAAGCGCCCGCAAGCGCTGTCGCTCCAGCAGTCGTCGGTGAACCAGGCGTAGCGCTCGACGAACGCCAAGGCGTCCAGCATGGCGAACAGTCTGCGCAGGTAGGCCGCGGCGAGTCCGGGCGTCGGCGAGTGCTGCATCGGCTCGTGCCAGCGACGAACGTCGAGCGCGCCGATCTCCGTGATCCAGATCGGCTTGCCGTAATGGCGGTGGATGGCCAGCAGCTGCCGGCGCAGCTCGGGCACCGCGCGGGGGTTGGTGAAGTCTTGGTAGTAGTGGAGCGCGATGAAGTCCACCCGGAGGTGGCGCGCGTGGGCCAGGGCCATGAACTGGCCCAGCCAGCCGCTGGTGGCCACCGCCGGGGCGGGGGATCCCAGCCTCAGGCCGGTCCGCTGCAACTGAGGCCACAGGCCGGCGGCGCGGGACGGGGAGAGGCTGGATTGCGAGGCCGAGTCGGGCTCGTTGAACCCGAGCAGCTCGTGGGCCCGTCCGGATCGCCGGGCCGTTTGCAGCGCGGCTAGCACCGAAGGCTTCAGCGACCCAGGGCCCCAGATCATGGGCACCCAGGCTGGGGCATCCGAGTGAGCGGGCACGGTGGCCGACCAGTCGTAGGCCCAGGTCGCACCGAGCTGGGACAGGACGGTCGGCCGCGAGCTCAGGTAGTGCCCTGAGGCCACGCCGCGCTTGGGGTGCGGGGCGGCCAGGGCCGCCGGGGCAAGCGACAGGGTGAGGCAGGCGGCCAGTACGAGCTTCATGGTTCGGCTAGCGCTCGAGGAGGCGCTTCAACCGTTCCAGGTCCTTGCGGTTGGCGCGGCGCATTGCCGAGGCCATCAGCGGAGCTGCCACGGTCGAGAAGCCCGACGGCTCCCCGCGATTGCGCAACTGCATCCGGGTGCCGCCGCCGGACTCCTCCCAGGTGTAGGTCGTCTCCATGGGGAATGGGCCCTCGGCCGTGCTCATGACGAACCGCTCGTCCTGCACCAGCTTCCGGACCTCGTACGTGTAGGCCAGCCGGCGGCCCATGAAACGCGCTACGAACTCGAGCTGGGATCCAACCGTCAGCGGCTTCGGCGTCTTCCACTCGATCGACTCGATGTTCTGGTACCAGTGCGGCGCGTTGTCCGGATCGGAGGCGTACTCGGCCACGTCGTGACGTGGGCGGTCGATCACGATTTCCGTGATGACGTCGACCGCCATGCGATCAGGCCGAATGGAAGAGATCGGCCGCGCGGCGTCTTATCTCTTCCGGCGAGACGAGCTCTATGCGTCGGCTGAGCATCCATTGCTGGCCGAACGGGTCGCGCAGGCGCCCGCCGCGCTCGCCGTAGAACTGGTCCGCCAGGGGGTAGACCACCTCGGCTCCCGCCTCCAGGGCGCGCGTCCAGGCCGCGTCGACGTCTTCCCAATAGGTCGCCATGATGGCGCTGACGGCCCCGCCCAGGGACTCCGGCGCGTTCGCCGGGACGTCATCAAGCCCCTCCTCGGTGATCATTACAACCGAGTCGCCGATCCCGATTTCGGCGTGGATCACCTCACCGCCGGGGCCGGCAAACCGCTCGCCGATCTCGACCGCTCCGAACGCGTCGCGGTAAAAATCGATCGCCGCAGCGCCGTTGCGGACCACGAGCCGCGGGGTAACCGTGTGCAGGTGGTCGGGGATGGGGGTGACCGGTACGGTCTGATCACTCGGCACGAGAGCCTCCTCAGTGGGACGAGCTTCATGTTGGCAGCATCCGGTGCCTGGAGGCCTCGCTCGAGAGACCGTTGAATTGACCGCGCTCCTCCGGCGGCTATAGGCTCACGCCCGCATGGAAGGCGCGGGCTCAAGCGACCCTTTGGCACAGGCGGCGTTCCTCGCCGCGGGGCACGGCCCTCCGTTCACCGGGGCGGCCACGTTCAATCGCGCCGAGCAAACGCAGGATGTGGACGGGGCCGACTTGGTGGTCCTGGGAGTTCCGTTCGACCTGGGGGCGATAAACCGGCCCGGAGCCAGGTTCGGGCCGCGGGCGATCCGGCAGCAATCGGTATACGCGGGCGCCCTGCAGCCGATTTATCCGTGGGACGAGGAGCTGATGAAGGCGTTCCGCGTTGTCGACTACGGCGACGTGGTGGTGATCCCGGGTGCCGGCGCCGTCGAGTCGATGATCGAGCAGACCGAGACGGCGGCTGGCGCAATCCTCAATGCCGGCGCCTCGCTGCTCACGCTGGGCGGGGACCACACCTTGCCCTACGGCCCGGTTCGAGCCGCGGCCGAGAAGTTCGGGCCGCTGGGGCTCGTCCACCTCGACTCCCACCAAGACAGCCTCGACGGCGATGCCATGCCAGGCGGGCCTACGATCAACCATGGGACGTTCGCCACCGGTCTGGCCAAGGAGGGACACATCGATCCAGCGCGATCGGCCCAGCTCTTCATCCGGACGATCATGGACAACCCGGCGGGCTACACCATCCACTATGCCGAGGATGCGCGACAGCTAGGTCCGGAGGAACTGGCAGCACAGGTTCGAGCGCTGGCCGGCGACGGCCCGGTCTACGTGAGCCTGGACCTCGATGCCGTCGATCCCGCGTTTGCGCCCGGCGTCGGCACACCCGCCCCGGGAGGGCCAAGCTCCAGCGAGGTTCGGCGGTTCCTAAAGCACCTCGACGGCCTGGACATCGTGGCCGCCGACATCGTCGAGCTAAATCCGCCCCACGACCCCGCCGAGGTCACGGCCATCTTGGCCGCGTTTCTGAGCTTTGATCTGCTCCACCTGATGGGCACCGCGCGGCGGAGGCGAGCCAGCAGCGGGACCTAACCCGCCGCCGGCCCGTCTGGTCGCAGATTACTTCGCGTAGAACGTGTAGAGCTCCCGATCGGACCGCTGCGGCTGCTCGGCCCGGTCACCGAGCGCTCCGCCGATCGCCGGCACCAGGCGCCCCTCGACGAAGCCGTCGTACTGGGCCGGAGACTCCCAGATATCGACCACCCGGAGACGGCCGTCCACCTCCGCCGATGTGTGAGCCAGCAGCCCGTCGGGCCAATCCGACGGAAAGTTCAAGGCCTCACACACCTTGTCGTAGTCGGCGAGATTGAGCCCCGAAAAATCCATCTGTATGCGAGTCGCCATGATTGCCTCCTGTTGTTTCGGCGACCCTACCGGTTGCCGACTCAGCTCGCCCAACGGCTTATCCTGGCTGATATGAGGAGGGTGCTGCCGTTGGCGACCGTCGTCGCCTGCCTGGTCTGGGGCGCTGCCAGCGCGCGGGCGGGGGACGCCACACTGCTCGGGCTCACTGGTTGTGGGGCGACTTCCGGCCTGTATCAGTGCGCCGGTCTGGCCCCCAGCTGGGACGGCGTGCCGCTGGACACCACCGTGACGCTTCCGCGGCGGCTCGTGCGGCATGCGCCGCTGGTCGTGGAACTGAATGGGTTCGGCAACAGCAAGTACGAGTACCTCGATCCCAGCTCGCACGCGTACACCGGCAACGCATACGAATGGGCGCGCCGGGGGTACGTGGTCCTGACGTACACCGCCCGGGGATTCTGGGGATCGTGCGGCACTCCCGCG
>DASZGO010000312.1:0-2233 GCA_035938755.1 Solirubrobacteraceae bacterium | reverse complement strand
CGGCTTCCGCACGCACGAGCCGATGACCGACCTGCACGAGCTGAACAGCGTGCCCGCCACCGCGCAGAGTCCGGCCTGGTGGCGTGACGCCGACCAGGGGCAGGCCCTGGCCTCAGGCGACATCAGCTCGCTGGCCGCGTTCGTGGACTTCGCCAAGCTGCGGTCGGGGATGACCGACAACCGCGCGGTGCCGCGCACCGGGCCCATGGATCGGATCATGGCCAGCCACTTCGAGCCCGCGCAGGGCATCGACTATTCCGCCACCTGCGCCCCCGGCGACTCGGGTTGCGCCTACCGAGGCCAGCTCCAGCCCTACGCGGTCTACGTGCCCACCAAGCCGGCCCCGGCCCGGGGCTACGGACTCACGCTGCTGCTGCACGCGCTGTTCACCAACTACAACCTGTACCTGTCCTCGCGGAACCAGTCGGAGTTCGGCGAGGCCGGACCGGGCTCGATCGTCGTCACACCCGAGGCACGAGGGCCCGACGGCAACTACACCGGGCTGGCCGCGGCCGACGTGTTCGAGGCCATGGCCGACCTTGCCGCGCACTACCACCTGGACCCGGGGCGCGCGGCGCTGACCGGCTATTCGATGGGCGGGATCGGGACCTTCCAGCTGGGCGAGCAGTTCCCCGACCTGTTCGGCAAAGCGTTTTCGATCTCCGGCACCGACCAGGAGGGGATGCTGGGCAATCTGCGCAACCTGCCCATCCTGATGTGGAACATGGTGGCCGACGAGGAGGTACCGATCCCGGGCGTGGAGCAGACGGCGCGCACGCTGGACGGCCTGGGCTATCGCTACCAGCTCGACGAATTCAGCCCGGGCGAGCACAACACGTTCGCCCTCAACGACGAGTACGGTCCGGCCGCCTCGTTCCTGGCTGACGACACGCTGCAGCGCAATCCGGCCCACGTCACGTTTGGCGTCGATCCGGCGATTGACTTCCCCAGCTACCGCCTGGTGGGCGACCACGCCTACTGGTTGTCCGGGCTGACGGTTCGAAGCCCCGGCTCCAAAGGCTTGATCGATGCCACCTCCCGCGGCTTCGGCACGGGCGATCCCGTCGCCTCGGGCACGCAGCCCGGCGCGGGGACGCTGAGCGGGGGGATGATCCCGGCCATCGCGTACGTCAGCCAGTCCCAGCGTTGGGGCCCCACACCGGCGGCTGGGGCCTCGGACGCGATCGACATCTCGGCCACCAACCTGGCCCACTTGACCATCGATCCGGCCCGGGCCCACGTGGACTGCCGGACCGCGGTGAACGTCAAGTCCGACGGCCCGATCACCGTCGAGCTGGCCGGCTGCGGCCGGACGATCAGCGCCGCAGCCGGATGACTCACGCGCCCACCAGTCCGGCGAGCCTGGATGGCGAGCGGTGGTGCGCGTGAGGCTGACGCAGCTCAGCCGGTCGATAGCCGGCCAGGTCGTGCTGGTCACCGGCGCGGCGAGCGGCATGGGCCGGGCCACCGCCCACCTGCTGGCCGACGAGCAGGCGCTGGTGGGGATCGTGGATCGCGACGGCGAGCGGCTGGCCGGCGTGGCCGAGGAGATCGAGCAGGCCGGAGGCCAGGTTCACGCCGTGACGGGCGACGTGGCCGAGGATGGGGTGGCTGACCGAGCGGTGGAGGAGGTGCGCAACCAGCTGGGGCCGATCGACGGTCTGGTCAACAACGCCGGGGTGGCTGTCCCCGCGCCCATCGAGGGGGAGAACTTCGAGGCGGCGTGGAGCGCCACGTTCGCGGTCAACCTGACCGCCTACGCCCGGTTCGTACGGGCGGCGCTGGTCGACCTGCGGCGCGACGGCGCGGGGCGGATCGTCAACATCGCCTCCACCGAAGGTCTGGGCGCGACCGCCTGGATCGGCCCGTATGTGGCCTCCAAGCACGGGGTTATCGGGCTCACCCGCGTCCTGGCCGTGGAGCTCGGACCCAGCGGGATCACGGTCAATTGCGTGTGCCCGGGCCCGATCAATACCGGTATGACCGCGGCCATTCCCGACGCGGACAAAACCAAGTACGCGCACAGGCGCACCGCGCTGCGGCGCTACGGGGAGCCTGAGGAAGTGGCCCACGCCACCCTGTCGCTGCTGCTGCCGGCGGCGTCCTACATCACCGGTACGACGGTGGTGGTCGACGGCGGTCTGACCGTGCGCAACGCCTGAGCGCCGCTCGCCCCCTGGACAGCCAGGCCGCTGCGTCTAGGTAGGCTTGCCGGGCTGTCCAGCGAGCTGGC
>DASZGO010000311.1:0-7126 GCA_035938755.1 Solirubrobacteraceae bacterium | reverse complement strand
GCCACGGCCACCACGCCTAAGCCCAAGCCGAAGCCCAAACCCAAGGCGAAGCCCCAGCCCAAGCCGAAGCCCAAGCCGGCCAACACCACCTCGACACAGACATCGGCGCCCGTCACGACGACCACGCACTCCGCCCCTCCGCCCACGACCACGACGCACTCCGCGCCCCCGCCCACGCATTCGACCACCACGTCGAGCTCCAGTGGGATCCCGCAGGGCAACGTCGGCGACAACGACCCCGACAACCACGGCGCACCCAGCGACGGCGACGGCAACATCTAGCCGTTCGCCACGGGCGACGGCTCAGCCGGACCCTCCAGATCGATCAACAGCGTGGCGAACCCGAAGTCACACGCGCCCAAGCCGCGTCCACTGATCGGGTTGTAGTACTCGCGAAAGCCGTACCGGTCGGCGGCGAGCTCCAGCGAAGTCACGATCCGCTCAGCCTCGTGTGCATACCCGAGCTCTCGCATGGCCGGGACCAGCAACCAGGCCGTGTTCATCCAGGATGGTCCGCGCCAGCAGCGCCAGAGCGCAAAGCCAGGGCGAAACGACGGCTCCTCCACGGCCACTGAGGGAATCCCGTAGGGCACCTGGTAGCGGCGCGGATCGAGCACGTGCTCCTCCACCACGCGGCGGCGAACGTCCTCAGGTAGGCCGGGCAGGGCCAGCGGCGCCAGCGATGACCAGGTGGACACCTTGACCGGCCACTCCCAGCGGCCGGCCAGGTCGAAGAACAGACCGGTGCGGTCGTCGTAGCAGCGCTCGAGCAGCGCGGTCTCGGTTTGAGCGGCCCGGGCCGCGTAGGTCGCTCCGTGCTCGGGGTCAAGCCGAGCCAAGGCGTGGAGCGACAGCGCGTAGCAGACGTTTACCAGCACGTCCTCGACGTGCTCCTCGTAGCGATCCACGATCTCGGCGGCCGCGTAGCCCAGCCGGCGGTAGCGCTCGACCAGCCAGAAGTAACCCGGCCGGTAATGACACATCCACCCGAATACCGGGTCGTACTTCGGCGAGTCATCGAGCCCCGACTCGTCGGGGTGAATGATGCTCAGCAGCCCATCGCCGTCCGGATCCCGCTCACGCTGCAGCCAGTCGTAGTGGAGCCGAATCTCGGCCAGCGCCTCGCACCGGAATCCCGGGTCATCCGGCGAGGCGTCGGCCACGAGCTCCCAGGCCAACGCCAGCAGCGGTGTCTGGATGGTGGCGGTAGCCGTGTCTCCGAATACGCCTCGGGTCCCGTAGAACGGGGCCCGGCGCCAGTAGGCGGAGCGATCCCAAAACGTGGTGTGCGGAATGAACCCGTCGAGCCGGCCGGCCCGCAGCAGGGTGCGCAACTCGGCCCGAGCCCGTGCCGGATCGATCCGGCGCCAGACGATGGCGTGAAAGCAGGAGTCCCAGTACCACTGGTGGCGATAGCGGGGCGTGGCGGGGCAGGTGAACGCGTAGGCCAGGGCATCGCTGGCCCGGTGGCCCTCCCGCCAGTTCGACCTCAGGACTCGCTCGGCGCCGACCCTCAGCCGAGCCTGGCGGGCCCGGCGCTCATCGGAGGAGGTCGTCGTAGGTCACCGCCTCGCGGCCCCGTGCCCGGTCGAGCAGCCACTCGAGCGTGGCCATGTGGAGCCGGTGGTCGAAGTCGGCCGGGTGCACATCGACCCGCATAGCCCTGCCCGGAGCGTGGCTGAGGGACCGGACCAGGGCTGGGGACACGGCGCGCTTGAACGGGGTCGAGGCGCCCAGACACAGCGCCCGGGCCTGGATGTCGTCGCGGTCGCGGATCCGGACGGCCGTAAGATCGGCGAACCACTCGTGGGAACGGGGCAACCCGTACCGCAGGCCACGGGTGTAGGCGTAGCCCGGAGCTACGAAGCCGCGGACCGAGAGGCCCGCCTCCTCGAGCACGGCTCGCCCGCGAGTCACCCGCGCCAGGGCTTCGCCTCCGTCCAGGCCGGGAAACTCGGCCGCTGCCCCGCCCTGCCAGCCGGCCAGGACCCGGCGCGGCCAGACGGCCTGGGCGGTGGAGCGATGAGTGAAGCCGTGCTGCGCCACCGCGTCACCAGACGCGACGCAGCTTCGTAACCAAGCCCCCAGCGCCGCGTGGCCGGACACCGGTCGCCGTCCCGAAGCTGGGATGACGAGCAGGGTGACCCGGTCCACCCCCCGCCGGGCCAGCCAGGAGCGGATCTCCATCACCCGCCCGAAGGTCTCCGGCTCGACGTCGTGGAGCGCAACCGCGAGCCGGCCGCCCTTCACGCGCACGCCCGGGCCGCGCCCACGAAGCTCTGCAGTTCGCGTAGCTCCGCAGACAGCGCGGCATCCCAGGCGTGATCGCGGGCCAGCTCCCAACCGAGCTCGGGATCTCGCTTCAGTCCCCGGGCTCGGGTGATCGCCCGAGTCAGGTCGACCGGATCTCCGGCCACGAACGTGCCCCCGAGCCGGCCCAGCAGCCTCGAGGAGGGCGTGGTGCGGGCCGTGACCACCGGTACGCCGCACGCCGCGGCCTCCAGGGCGACCAGTCCAAACGTCTCGTGCGCCCCGGGCAGGACCACGCAGCGGGCGCCGGCGTAGGCTTCGGCCAGGTCCTGGCGGCTGGCTAGGAACGGCCGGAGGCTGAGCCGGTCGGCCAGGCCCAGCTGGCGGGCGCGGTCGCGCAGGCAGTCCTCGGCCGGGCCGGCGCCCACCAGGTGGAGGGGCCAGGGCTCGGGCGCGCCGGAGGCGGCTTCTAGCAGCTCACGCAGCCCCTTCTCCCGGGCCAGCCGCCCCACGTACAGGACGTGGTCGCCGCGCGGGATCTCCAGCCGAGGATGGAACGCGGGATCGACACCCAGCCGCAGGGGAAGCAGGCGGACGCCGGCTACGTCGACCTCGGGGTCCACGACGGTCATGATCGCGTCGACGTCGCGATACGCCCGCCGGTACCAGCGACCCAGGGCACGGGCGTAGATGCCGTCGGGACCGGGCAGCCCGGCCGCGTGCAGCGCCGCCGAGGAGTGGTGCACGGCGACCACGCTCGCTCCCACCTCATGGGCCACCCGGGTGGCCAGCCGGGGGGTCCAGTACGGGTCGTGGAGCAGGACGACGTCGGGGCTCAGCTCGCGAAGCGTGGGCCCGAGTCCGGCCGGCCCCAGGGGAACCCGGTAGCCGTTGGAGGACACGATGCGCAGCGAGCGCTGCTCGGTGGGGATGACGAGGTGATGCTCGAATGCCCCGGAGCTGGCGGCATACCCGGCTTTGGCCTCGAGGTAGGTGCGGATCCCGCCACTGCGCTTGCCGTAGAACAGAGTGACGTCGACGACTCGCATCCACCAGACGTTCGCCGTCCGGGCCCAAGTTCTCGTGAACAGGCCGACAACCTGTTGTGATCAATCGGTGAAGCGCTCGCTGAAGCTCACCGGACGATCGGTCGAGACCGACCAGCTTCCGTGCCGCCACCCGATCTGCGTCCCGTCGGCCAGTCGTACCGCCGCGCTCCCCAGCCGGGGCCGGCCCCATAGCGTGGCCTGCAGCGGGGCGTCGGTACCCGATTCCTCCCCCAGGCCGCCGGCCACGTGCTCAGGCGGGTAGGTCACGATGATCGATCCCTCTCTGACCCACACCGGGATCCGCTCCAGCGGCGCCGGGACCGCCACCTCGTGGCCGCCGCTCACCACCTGCCCGGACCAGGTCTCGATCCACCTGCCGCGGGGCAGCGGGGCCTCTCGCTCGCGGGCGCCGTCGTCGAGCACCGGGGCGACCCACAGCGCCGGCCCATATCCATAGGCGTCAGCAATCGTCCAACCCCGCTCGTCGCTGGAATCGATCAGGCACAGCGGCCGGATGATGGGCAGACCGGTCCGAGCCGCGGTGGCCGCCGCGGCCCGCACGTAGGGCACCAGCTGCTCGTGCAGCAGCACGTAACCCCGGTACAGATCGAGCACCCGCTGGGCGTAGTGCCACGGCTCCTGGGGCATCCGCCCGTGGGCCTGCATCAGCGGGGTGAAGCACCCAAACTGCGCCCACCGCACCAGCACCTCCGGCGGGCAACGCTCCACCAGGCGGTGGCCCACGTAGCCGCCGATGTCGTGCGACCAGTTGGAGAACCCGCTGCACGCCGCGCTGAGGCTGGCCCCAACGAGGGCCCGGAGCGACCAGAAGTCAGACGCCTGGTCGCCGGCCCAGGTGTGGCCGACCGCGTGCTGGCCCGTCCAGCCCGAGCGGCCGAACACCACCCCCCGGCCAGGATGAACCTCGTCCAGGGCCCGCTGCATGCACCGGCGGTGCAGACCCCCGAGCGCCCACGCGGCCTGGGCGCCGCTGCGTCCGTCGGCCAGCTGGACGTGGTCCGGGATGTAGTAGCCCTCGCCGTCGTCGGCCTTGATGCCCTCCACCCCCAGCTCCAGGACCTGTTTGGCCTGACCCCGCCACCATTCCTCGGCCTCCGGGCTGGTGAAGTCCACCGGCGAGCCGGTGCCCATCCACCACTGGGTAACGAACGGCTCCGGCTCGCCGTTACTCCCCGCCGGCTGGCGGACGAAGTGCCCGGCCGCGGCTCCGGCGGCATAGTTGGAGGCCGGCTCGCGATGCAGGCGCTCCGAGCCGGGCTGGGGCGGGATCTGGCCGTCCCCGGAATCCAGGTTGGTCCACGGGGTGACCCAGACGACCGTCCTTACCCCCGCGGCCCGCATCTCCGAGATCATCCCCCGGGCGTCGGGAAACTGGTGGGGATTGAACTTCCAGGTGTTGTACTGGGTCTCCCAGGGGGAGTCGATGACGAGCGCGTCGAGGGGGATGGCGCGCTCGCGGAATCCGTGGAAGTCCTCGAGCACGTCGTCCTGGTGCTCGTATACATCGCGGCTCTTCCAGAAGCCGTATCCCCACTCGGGGAGCAGCGCGGGGAAGCCGGCCAGCCGGCAATAGGCCCGCAGGCGAGCGGCCGGAGTGCTCTGACACAGGAAGAGGGCCTTCAGCGATCCGGCCGACGCGCGGGTCGAGACCGACGTGCGGTCCGAGGCGAGGTCGAACCGCACCCCGTTGGCCTCGGTGTCCAGCAGCACCCCGTAGCCGCGACTGGAGATCAGCCACGGGGCGGGGGCGCAATCGCCCTGGGGAATCCCGCCCTCGGCCAGCAGGTCAGGCGGACAGTCGGGACCGGTGTAGCGGCGGTCGGCCCCCAGCTGCACGACCCGCCCCCGCTGGTCGAGCTGCACCCCGTGGCGGGCCCCGAGTCCAACGAACCGCTCGCCGGACCGCTGGTCCCACTCCAGCGCCAGCCGTAGCGGACCACCGCCTTCGGCGGCGGTGTCCTGCCCGCAGTCGAGCTCCAGGCTGAACCGGTCGTCGCGGGGCAGCCGTATCCGGAGACGGGCCTGTCGACCGCCCTGAAGCGCCAGCGCCAGCTCAAGGCCGTCGCTCAGCTTCCCAGCCACGCTCGCCCGGCGGGCCCGCTCGTGCGGCTCGAGCTCCTCGTGGGCGACCACACCCTCCGTGAACTGGATGAAGCGGTCGTGCACCTTACCTTCGGCCACCCAGACGTCCCCGGCCCTTAGTAGCCTTCGTCCTGCTCGTCTCACCGTGAAAGTGAACGGGCGGAAGGCCAACTCGATACGCAGCGTCCCGCGTTCGAGCAAAGCACCTTCGATTCCGGTCTCAATTGACGGCAATGTGACCGGCATGGGGAAAGCTTCTCTGAACTGACCCTCTCTCTCCTTTTCGTTTACGAAAAGGACACATCAGCTGCACAGCTTGCTTACCGGATCCCGCCGTTTGCAGGGCAATTTTCAAGGCATGAATAAAACCAGTCGGGCCGACATGCATGTGCACTCGACCGCATCGGAGCTGTCGAAGCTGGGAATTCAACGTTCACTGCTACTGCCGGAATGTGCAACGCCCCCGGAAGAGGTGTACGAGCTGGCCAAGCGCCGGGGGATGGACTTCGTGACCATCACCGACCACGACACAATCGCCGGGGCGCTGACCCTGTCCCACCTCCCTGACACTTTCGTGTCCGAAGAGCTAACGGTCTGGTTTAAGGGCGAGCCACAGGCCGTGCATGTGCTGTGTTACGGAATCACCCCCGACGACCACGCTTGGTTGCAGGCCCACAACGACGATGTGGAGGCGTGCGCCGCCTACCTGCACGAACGCGAGATCACCGCCGCCCTGGCCCATCCGTTCTACGCGGTGGAGGCTCCGCTGACCGCGGCCCATCGCCGCCGCCTGGCCGAGCTGTTCCCCATCTGGGAGACCCGCAATGGGTCGCGGGCCAAGGAGCTGAACCTGCCTGCGTTCGTCTACATCGAGACCCACGGCGGAACCCCCATCGGGGGCTCGGACGATCACGCCGGAATCGACATCGGGAGGACGTTCAGCGAAACGCCTCTGGCCGCCACTCCCCAGGAGTTCCTGACCCACATCCGGGACGGCCGCGTGGCCGCGCACGGGGCCCAAGGAAGCGCGGCCAAGTGGACGCACGCCGCGATCTCGCTGGCCATTCGCGCCCTCGGGCATCAGCCCGAGACCTCGCGGCCCGACCCGCTGGTCCTGCTGGAGATCGTCCAGCGCGTCATGCGCGAGGGCGAAATGCGCAGCGGTCCGGTGGGCGGAAACCTGGGACCCGACGATGCGCGAGCCGTGCTCCGCGCCTGGCTGGCCGAGATGGGGCTGGAGGAGGCGAACCTGATTGAGCTGCTCCAGGAGGGCGAGATCTCCCACCCCGACCTGTACCGCCAGGGCCGACGGATTCACGAGCGCAAGCTGGCCGAGTCGATCCACGACATCGTGGCCATGGGCGAGGGCGAGATGGAGCTCGATCCCAAACGCGCGGCCCTCCGCCTGTTCGACGCGTGCATTCCCGCCATCCCCTACGCCGCCGCGTCGGCGTTCCTGGGTCGGGAGAAGTTCAAGCTGACCCGCAACGACGGCGACCGGCCGCGGGTGGCTCTGGTAGCGGACGGGCTGGGCGGCACGCACGGAGTCACGCACACGATCCGGCAGATCCGCGAGCGCGGGGTCCCCGGCTTCGAGGTGGAGGTGATCGGGACCGACGCCGACGTGGACCGGAGGCTGAGCGCGGTTGCCGAGATCGACATCCCCTTCTACAAGGGCCTGAAGATCGGCATCCCCAGCTTGCCGGCAGTGGTCGACGCGATCG
>DASZGO010000310.1:0-3900 GCA_035938755.1 Solirubrobacteraceae bacterium | reverse complement strand
TCCGGTGGCGCGGAGGGGGTTGGTCGGGCGGTGAACGAGGCGGTCGTGATCGCGTTCAACGGGATCTTCGCGTTCAACTACGCGTTCACCCAGACGCTCCTGGCCACCCACCCCGAAATCACCACCATCCCCAAATAATGGCGACCGGCGGCCGGGTCCAGGCAGGGACTGAGGGATAGATGGGCGAGCTTGTAGCCGTACCGCGCGGGTGGATCGAGACCTTCGGCGAGCTGGTCAAGTTCATCGCGCAGGTCATGCGCGAGATCTTTGGCCTGCGGGTGTTCCGGTTCTTCGGCGAGGCGCTGCGCCAGGCCGGGATCCTGATCGTCGGGTCGACGCTGGTCATCTGGGGGCTGGTGTTCATCTCCGGGCTGGAGTGCGGAATCGAGGGCGCGTACTTCAACCGCTCGATCGGCGCGCCGGCGTACTCGGGCGTGTTCGCGGCGTGGTGTGACCTGCGTGAGATCGTGCCGCTGGCCTTCGGCTACATGATGGCCGCCAAGGTGGGCACCGGGATCGTGGCCGAGCTGGGGTCGATGCGGATCTCGGACGAGATCGACGCGCTGGAGGTCATGGGCATCAGCGGCATGACCTTCCTCTGCGCCACCCGTCTGCTCGCCGCCTGGATGGTGCTGCCATTCATGTACCTGGCCGCGATCGGCGCCGGGTTCTTCGCCAGCTGGCTGGCGGTGGTCGAACAGATCGGAGACGTTTCCTCCGGAGGGTTCTTCCTCATCTTCTGGCAGTTCCAAAACCCACCCGACCTCTTATACAGCGTGATCAAGGCCATGGCCGAAGCTACGATGATCGTGCTGGTCGGCTGCTACTACGGCTACAACGCCTCAGGTGGACCGGTAGGCGTAGGTACGGCCACGGCGAAGTCAATGGTCTTGAACATCGTAGGCGTACATATCATCGGAATGCTGGGAACCCAGCTGTTCTGGGGTGCCAACCCGAGAGCACCCATAGGAGGCTGACATGGCACGGTTTGGTGGACTGTTTGGAGGAAAAGACAAGCGGGGCGAAGAGCCGGAATCGGCGCCCACTCCGGCCCCCAGCGCGTCGAGCGACCAGAGCGAGCCGCCGCCCAGCGTGAGGCCGTTGGACAATCCCGGCGGCGACGCGTCGTCGGAGTCTTGGGTGCCGCAGGAGGCGGAAACCTGGAAGCCGACTCCGGCCGCGGAGAGCAGCTCCGAGCCCGAGAAGTCCGAGGGCGGCCCGGCCGACAAGACGCCGTGGGTGAGCGACGAACCGGCACCCGTAGCGCCTGAGGCGCAGCAGGAGCCGCCCGAGGAGCCCGCGCCGGCAGCGCCGCCGGCGTCTGTCCACGCCGAGGACGACAACGAGCCGCTCGAGTGGGAAGAGCCTCCCCGGACCCAGGAGACGGTAGTCGCTGCCGGCGGCGAGGCCGGCGCGGACGCCGGTCGAGCCGAAGAACGGACAGTCATGCCCTGGGAGCAGACCGGTGCGGGTAAGCAGCCCAGGGAGGTAAGTCGCTCG
This sequence comes from Solirubrobacteraceae bacterium, assembly GCA_035938755.1. Classification (GTDB taxonomy): domain Bacteria; phylum Actinomycetota; class Thermoleophilia; order Solirubrobacterales; family Solirubrobacteraceae; genus Palsa-465. Next base: position 2,400 of record DASZGO010000310.1, on the reverse strand, counting down.
CGCGTTTCGGTCGTGGACGAGCAACCGCGGCCGGCTCCGCCCCCGGGCTCCTCCGAGGAGGATTACCGGTGGCACACCTACCGCGTGTACCCCTCCGGGCATCCCGACGCGGTGGAGTTCATCGATGTCTACAAGTCGTTTGGCCGCTCACGCGTGCTGGGCGGGCTGAACATGGGCCTGCCCGAGGGGATGGTCTCGATGATCATCGGACCCTCCGGCACCGGGAAGTCGGTGTGCATCAAGCACATGGTCGGCCTGCTGTATCCCGATCAGGGGGACATCCTCGTGCACGGCGAGTCGGTGCCCGCCATGCCCGACGACGACCTGTTCGAGATGCGCAAGAAGTTCGGGCTGCTGTTCCAGGACGGGGCGCTGTTCGGCTCGATGAGCCTGTACGACAACGTCGCGTTCCCGCTGCGCCAGCACACCGAGAAGAGTGAGGAGGAAATCGAGGAGATCGTGATGCACCGCCTGGGCGAGGTCGGCCTGAGCGATGCCAGGACGAAGATGCCCAACGAGCTGTCCGGCGGGATGCGCAAGCGGGCCGGGTTCGCCCGCGCACTGGTGCTGGAGCCGGACATCCTCCTGTTCGACGAGCCCGATTCCGGTCTTGATCCGGTGCGCACGGCGCTCCTGGGCGAGCTGATCTTGGAGATCCATCGCGACATGATGGAGACCGCCAAGCAGAAGCAGAAGCCGCATCTGCCGACCTTCTGCGTCATCACCCACGACATCCTCACCGCGCGCCGCGTCGCGGACTACATCAACGTGCTGTGGAAGGGCCGGATCGTGGAGGCCGGGCCCTCGGAGGACATGCTCAACTCCGACAACCCGTTCATCCGCCAGTTCCTGTCTGCTGAGTCTGAGGGTCCGCTGACGATGGATTAGTTGTTAGGGGGTGGCCGTCGCAAGCGCTTGCGAAGACCCCCCCAACAAGATTCATCCCCCTCGGGCGTTTCTCTCCCGAGACATGCCCGCCGGAATCTCTCGTTCAGCCATTCCACCCGGCGCCAACGACCCTTTGCAGCGTTAGCCTGACCCACGTATGACCCAGCGGCTGTACCAGCTAATCCTTGGTGCCGCGAGGCGCCCGTTCCTCACGCTTGGAATCGTGGGCGCGCTGGCTGTGATCGGGGCCGGGCTGGCCACTGGCCTGGAGCCCAACGCCGGCAGCGACACGTTCGTCAGCCGCTCCTCTCCGAGCTATCAGGCCACCGCCGACGACCATCAGCATTTCGGCGGCGACGCGGTGGTCGTGCTGATCAAGGAGCCGCTGCCTGATCTGGTGGAGACCAAGGATTTGGCCACCGTCAGCCAGCTCGAGGCGTGCCTGGCCGGCGAGACCCTGGTTTCCAACCAGACGCTGGGCTCGTTCACGCCCGCCCCGGCCAGCGCCACGCCCTACGGAGGCTTGAACAGTCCCTGCGGCCAGCTGGCCAAAGACAAGCCGGTGCAGGTGGTCTACGGACCCGGAACGTTCCTTAACCGGGCCGTGTCCGCGGTCAACACGCAAGTGCGGACGATGATCTCGTCGGCCAACCAGGCGGTCCAGCGCTACTGCCAGGCGGCCTACCAGCTGGCGCTGGCCCGGCACCTGTCCCGCCGGCAGGCCGTCCAGGCCTGCAACGCCGCGGCCCAGATCGAGCAGCAACAGCAGACGCAGAACCTGGAGCGGGCGTATCTGAACTCGGGCATCGCCGGGACCCCGCGGATCGACGACCCGCAGTTCATCCCCCAGATCGTGTTCGACCAGAGCCGAGGCATGAACCAGCCCAAGGCCCGGTTCTCCTACCTGTTTCCTACCGCCAACTCGGCTCTGATCCAGGCCCGGCTGAAGCCGGGGCTGAGCACCGCCGCCCAGACCCGGGCGATCTCGCTGATCCGCCAGGCGGTCCAGATGCCGGACTTCCGCCTCAAGTTCGCCGGCACGTACACGGTCAGTGGCGTGCCGGTGATAGTCAGCGATCTGTCGGACAAGATCACCAGCTCGATCGTGTTGTTGCTCGTGGTGGCGCTAGTGGTAATGGGAGCCACACTGCTGTTGGTGTTTCGCCGCCGGCTCCGGCTCCTGCCGCTGCTGGTCGCGCTGGCCGCCGCCGGCATCACGTTCGGGGCGCTGGCCGTGGTCGGAGCCAGCCTGACCCTGGCCTCCCTGGCCGTGCTTCCGGTGCTGATCGGCTTGGCGGTGGACTACGCGATCCAATTCCAGTCACGGGTGCAGGAAGCTCGCCAGGCCGACCCGGCGGGCGGCCCAGTCAGCGGCTACCTGGCTATCGCCCGCGCCGCCGCCCTGGCCGCGCCGACCATCGCCACCGCCGCCCTGGCCACGGCCACCGGGTTCCTGGTCTTGCAGCTGTCGCCGGTGCCGATGGTGCGCGGCTTTGGCCTGCTGCTGATCGT
>DASZGO010000309.1:0-8894 GCA_035938755.1 Solirubrobacteraceae bacterium | reverse complement strand
GACTGGCCTGCGACGTGGCCTCGGGTGGCGAGCTGCATCTGGCCCTGCGGGCCGGATTCGCGCCGGTCCGGATCTACCTGCACGGAAACGCCAAGTCAGAAACCGAGCTGGTCATTGCGGTGGAGGCGGGAATCGGTTGCGTGGTGCTCGACTCGATGGACGACCTGGACCGGCTGGCCCAGGTAGCGGGCCGGCTGGGCCGGCGCCAGGCAGTGCTGATTCGGGTCACGCCCGACGTCTCCGGGAAGACGCACCAGGCGATCTCGACCGGTCAGGCCGACTCGAAGTTCGGGTTTGCCCTGGCGCAGGCGCCGGCGGCGATCGAGCGTCTACGCGACGAACCCCAGCTTGAGCTGCTGGGGCTGCACTGCCATATCGGGTCGCAGATTCTCGAGCTCGAGCCCTTCCGGGCGGCGATCCGCGCGATCGCCGATCTGGGTAAGTTCCCGGTGTACAACCTGGGGGGCGGTCTCGGGGTGGCCTACACAGCGACGGATAGCCCACCGGCGCCGGAGGAATGGGTGGCGGCACTGGTCGACGCAGCTCACCAGTGGCTGGGCCGCGCCAACCGTCTGCTGATCGAGCCCGGGAGGGCGCTGGTGGCGAACTCGACAGTCACCGCCTACACGGTGGAGACGGTCAAGCGGAACGTCTCGACCTGGGTGGCGGTGGACGGCGGCATGTCGGACAACCTGCGCCCAATGCTCTACGGGGCCGAGTACGAGGCGGTAATCGCCGACCGTCCTCTGGCCTCGGGCGGCGAGCCCTGCCGCCTCGCGGGCAAGCACTGCGAGTCCGGTGACGTGCTCATCCGCAACGTCGACCTGGCGGATCCGGCGGTCGGCGATGTGATCGTCACGCCCGCTACCGGGGCGTATGGCTTCGCCCTAGCCAACAACTACAACAGCATTCCCCGGCCCCCGGTGATCTTCTGCCGTGACGGCCAAGCTCGCGCAGTCGTGCGTCGCGAGACCTACGACGACCTGGCCGCCCGTGACCTCAGCTGAGCCGGTGTTCCGGGTTGGCCTGCTGGGTCACGGCACCGTCGGCTCGGCGTTCGCTCGCCTGCTGAGCGCCCAGGCGGACCGAATTACGGTGATCACCGGGCTGCGCCCCGAGCTGTCGGGAGTGCTGACGCGCAGCCGGGGATCGTTCGAGGACATCCTGGAGCGCTCGGACCTGATCGTAGAGTTGGTCGGAGGTATCGATCCGGCGCGCGGGTGGGTGCTGCGCGCGATCGAGGCCGGTCGTCACGTGGTCACGGCCAACAAGCAGTTGCTGTCGCACCACGGCGAAGAGCTCTGGGACGCTGCCCGGGCCCATGGCGTGCAGTTGCGTTTCGAGGCCGCGGTGGCCGGCGTGATCCCGGTGATCCGGGTCCTTCAGGAGTCGCTGGCCGGGGCGCAGATCGACCGGGTCCACGGGATCGTCAATGGGACGACGAACTTCATCCTCACCGAGATGGCGCGGACCGGAAGCACGTTCAAGCAGTCGCTGGCCGAGGCCCAGCGTCTGGGCTACGCCGAGGCGGACCCGGCCGAGGACGTCGACGGACGTGACGCCGCGGCCAAGATGGCGATTCTGGCCCGGCTGGCGTTCGACACGCCGGTGCACGTCGACCAGGTCCGCTACGAGGGGATCCAGCACATCCAGCCCGACGACCTGGAGTACGCGCGTGAGCTGGGCCTGGAGCTCAAGTTGATCGGGACCGCGGAGCGGCTCGGGGGCGGATTGTCGGTCCGCGTGCACCCGGCGTTCCTGTATCCCGGCCACCCGCTGGCCTCGGTGGGGGGACCGTTCAACGCGGTGACGGTGGAGTCGGAGACGATCACCGAGATCACGATGTCGGGTCCCGGTGCCGGTGGGCCTCAGACGGCGACGGCGGTGGTAGGAGACGTGATCAGCGCGATGATCCCGCCGGCTTCCACCCCGCCCACCATGAACGCGTTGGAGATCGTTCAGGACGTCACTTCCGCCTTCTACCTGCACCTCGAGGTGGCTGACCAGCCAGGGGTGCTGGCCCAGGTGGCTCAGGTTCTATCTTCGCACGAGGTGTCGGTCAAGTCGGTGGTGCAAAAGGGCCTGGCCGATCAGGCCCGGCTGGTGATGGTGATCCACCCGGTTCTGGAGTCCCGGTTCGACGCGGCGATGGAGCAGATCGCGCGGCTAGACACGTTGCGGGCGCCGCCGCGGGCCATCCGGGTGCTCGAGGAGGAGTTCGGGTAGCGCTAGCGGCTGGGGGCTCAGCGGTAGCGGCTGTGCGGGCCTGTGGGGAGCCCCTTGAGCAGCTTGCGGAAGATCACCTTCAGCGTCTCCTTGCCGTAGTCGTGGGACGCGTCGTGCATGGTCAGCACGGCGATGGAGACCCGCGTGCAGCCGCGGGTCAGCAGCACCACCTGATTGTCGATCAGGCCGGTGCCGGAGCCCCACCCGCCCTTGAAGTAGAGGTGCCAGCCGCGCGGTGCCACCTCGCCGATGCCCCAGCGCTGCGAGGGCACGATGCTCGCCAGCAGGTGCAGGGCGTAGGCGCGATGCCGCGGCGGGATGTAGCTGTCGATGTGCAGGAAGAACTTGGTCTGGTCGCTGACCGTTATCTCCGATTCCCCCCAGATGGGCTGCGCGGGCACGAAACTGGTCATCCCCACCCGGGCGGCGAGCGCCCGCAGCCCGCCGTCGCCGACGATCTGGTCCATCGTGTCGGCGGCGTTGTTATCCGATCTGGTGATCATCGGGTACAGCAGCGACCGGTCGTAGTCATTGAGCGCCCGGCCCGCGACCGAGGGTCGGCTCAGGTAGGCGACCATCAACATGGCCTTGAGCACGCTGGCCGACCATTCCTGGTGGTCGGGCCGGTAGCTGTAGAACGCCCAGGGTGTCCGAACAGCAAACGCGATGTCTCCGGTGCGGTCCCGCTGGTAGCCGACGGCCGAGAGAATGTTGGGCGCCCAGAGGCGATGTAGGGGCTTGTGACGTCCGGGTACTAGACACCGGGCCGAGCCGGCCGGCGAACGCGCACGCGCACCGCTTGATCCGTCGACCGCAGGCGGGTACAGCGCCACGAGCCCAGCCAGACCGAGGGCGCAGCCAACCCCCCGCACCCAAGCAGTCAGCCTGCACCGCCCTCGTTTGGCATGTGAGAACTCTAATGCGGGGCCAGCCCGCCGGGGCGGGAACGAGCTTGACCCGCCTCGCGAGCCCCGCGTATGATGGCCCCGGCCTGGCGCAATGGACAGCAAAAGGGAGGCTGAGCGTGGCCCGGCCCACAAGCAGCAACCGCCGCATGATGCCCAACTGCGCCCCCGGGTGGTGGCCATGGCGCTGATGCCCGCGTTCGCGGTGATCAGCGGGCTGCTGGTTGTGGCCGGCGCGGCCAAGCTTCGCTCCCCCCGGGCCGCGCGAGATGCGGTCGCCCTGCTCGGGATCGGCGTCCCGTCAGGCGTGATCCGAGGCCTGGGCGGGGCCGAGCTGGCGATCGGAGTGAGCGCCCTGGTCTGGCCCAGCGCGGTGACCGCCGGCTTGGTGGCCGTCGCATACGCCGCGTTCTGCGGCTTCGTTGCCCGGCTGATGCGGGCCGCCAGCCGGCCGGTCGATTGCGGCTGCTTCGGCGATGCCCAAACCGGCGCCGGTTCGGTCCACGTGGTCCTGAACGCCGTGGCCTGCCTGGTTGGCGTCGCTGCCTTCCTGAGGCCTCCACTCGGCATCACCTGGATCGCCACCCGCCCGCCACTGATCGGGGTGCCGCTGGCCATCGGCACTCTCACCGTGGCCTGCGCCGCGTATCTGGCATTCACGGTGTTCCCATCGGCTTGGCGGGCCTACGGAGCGGGGGCCGGGCGGTGACCGAGCGGCTCGTCGAGGCCACGGGCTCGCTGCTCGAGCGGCGCATCTCACGGCGCAGCGTGCTGTCCCGAGCTGCGCTGGCGGCGGCCGCCTTCGTCGTGGCACCACTGCGCTACCTGCTGCGTCCGGTGAGCGCCTGGGCGGTGATCGCGCCGGGGTCGTGTGGTGGGCGGCTGTGCGATGACGGCTATACCGCGTTCTGCTGTGAGATCAACCAGGGGAAAAACGTCTGCCCGGACAACACGTATGTGGCCGGCTGGTGGATGTGCACGGCATATCGCGGCCACGGGCTGTGTGCGGGCAACGGCGCTCGCTACTACGTCGACTGCAACCGCATCCCCGGCCAATCGTTCGGCCCGTGTCGCTGCGCCAACCACAACTGCGACGAGCGGCGGGTGAACTGCAACGTGTTCCGCTACGGGCAGTGCAATACACAGGTCCCCGGAGTGACTGAAGTGAGCTGCCGGATGGTGGTCTGCCAGAACCCGGCCACGATCCCCCAGTTCAACTGCAACGGGAGCGTGGCCGTCGACGACAACACGTGCTCGCATGACTGGAACTGCCTGCCTGCCATGGCGGGGCAGCTCCCTGGCGCGGGCGGGGCGTGAGCCGATGGTGGCGCTGGTGGCCTGCGAGACGCTGCTGTTGGTGCTGCTGACGCTGCTGGTCGTCGGCCTGCTGCGCAGCCACGCCGAGATCCTGCGGCGGCTCGGCCCGCCCGAGGGCCCCGGGGAGGCTGAGATCCCGCCCCGCGGTTCGGCGCTGCCGCAGCCCGACCGGCGAGCCGGCGACCGAGTCGGCCGTGACGTGGTCGGGACGACACTCGAGCGCGATGCGGTCCAGATCGGACTGGGGGAGGGCGCGCCACCCACACTGTTGGCGTTTCTGTCTTCGGGCTGCGCCGTGTGCGAGGGCTTCTGGCAAGACCTGTGCGAGCGGAACCGTCCGCCGGGTGTTCCGGCCGACCTGCGGTTCATCGCTGTCACGAAGGATCCGAGCCGTGAGAGTCCGACGCGGCTGCGTGATCTCGCCCCGACGGATTTGCCGGTGATCATGTCCTCGGCCGCCTGGAGCGACTACGGCGTACCCGCCGCCCCCTACTTTGTCTACGTGGAGGCCGGGCGGGTGCACGGAGAGGGGTCGGCCAGCAACTGGAAGCAGATCATGTCGCTGCTGCGAGATGCCATCGACGACCTGGCCCACGCCGGCGGAGGGGAGCAGCGCGCGAGCGACATCGACCAGGTGCTGGCGATCAACGGGATCGGCCCTGGTCACCCGAGTTTGTATCCGGCGGAGCGGCCCGCGGGGCCGGCGGGGCCAGATCGCCCGTGAGCGTGCTGGTGGGCTTGGGTTGCGGGGCCGGGCTGATCGCCGCGATTCGGTCGGCCTGGTCGCCCTGAGGTCAGTCGATGCTCGCGAGCATCACCCCGCTCGGTGAGCGGGCACGCGGGGCCAACTGGTACACGACCACGGCCATCTACACGTTCGGCTCGGTGCTCGGCGGCGCCGCCATCGGCACGCTGGCCGGACTGCTCGGCTCTGTTGTCCTGGCCGGGGTCGGGACGGATAACCGGCTAGCCATCGTGGCGTTCGCCCTGACCGCGGGATTCGCCTGGGAGCTGGTGCGAGTATCCGTCCCGGGACCCCGGCGGCAGGTCAACGAGCAGTGGCTCCACCGCTATCGCAGCTGGGTCTACGGACTCGGCTTTGGCACCCAGCTGGGCGCCGGCGTCGCCACGGTCGTGGTTAGCTCGGCCGTGTACGCGGTCGTCCTGTCCGCATTCGCCGCCGGACAGCCGGAGACCGGCGCGGCGATCGGCGCCCTGGCGGCGGCGCTGCGCGGTGCGACCGTTCTCCTGACCGCGCGGGTCGTAAGCCCGCAGCGCCTGCTGGCGTTCCATGAGCGCATGCGGGTCCTGGCCCGGCCGGTTCGCTCGGGCGCGCTCGTCGCGCAGCTGGCGCTGGGCGGGCTGGCCGCACTGGCCGTGGTGGCGTAGACGTGAAGCTGGCGGCCCACGGACTCGAGATCGACCTGCCGCGGGGATGGGAGGGGCGCATCTACCGTCGCTCGGGCGCCGAGCCCACGCTGCACGCGGCCAGCTTCGGCCTGCCCGTCCGGGACGCCGACTTCGGCAGCAGCGCCACCGACCGCATGCCGCAGGGAGGAGTGTTCCTGGCTCTGAAGGAGTACCGGCCGGACGCGCGGCTGATTCCGGGCTCCGGACTGTTCGCGGCCAGCACGCTGCCGTTGCCCCTCGACCCTCGGCGCTTCCATCCGCGGGCGCTTCAGGTGGCTCGGCGCGGGCAGGTTGGCCTCCAGCATTTCTTCACCTCCGCCGGCCGGCCGTTCTGCCTGTACGCGGTCGTGCACCAACCGCACCCCGGCTCGACGCTCGCCGCGGCGGCTCGGGATCAGGTCGGTCACCTGAGCCGCGTCCTGTCCTCGCTGACGATTCACGAGCCCTGGTGAGCCGTCGCCGGTCAGCCATCACCGGCGCGGTGGCGGCAGCGATCGCGCTGACGCTGAGCGGCCTGGGCCCGGCTTCGGCCCGGGCGGGCACCGACGCCCGGCTTCAGGGGAGCTTCAGGATGCGCGGCCGGCTCACGCTCGTTGACGGCGTCTACGGCGAGCATCGGGGCGAGCGTGTGTCCCGCACATGGCGGTTCTCGCCCGGCTGCGCGACTGGGGTGTGCCAGAGCGTGAGGCTGGTCCGGGAGCGGGGTAGCCGGCGCCGGCCGGACAGCCTGATGCTGGGTCGCGTGGCCCCGGGCGTGTACGTGGGCAGCGGACAGTTCTCGATACCGCTGCTGTGCCGGGGCCGGCTGGTCAACCGCGGCGGGCTGGCCCGCGAAACGATCGCGGTCCGGATCACTCAGGTCCAGACGGTGGGAGGCACGATCTTCGCCACGGGCGTATCGGCGAGCTACGACAACCCCAGCCGCACGAACCTGACCCGCTGCCGCGGCCGTCTGGGGCGCGACGCCGCCACGTACAGCGGCCGCCTGGCCAGACCGCTCCCCGGGTCCGCTTAAGTAGGATCTCCAGGCCTTGCGCGCGATTCAGATCACCGAGCTGAGCGGCCCCGATGCGGCGCTCGAGATGGTGGACGTTCCCGAGCCCGAGGCCTCGCACATGTTGACGCCGGGCCGCGGCGTGCTGGTGGACGTGAGGGCCGCCGGGGTGTCCTTCCCGGAAGTGCTGCAGACGCGCGGCGAGTATCAGGTCAAGCCGCCGCTGCCATTCATCCCGGGAAGCGAAGTCGGGGGGATCGTCCGCTCCGCGCCCGAGGGGGCCGGCCTGGTCCCGGGAGACCGGGTGGCCGCGTTCTGCATGCTGGGCGGCTTTGCCGAGGTGGCGGTAGCCCCTGAGTTCATGTGCTTCAAGCTCCCGGACGAGCTCGACTTCGCCCAGGGCGCCGCGCTGGTCCTCAACTACCACACGGCCTGGTTTGCCCTCAAGCTGCGCGGGCGGCTTCAGGAAGGCGAGTGGGTGCTGGTCCACGGCGCGGCCGGGGGTGTGGGCACCGCCTCCCTGCAGGTGGCGAAAGGGCTGGGGGCCAAGACGATCGCGGTCGTGTCCAGCGAGGACAAGGAACGCGTGGCCCGGGAGGCCGGGACCGACGAGGTCGTCTCCTCGAACGGCCCGTGGAAGGATCAGGCCAAGGAGATCTCGGGCGGCGGGGTCGGCCTGGTGCTCGACCCGGTGGGGGGCGATCGGTTCACCGACAGCATCCGCTCCCTGCGCGAGGAGGGCCGCGTGGTGGTCGTCGGGTTCACCGGCGGCTCGATCCCGGAGGTCAGGGTCAACCGCTTGCTGCTGAACAACACCGAGGTGATCGGGGCCGGCTGGGGTGCTTACGTGATGTCCAAGCAGGACGTGACCCGAACGATCGGCCAAGAGGTCATGCGGCTGATCGACGAGGGGTTCGTGCGACCGATCGTGGGCGCCCGGATCCCGTTCGACCGGGCCGCCGAGGCGCTGAAGCTGATCGACGAGCGCGGCGCCACCGGCAAGGTCGTGCTCGAGCTGGACGAGTCCTAGTCGGCTGCGGTCGGCAGCGCGATCGGAACTGAGCCGTCGTCGGGCACCTGCGGTGTGGGCACGCCGTGCTCGATCCGCCATTGCTCGGTGGCGGCCACGCCGTCGAAGGACGCGGTGTTGTAGCCACGGGCGAGCGGACCGGGCATGAGCCGGCGGGCCAGGCGCACGGTGCGCACGGCCAGGTTGAACGCGCTTCGTTGGCGGGCGGTAAACGGCAGGCGGTACAGCTCGCGGACCCGCTCGGGCATGCTGCCCAGCATCAGCAGATCGTGCACCCGCTTGCCGGGCTGCTGATGGCGCGGCATGGGGATCTCAAACGCCGTGGCATACCCGATGTAGCGCGCCTCCTCGGTCAGGTACATCTCGTCCGAGGCCAGCCGCTCGCGGTACCAGTTCCGGAAGGCCGGGTAGGTCGCCGGCGCGGCGTCACGCGGCATCCCGAACAGCTCGGCGAACCGGACGTAATCCTGCCAAAGGGCCTCGCGCTCGGCCTCGTCCAAGGGCCCCACCAGTAGCTCGTAGAAGCACTGAGCCGACTCCGCTATCACGGCTACGGTCCATAGCATCAGATCGGGGTCGAACGCCGAGTAGGGCGTCCCGGCGGCGAACGGACCGGCGTCCGCGGGCAGCTCGCCCTTGACCTGCTCGTGCTGGTGCTGAACGTAGGACAGCACCTGGTCGGCCTCGGCGCGCGTACCGAAGTAGATCTTCTCGAACGCCTTGCCGGTGTGGGCCAGGCGCTTGAACGGGGTCAGCCTGGCGTAGGAGTGCAGGCTGGTGCCGACGTAGTTGAGCGGCGCCAGCGCCCCGATGCACAGCGCCCGCTGGCCGTAGAGCAAGCCCACCAGATGCTCCTCGTGGACTCGGCGCAGCATCGACTCGCCCCGAGGGAAGTAGCCATCGTCGCGGGCCCGGCTCACGGACCGAGATGTTTTCACACTCCGGGCAGAACTAGCCGAATTCCATCCGATCATCCCGATCCGGTCTGAGAGACTTCGGCCGAAGTATCGGA
>DASZGO010000308.1:0-12516 GCA_035938755.1 Solirubrobacteraceae bacterium | reverse complement strand
GCCAACTACGCCGGCGCCTCGGGTTTGATGCAGATCGGGGTCGGCGGAGCCGCCGGCGACGAGTACGGCGAGCTTCGCGGATATCTGCCCAACCCGGCACTCGGGCCGCACGACCCGCTGACCGCGGTGCAGCTGGCCGCGCTGGTCCTGATCAAGCACAAGGGCGCGCCGACCGGCCAACCGATCGACGCCTATCTGCCCTACGTGCGCGCGTACAACGGATCGGGTCCCGAAGCCGACGCCTACGCCGCCCGGGTGATCGCGGACGCTCACCGCTACCAGGGCACGGGCAGCACGAGCTTCGTGTCGGCAGGTGGCTTCTGCCCGGTCACGGTCGGAGGTCCCGGCGGTTACGTCAACCCGTTCGCGCACGCCCAGGTCAACGCCTCACGGATCGACCAGGGGGTCGACTACGGGGGCAGCGGCCCGATCGACGCCCTGGGCCCGGGGCGGGTGGTGATGGTCTCGAGCACCGACACCGGCTGGGGCAACGGCGATGGCTGGGTCTCCTACCAGCTGACGGCCGGGCGCTACGCGGGCGCCTACGTGTATGTGGCGGAAGGCATCACCCCGTCGGTGCAGGTCGGGCAGACGGTCAGTGCCGGACAGCAGATCGGGACGTTCAACGGCCACTCGATCGAGACCGGATTCGCGGCCGACGGCCAGACCGACTCCGCGCTGGCCCACGGCGTGGGCGGCGAGGGCGCCGACACCGCCGCCGGCCGGGCCATGAACCAACTGCTGGTGTCGCTGGGCGCGCCGGGCGGGCACCCGGACACCGGCGGCGCGGCGATCGTGGGCGGCCCGGTGCCGGTGGTGGCCCCAGGGGCTTAGGGGAATGGCGGGGCCAGCAGCAACCGGTTCACCGGGACGCTACGTTCAGCACCACGGCGGTCACGAATAACAAGAGAGCAGCGGCGCGCAGCAATCCCGCGCCCCGCGGGCCCAGGCGGTGCACCACCATGTCGCCGATGGCCGCGAACATGCACAACACCGCCATCAAAGCCAGCAAAGCGGCGAGCGCGCGCATGGGACAATGAAAGCGTGGGGGAAGGACCTTCAGGCCATGCGCGTCTTTAAGCAGCGCGTGTCCGTGCGAGCTCTGTTGTGGGCGGCGATCATGCTCGGTGGTCTCCTGGCGGGTGCCGGGGCTGGCGCGCGGCCGGCGGCTGGGGGCGCTGAGGCGCTGCCGACCAGCGGCACATTCACCGCGAGCGACTTTGAGTGGGCCGCGGCCGGTGGCGGCCACACCGTGACCATCGTCCAGGGCGGCACGGTCAGCTTCGGCTACCCCAGCGGCCGCAGCGAACACAACGCTCACTTCACCACCGGGCAGCCGAGCTCGTGCGCACAAACCGCCGGCGACAGATCCGGAGCCGTCCCGCCACTGCCGCGCGTCCCCACCGGCGCCGGCTGGACGGGGACGTGCACGTTCAACCAACCCGGCACGTACACATTCCACTGCGACCGGCATCCCTTCATGACCGGCTCCGTCGCGGTGCAGGCCAGCGGCACCTCGGCCACTGACTCCCCGTTGGGCGGCGCGCCGGGGCAGGCGATCCGCTTCGCGCCGAGCCAGCGCGGCAACACCCTGCGAGGAACACTCCGGATCAGCCGGGCCGGCGCCGGCGGGACCGTTCAGGCCACTGGAGTATTCGCAAACCGGGTGGCCGCACGGTTGAGCGCTCGCTTACGCCCCGGAGCCGTCAAGCTGTTGCTGAAGCTCAACCGGGCCGCGACCGCGGTGCTGACCCGGAAGGGCCAGCTGAGCCTCCAGGTCAAGTTGGTGGTCCGCGCCCCCGCGGGGCGGACGGTGCGGATAACGCGGAAGGTGCTGCTGCGGCACTAGGCCCGAAAGGATCAGCAACCCGCGGGCTAGGAGGCGCAACCCCCCAAGGCCGAGGTGGTGAGCAGCACTCGGCCGAGCGCCAGCCAGGCCGAGCCGTAGTAGGTGGGGTAGCGGGTGTTGTCGGCCTGCGCCTGGCCCAGCAGCCGATCGGCCATGCTGCGATGGCCGGCGGCGGCGGCGCTGGCGGCGGCGGCCACGTAGCTGGCTGCGTGAGTCAGCCCGGTGAGGGGCCGCCCATCCAGGCTGTAGACGTCCCGGCCGGGCGCGCGGCGATACAGCGGCCACAGCGCCGCGGCCAATTGCCGGTCCGCGGGGCGGCAGCTGCTGGCCATACGGATAGCCACGCGCAGCGCGTCGAACGACGACTCACCCGTCGGGGGTCCGGCCGGGGTGGTGGCGCTGGAGATGGGCCAGGCCGGGCTGGCGCCTGAGACGGCGGGCCGGACTGCCGACCAATCGGGAGGAAGCGACCTGGCGTCGGAGGATCCGGTGGAGCCGATCAGCCAGGATACGAGCGTCCGGCTCGACCCGACCAGGGTCCGCCACCGCGGGTCGGGAGCGACCGCGCTCAGCGTCGCGTAGCCGCGGGGCGAGAAGTAGCTCGGGTTGATAACCGGCTGGTTGGTGCGCGCCCAGGGGCCGGCCACCAGAGCCAGGCCTGCGGCTGAGGGCGCGGTCTCGCGGGCCAGGATGGCGTGGCCCATGGTCGCGGCCCAGCGGCGGTAGGAGTCGTCGCCGAACCGCTGCGAGGCGAGGGCCAGCGCCTGGGCGGCGTCGAGGTCGGCGTCGGTGGCCGGCCGGGGCGAGCTGACCCGCCCGCCCGACCAGCCTGAGGCCAGCAGGCCGTTGGGCTGGAGCAGGTGGCCCCGGGTCCAGCCCCAGATCGCTTTGAACCGCGACCGATCGTCCAGCGCCACCGCCAGCAGCATTCCGTAGGCCTGTCCCTCGCTCACCGTGTCGCCGCCCTGATCACGCCGAATGACCTGGCCGTCCGGGGTCACGTACGAGCCCAGGAAGGAGCGGCTGGCTGCGTATGCCTGCTGATTCAGGGTGGGCGGGATACGCAGGGCCCGGGAGCCTTCGAAGGCGACCGCAGCCACGGCCAGCGCGACCAGGCCGAGGACAGCTGCGGCCAGCGGGCGCGGCCAGGACCGGCGCGGGCGGGTCACTCGGGGCCGCGGCGGCTCGGGCTCCAGCTGGGCCGAGCCCGCCAGGCGCAAAGCGGGGGCGGCGCCGATCAACAGCACGGCGGAATGCAGGGCCGCGAAGGCCACGTTGTTCACCGTGGCCGGGCCATGGCCGTGGGACAGACCGTAGGCGCTGGCGCCGATCAACGTGCCGACCGCCAGCAGCGCCGGGGCGATGGCCCGCGGCTGGCGGACTCGACGTCCGTGCTTGGGCGTGACGACGAACCGGGCCGCGCGCCGGATCAGTGTGTTGGCGGTGGCCTGAACGTGGATCCAGAAGTTGCAGGCCGAGAGCGCGAACGCGCCGAACGTGTACGTGCCCGACCCGGCCAGGGCCACCGCGGCCACCGCGCCGCAGTAGTAGGGGGCGAAGTGGATCAGGAACTGGCTGGCCGAGATTTGGGCCAGCGGCTGCAGCCCGAACAGGAGGCGAATCACCGGCAGCGACATGTAGAGCAGCAGCGTCCAGCCAGACAGGAAATACGTGGCCGACAGCAGATACTGGATGCGTGCCCGCCAGGGCAGCCGGGCCCGGAACACCGCCGGGATCGAGCTCAGGCAGCCCCGAGCCCAGCGCTGCTGCTGGGAGACGTAGGACGCCATGTCCTCCGGTCCCAGGCCGGAGGCCACCACCTCGGACAGGTACACGCTCCGCCAGCCCCGCTCCTGGAGGCGGATCGAGAGTAGGAAGTCCTCAGTCAACGAGTCCTCGGGGAACCCGCCCACCTGCCTCAGGGCCTCCCGGCGCAGCACCATGTTGGTACCGCAGCACATCATCGCGTCCAGGCCGTCCTTGCCGCGCGCAATGGGACCGAAGAACAGGCTCTGTTGGGCGGCAGCGGCGGCGCACACGGCGCTTGAGCCAGCGTTGGCGTAGTACTGCGGGGTCTGGACGAACGCCACGCGCTCCTCGTCCAGGTGTCCCAGCGTGCGCTCCAGGAAGTCGATGTGGGGAACGTGGTCGCAATCCAGGACGGCGACAAACGGCGCGTTGCTGCGGGCCAGCGCATGGTTGAGGTTCCCGGCCTTGGCGCCGGAGCGCTCCCGGCGTCGCAGATACCGGGCGCCGTAGCGGCCGGCCAGCTTGGCCATCTCGCCGCGGTGTCCGTCGTCCAGCAGCCACACGCTGACGTCGGCCCCGCGCAGGGCACAAGCGGCGGCCACCGTGGGCTCGACCACCGAGAGCGGCTCATCAGACGTCGGGATCAGCACGTCGACCCGAGTATCCGTCCGACCGGCCGGCTTGCCCGGACGTACCCGCTGGCGTGAGCAGGTCCACCAGAACCCGATCGCCTGGAGGAGGTTGAACGCCTCGGCCGCGATCAGCAGCCCGAACAGCACCGGCTCGCCTATCCGCTTGCCCTGGAGCAGCCAGGACAGGTACCAGCCAGCCAGGGGCAGGCACAATAGGGCCATCAGCATGGCCCGGCGCCGGGCGCTGGCAATGGCCGGGATCGGCCAGTGGACCTGGCCGAGGCGCGGGTCGGTGTGCAGGTCTTCGATGGGCGCCGAGGTTGGGGCTCCGCCTGCAGGCGCTGTGCGCGGCAGCTCTTCGACGCTCATCGGTACTCCCAGACGGAGATCTTCTCGAGGTGGTTGGTGTAGGCGAGGTGGAGCCGAGAATGGTCCAGGGTGTACTTAGCCGCGCCCACCTCGGAGGCCATTCCGGGCTGGTCCAGGAAGGAGGCCAGCACGAACACCTTGCCGTGGCGCGGGAGCTGCGGCTGGCCGGAGCGCAGGACCTGCGAGTGCACCCCCGGCGCGTAGTACTCGATCACGTCGGACAGGTAGTTGGGCGCGTAGAGCAGCGTGTCCGAGGGCCCGGCCCGGTGCCGGATCGCGTCCAGGGCGGCGTGGAAGTTGTATTGGCGCGGGTTGTTCTTGGCCGTCTGCTGGTCCAGCGCGCCGACCACGAAGCTGCCCACGAACAGGGCAGTGAGCACGGCCACCGGGAGCCGGCGCCGGCTGGAGCTGATCACAGCCCGCGCGCACAGGATCAGCAGCATGGGCACGGCGCCGGAGAAGTAGCGGACCTCGAACAGGAAGTTGTCCTTGAAGCCGATCGCCATCAGCGCTAGGGCCGGGACGATGGCCAGCGCGCTGACCAGCCAGATCGTGCCCGAGCGAGAGCGCCCGCGGCCCAGCAGCGCCAGCGCCACCAGCATCAGCAAGGGCCACATGGCACCCAGCGCGAGCATGGTCGAGTTGGCGTGGTAGCCCCACATCGCCCAGACGAAGTTGGCCAGGAGCCCGTACACCGTCGGGTGGGCGGTCTGGGGCGCGCCGGTGGAGACCGCACCGGCCGAGGGCGCCGAGCTCATGCCCTGCCCGGTCAGCACGTCATTGGCGAACTGCTGGTGGATGTAGGGCACCAGCGGGGCCACGGCCACCACGATCAGGACCCAGGTCACCCAGTAGCGAAAGATGATCGCCCGGACCGGCTGTCCGCGATCGGCCTGGCGCCAGATCCATACGCCGAACGCCACCTGCTGAATCGCGATCGAGATGAGCGAGAAGTAATGGGTGTACACCAGCGCCAGCGTCAGCCCGCCGTAGGCCACCCAGTAGCGGACCCGCCCGTCGTTGAAGATCCGCACCTGCGCCCACACCGCCAGCGTCGCGAACAGCATGAACAACGCGTAGGGCCGGGCCTCCTGGGAGTACCACACCAGCAACGGCGCGATGGAGCAGATGACCGCGGCCAGCCGCCCGGTGCGCCGATCGAACAGCTCTGACCCGGCCTGGTAGACGGCCGGCACGAGCAGGGTCCCGGCGATGATCGTCGGCAAATGCACGGCCAGCTGGCCTGAGCCCAGGACGCGGACGGTCCCCCAGAGGATCAGGAAATACAGCGGCGGGTGGTTGTCGGTGGCCCGGAGGTCGTGGAGCATCCCGACCAGCGACATGTGCGCCTGGTGGATGCTGATCGCCTCATCCACCCAGATGCTGCGGACCAGCAGCAGGCGCAGTGCGAGGGCCAGCAGCACCGCCCCGCCGACGATCAGCCACGTCGCGCGGTCGAAGGCCGCGGCCCGCGAGGTGATGGCGGCTTCGGACTGCGCCAGCCGTCCGTGGACGGGCGGCCGGCGCGGCGACCTAAGGACGACTTCGGTAGCTGGAGCCTGGGTCGCCATGTGCCTCCCCCTATCCGTCCGACTGCGTGGGCGTGGTCTGCGTCCGGTTGTCGCCGCTATGCGACCCCGTGCTTGCCGGGGGCGACTGCTGGCTCTGGGTAGAGGAGGTTTGGCTCGAGGGCGTGGTCTGGCCCGAAGGCTCGCTCTGCCTGGGCTGCTTGGACTGGCTGGCCGGTGCGGGCTGGCTGGCCGGTGCGGGCGACCCGTACGACGGGCCTCGGGTTGCTGGGCGCAGGCTGGTGGCTCGGCAGGCTAGGCGCGGGAGTGGGAATCGGGGTGGGCGAGCTGCCCAGTGGCGCGGTCACCGGCGCCGTCGGCGACATCGGCTGAGGAGGCGTGGTCGGCCGACCCGGTGAGCCCAGCGTCGTGCCGCGAACCACGGGACCGGTCAGGGCCGCCGGCGGAACGGGCGACGCGCCCGGGACCGTGACTAGCGTGGGCCCGGGCCGAGTCGCCGGGGCCGCCAGCGGCGCCAGCGGGCCGGGCAGCGCGGCGGCCAGGTGTGAGGTTCCGACCCCCCGGCTGGGGGCCGCGCGGCCATCGAGCCCGTGCTGCGAGGGGAGCGAACCTAGTCCCGCCTCGACGCCGCCGCCGATCGCGCCCACGGCCAGGAGCGCGGCCAGGCCGGCCAGCGGAGCACTGAGCGCGCCGGATGCCTTGCCGACTGACACCGCCGACACCGGGGGCCGCTCGGTCTGGGCGGCATCGTCGCCCAATCGCGGCGCCACCGCGCGCTCGCTGATCGGGTGCCGGGCGGGTAGCGGAAATGGGGATTGGGTATGCGTAGCCATTGGTCACCTCGGGGTCGGAACTTGTCGCGGACGTCGCCCGCCGCGGCGAGTCGAACCGACCACCGTTACGGGCGCGCTCAGACAGACGCGCCGTCAGTCGCGTCTTGTGTGTGACCTGCAACACCGCCCGGAGGCGGTGCCCCTGCACTGCTGTGTCTGCACCGTGACCCACCGTGGCCCGCGGATCACAAAGGCGCAGTTACCGCAAGCTAGCGAATGCGAAACCCGCGTTTCCGGGTGGTGGTTCGTGACCAACCCGGCCGCGCGATAACCACGGAATGCACCTTCAGAAGGTGTGATCAAGAGCACGCTGAGGCGCAGTTGTGAAGCTCGCGCCTATCCTCAGCGGTGGTGACATCTCACCAGTACATCTTCAGTACCTACCGACTCTCCCGCCGCTACCCGCCGGACCGGGAGGTGCTCAAGGACATCTCGCTGTCGTTTCTGCCCGGCGCCAAGATCGGCGTGCTGGGATACAACGGCGCCGGAAAATCGACCGTGCTCAGGATCATGGCCGGGGTGGACGGCGACTACGACGGGCAGGCGCAGCTCGCGCCGGATGCCACCGTCGGCCTACTGGAGCAGGAGCCCGAACTCGATCCCGACAAGGACGTGCGGGGCAACATAGAGGACGGCGTGGCCGAGACCAAGGCCCTGCTGGATCGGTTCAACGAGCTGTCGATGAACTACTCCGAGGAGAACGCGGATGAGTTTGCCCGGGTGCAGGAGCGGATCGACGCGGTGGACGGCTGGAATCTGGACACCACCTTGGAGATCGCCATGGACGCGCTTCGGTGCCCGTCGGCTGACGCGGATGTGACCAAGCTGTCCGGGGGCGAGCGCCGCCGGGTGGCGCTGTGCCGGCTGTTGCTGGGACGCCCCGATCTGCTGCTTCTGGATGAGCCGACCAACCATCTGGATGCCGAATCGGTGGCCTGGCTGGAGCGCCATCTGCAGCAATATCCGGGCACCGTGGTGGCGGTCACCCACGACCGCTACTTCCTGGACAACGTGGCCGGATGGATACTGGAGCTGGATCGCGGCCGTGGGATCCCGTACGAGGGCAACTACTCCGGCTGGCTCGAGCAGAAGCGAGCCCGGCTGGAGCAGGAAGCCCGGCAGGAGGTGGCGCGCAAGCGGACGATCGAGCAGGAGCTGGAGTGGGTGCGACTCAACGCCAGCGCCCGGCGCGCCAAGCCGAAGGCGCGGCTCAACGCCTACGAGGCCCTGCTGGCGCAGGACGCGCGGGCGGGCGCTTCGCTGGACAGCGTGCAGATCCACATCCCGGCCGGACCCAGACTGGGTGAAGTCGTCCTTGAGGCTTCGGGCGTGGGCAAGGCCTACGGGGACCGGGTGCTGTTCGAGAATCTGTCGTTCAAACTGCCGCGCGGTGGCATCGTGGGCGTGATCGGGCCCAATGGCGCCGGCAAGACCACGCTGCTGCGGATGATCACCGGCGAGGAGACACCGGATTCCGGAACTCTCAAGCTCGGGGAGACCGTGAAGCTCGCCTACGTCGATCAATCGCGAGAGGGTCTGGACCCGGACAAGACCGTGTGGCAGGAGGTCTCGGGCGGTCAGGACCAGATCAAACTGGGAGAGCGCACGATCAACAGCCGGGCTTACGTGGCCGGCTTCAACTTCAAGGGCACCGACCAGCAGAAGAAGGTGGCGAAGCTGTCCGGTGGGGAGCGCAACCGCCTGCAGCTGGCCAAGCTCCTGCGTGACGGCGGCAACCTGCTGCTCCTGGATGAGCCGACCAACGATCTGGACGTCGACACCCTCCGCGCGCTGGAGGAGGCGCTGCTGGCATTCGCCGGCTGCGCGATCGTGGTCTCCCACGACCGCTGGTTCCTGGATCGCGTGGCCACCCACGTGCTGGCCTTTGAGGGCGACTCTCAGGCCCGCTGGTTCGAGGGCAACTTCGAGGCCTACGAGAGCTTCCGCCATGAGAATAGGGATCCCGCCCACCCCGAGGCGGACCGGCCGAAGCGGATCACTTACAAGAAGCTGGTTCGGGCGTAGTTGGCGCGGACTCCGGGACGCCAGCCCGGCCAGGGCGTAGCACGCGCGCAAAGACCTTGCCCCCACCCACCTGATGGGGGATGCTTCTCCTCACAACCGAGTTGAGAGGAGCAGGCATGGCGATCACCGAGGCCAAGCCCCAAGAGGCCGGTAGCGACGGGGCCGCGATCGAGGAACTGAGAGAGACCTTCACCGCGCAGAAGGCGGCGTTTCTGAAGGACACCTATCCGAGCGTGGCCGAGCGCCGAGCGCGGCTCGAGGCGCTGACCGGGATGGTCGCGTCCAACCGCAACGCCATCCACGAGGCGCTGCGAGAGGACTTCGCCGCTCACCCCGACGCGCTGGCGGACATGGCCGAGGTGCTGACCGTGATGGGGCGGGCCGCGTTCACCCACCAGCACCTCGAGGAGTGGATGAAGCCCGACCCACGGGAGACTGACCCGAATCTCCACGGCACGGCCCGGGCGGCGATCAGCTACCAGCCGAAGGGCGTCATCGGCAACATCTCGCCCTGGAACTTCCCGTTCGATCTGTCGCTCGGCCCGGTGGTCGACATGCTGGCCGCGGGCAACCGGGCGATCCTCAAGCCGTCCGAATACACGCCCGCCTGCTCAGAGTTGCTGCGGGAGATGGTCTCCGGCACGTTCGACCGCGACCTGGTGGCGGTGGTCACCGGCGGGTTGGAGCTGTCCAAGGAGTTCCCCACGTTGCGCTGGGATCACCTTCTCTACACCGGCAACACCGAGGTCGGCCGGATGATTGCCAAGGCGGCGGCCGAGAACCTGGTGCCGGTGACCCTCGAGCTGGGTGGCAAGAGCCCGGTGTTCGTGCTCGACGACGCCGTGGATGAGAACGCGGTGCGCAACATCATCGGCACCAAGATGATCAAGAACGGCCAGATGTGCATCGCGCCGGACTACTGCCTGGTACCGCGCGAGCGCGTGGCGGAGTTCATCGAGCTGGCCCAAGCGGACTACCGCAACAGCACGCCGGACTACGCCGGCAGCGATGACTGCACGGGGATCATCTCGGAGCGTCATATGGAGCGGGTCAACCGGCTGCTAGACGAAGCCCGCGAGGGAGGCGCGACGGTGGTCGCGCTGGGCGACGACGAGGGCGATGCCGACACGCGTCGCGTGCCGATGTCGCTGGTCATCGACCCGGACGACTCGCTCAGCGTGATGCGCGAGGAGCTCTTCGGTCCCATCCTCCCGATCAAGCCCTATGACTCGGTCGAGGAGGCGATCGGCTACGTGAACTCGGGCGAGCGTCCGCTCGGTTTGTACGTGTTCTCCGGCGACGAGGAAGCCGCTCAGAACGTCCTCGATCGCACGGTGTCCGGCGGCGCCGCGGTGGGCGCGTGCGCTGCCCAGGGCGCGCTGCCTTCGCTGGGCTTCGGCGGGGTCGGCTACAGCGGCTCGGGGCGCCACCACGGCCTCGACGGGTTCCGCGAGTTCTCCAACCCGCGGGGAGTGGTGTTCCGGGGCGAGGGTGGAGCCCTCGAGGCGTTCCTGCCGCCCTACGGTGAGCAGACGGACGCGCTGCTGCGCGGCATCTTCGGATCGTGAGCGCCGCCTCGTCCAAAGCGGTCCTGATCACCGGCTGCTCGTCGGGGATCGGGGCCGCCACGGCGGCCCGGCTGGCCGAGGAGGGATGGAGGGTCTACGCCACGGCCCGGCGCCCCGAGACGCTTTCAGACCTGAAGGCCAAGGGCTGCGAGACGCTCGCTCTCGACGTGACCGACGAGGCGTCAATGCAGGCCGCGGTCGACGCGGTCGTGGCCGCGGAGGGTGCGGTCGGCGTGCTGGTCAACAACGCCGGCTACAGCCAGTCGGGCGCGGTGGAGACGATCCCCATGGACCAGCTGCGCCAGCAGTTCGAGACCAATGTGTTCGGCCTGGTGCGGATGTGCCAGCTGGTGCTGCCGGGCATGCGGGGCCAGGGCTGGGGCAAGATCGTCAACATCAGCTCGATGGGCGGCCGGCTGGTGTTCCCCGGCGGCGGCGCCTACCACGCCACCAAGTACGCCGTGGAGGCGCTCTCCGACGCGCTGCGCTTCGAGGTGCGGGGGTTCGGCGTCGATGTGATCATCGTCGAGCCTGGGTTGATCGTCACCAACTTCGGCGAAGTGGCCGCCGGGTCGGTGTCAGAGGCTTCGGACGGCGGTGCCTACGGCCAGTTCAACAACGCTGTGGCCAAGCTGACGGCCGAGGCCTACAAGGGTCCGATGGCCAGGCTGGGCGCAGGGCCAGACGCGGTGGCCAAGACGATCTCCCGGGCCCTGGGCGCGCGCCGTCCCAAGGCGCGGTATCTGGTCACGGCCAGTGCGCGGCTGATGGTCGGCCAACGCCGCCTCACGCCGGACCGGGTGTGGGACGTGATGATGCGCTCGCAGTTCCCGCAGCCGAAGGGGTAGGGGTCGAGGCGGCGCTGTCGATTTTCCCTAAATAGTCAGGAAAAGTGACATCACGAGCGGGCTCGCGGGCAATCGCCCACCCGCGACCGGCGAGGCTCGCGCCGGGGGCGTGGGAGATTTCGCTCGACAGGTGAGCAAAATCTCCCAAGGCAGCGGGCGTGCGGGAACCGTGCGCCACCCAACGCCTGCGAGGCTCCTACAACAGTCTCTCCAACTCCCCCCGCAGCTCGCCCGCGTCGCCCGCCACGGCGTCGGCGTCGCCTAGCGCGTCTGCCGAATACCTCCCCGTGGCCACGGCCACGATGCCCACCTCGTCGGCCCGAGCGCAGGCGATGTCCCGTGGGGTGTCGCCGATGACCACGGTTCGCTCGCGCGGATGCGGGGCCCCGACCGACCCAGCGCGCCGGCGGGCCACGGCGGGGAGCATCGTGCGGTCCTCGGAATCGGAGCCGAACGCCCCCTGGTCGGACGGGAACCAGCGGCCCAGTCCCGCGCTCCGGAGTTTGAGCCGGGCCACCGGCTCGTAGTTCCCGGTCAACAGGCCGAGCAGCACATCCGATTGGCCGGCCAGCCAGGCCAGCAGGTCGGGGATGCCGGTGAGCACGGTCTGAGACAGATCCTGCGGGCACAGCCGCGCGTAGGCCCGGCAGCACTCGTCGCGCACGCGGTCGGCCCGCTCGTCGATCTGCTCGGCCGACACGCCGACGCTCAGCAGCAGCGCCCGGGCGATCTCCGGGTCGGTGCGGCCGGACGGGTCGATCGGAATCTTGACCCGGCGCGCGTTGACCCCGTGCACCTGCTCAAGCGCTTCGTGCAGCGCTTGGGCGTGCGCGGTGGCGGCGCCACCCAGGAGCGTTCCGTCGATGTCGAACAGCAGCAGGAGCGGGGCGGCCACTTAGCGCTCGAACGACGTGTCCGGCTTCAGCCGCTGGGCGAACGCCGCGATCAGCCGCGCGGCCGCATCCACGTCTGCGGTGGAGACCATCTCCACGGGCGAGTGCATGTAGCGGCTGGGCACTGAAACCAGGCCGGTGGGGACGCCGGAGCGGCTGAGGTGCACGGCATCGGCGTCGGTGCCCGAGCGGCGGCCCAGTGATTCGACCGTGAACGGGAT
>DASZGO010000307.1:0-5680 GCA_035938755.1 Solirubrobacteraceae bacterium | reverse complement strand
CTTGGGCACCGCCGAGGTGACCACGGCGAGCACGAAGGCGATCGAGAGGACCGCGCCGGTGTTCTGCACCAGCACCCGGGCCGCGGCGGCGATGCCCCGCCGGCTCGGGGCCACGGTGCCCATCATGGCCGCGGTGTTGGGGGAGTTGAACATCCCGGATCCCACGCCCACGATCAGCATGAACAGCCCGCTGGCCAGGTAGGTCGTGTTTCGCTCCAGCGTCGTCATCAGCGCCAGGCCGGTGGCGGTGACCAGCATGCCCGCCACCGCCATTCCGCGCGAGCCCCGGCGGTCGGCCCAGATGCCGGCCAGCGGAGAGGAGATCAGCATGCCCACCGCCAGCGGTGCCAGCTTGACTCCAGCCAGGATCGGCGAGTTGCCCTGCACCCCCTGGAAGTAGAAGACGAACACAAACATCAGCGCGAACCGCGCCAGCCCGTTGATGAACGCCGCGCCTGAGGCGGCCGCGAACAGCCGGTTGGAGAAGATCGACAGGTCGAGCATCGGCGAGCGGTGGTGGCGCTCGATGAGCACGAACGCCGGCAGGAAGATCGCGGCGGCGATCAGGCCGCCGATCACCAATGGGGAGCTCCAGCCTGAGAGGCCGCCCTTGGAGACTCCGAGCACCAGCCCGGTCAACCCGACCAGGAACGTCGCCGTGCCCAGGAAATCGAACCTCGTGTCGCCGTCGCGGGCCACCAGCTCACGCAGGATCAGCCCGGCCCACGCGCTGCCGGCCAGGGCCAGGGGGACGTTGAACCAGAACACCCACTGCCAGCCGGCGACCACCAGGGCCCCGCCCAGCACCGGCCCGATGACCAGCCCCACGGCGGCCACCATCGTGTTGGTACCCATGGCCAGCCCCAGCTGCTCACGCGGGAACGCGTCGGTCACGATCGCCGCCGCGTTGGCGAACAGGAACGACCCGCCGACGCCCTGCAGGATCCGCCACAGGATGAGCTCGGTGCCGCTGCCTGCGAATCCGGCGCCCAGCGACGCCAGGGCGAACAGCACGAACCCGCCGATGTAGGCCCGCTTGCGGCCGAACTGGTCGGACAGCCGTCCGGCGCTCAGCACCAGCACCGTGGAGGCGATCATGTAGACCAGGATCACCCACACCAGCTCGAGCAGGCCAGTGTGCAGGCTCCGCTCCAGGTTGGGCAGGGCGATGATCAGCGTGCCCGAGTTGATCGTGGCCAGCAGCATGCCCAGGCTGGTGCACGACAAGGCCCACCACTTATAAGTCTGGTCTGTCGGACGAAATCTCATTCTTACGTAAACGTAAGGTTAGCGCAGAGTGGGGCGGTGCGCCGGCAGCTGGGCGGGAGCGACCGGCCGTGGGCGATTTTGTGTCCACAGCGCCCTTTTTCTCCCACACCACGGAGCCGTGGGAGATTTCTCTCGCCTGGCGAGCGTTATCTCCCAACCCTCTACGGCCGCCGGCCCAGCCGACGCGCCTAGCCCTCGAACCCGGCGACCACCGCGAGCACGATGTAGGCCGAGATCAGAGCCAGCCCCTCCCACACCGGCGCCTCGCCGTCGCCGCTGACCTGCCAGACCAGGACCGCGGCGCCGAACAGGGCCCCGGCGTACACCGGGGCCAGCGAGAAGGTC
This sequence comes from Solirubrobacteraceae bacterium, assembly GCA_035938755.1. Taxonomy (GTDB): domain Bacteria; phylum Actinomycetota; class Thermoleophilia; order Solirubrobacterales; family Solirubrobacteraceae; genus Palsa-465. The sequence goes on along the minus strand of DASZGO010000307.1, from coordinate 4,066 downwards.
AGCGTGGTCGCGGTGGTCAGCGACACCAGCACCATCAGCGGGAACAGGAACGCCGAGAGCTGGGACACCGAGCTCTTGACCACGGCGATGGCCAGCTCGTACTGGCCCTTTCCCGCCAGCACCACACCGCTCGCGTGCTCCACCGCGTTGCCGGCGATGGCCACGATCACCAACCCGGCGAAGGCACGTGAGATGTGCAGGCTGCGAACCGTCGGCTCCAGGGCGTGGATGAACCAGTCGGACACGAAGGCCGACGCGGCGCCGCCGGCGACCAGCAACACCACCCCCAGACCCGTGGGCAGCCGCGGTGGCTCAGCCAGCTGCTGACCCGCCTCGTCGGAGCGCAGGTAGCGAAATAGCCAGGCGCTGTAGAGCGCCAGCAGCACCGCCGCGCCGACAATCGAGATGGCCTTGGCGTGGCGGCTGGCGGCGTCGTGCGAGACGTGGGTCAACGCGATGACCACGATGATCAGCGTCGAGCTGAGCATCAGCGTAGTCGTGTCGTTGGGCAGCCGCGGGTTGAAGCGCATGAGGCCGCTCGGAGCCCGCGCGGCACCGGCCACGATGACCAGGCCCAGCACCAGCAGCGCGTTGACCAGGATCGAGCCGACGATGGCTGTCTGGGCCACGACCAGCTCGCCCGCCCGGAGCGCGAACAACACGACGAAGAACTCGGGCAGGTTGCCCACGGTGGCCTGGAGCACTCCGGTGACGGGTGCGCCGAACCGCGCTCCCACCTGCTCGGTCGAGAACGCCACCAGCCAGGCCAGCCCGGCCAGCGCCAGCGCGGCCACCACAAAGGCCGCCGTGTCCGACACGCCGGGTAGGTAGCGCGTGAGACCGGCCGCCACGGTGATCACCACCACCGCGGCTAGGAGCCCCCGCTCCAGGCGGGTCAAGGCACCCTTTCGAACTCGCCGGTCTCGAAGTCCTGACGCACCCTCACTTCGATGTCGTGCTCCGAGGTGTCGGGGTCGATCTGCTTGAGCTCGCGGCTGCGCCGTGTACCCCACTTGAGGATCTCCAGCACGTACACGAGGTACACGCTGGCCGCCACGGCGAGCACGCCGAGCCCAACCATCAGGATCACCCACCCCACGTGGTAGTGAAACGGCGCGTTGTGGTCGTGGTAGGGCACAAACCGCAGCGCCACGGCCACGCCGGCGAGCAGCAACGACCACGCGTACAGGTACGTCACGGTCTTGCGCTGGCTGAAGCCGATCCGGGCCATCCGGTGGTGAAAGTGATTGGCGTCGGCTCGCCACGGGCTTCGCCGGTACTTCAGCCGCTTGGCGATTACGAAGCTGCCATCCAGGAACGGCACGGCCAGCACGACCAGCGGCACGACCAACGCCACCACCGCGTTCGTCTTCAGTGAGCCGACCACCGTGGCCACCCCGAGCAGGTAACCCAGCAGGTTGGCCCCGGAGTCGCCCATGAAGATCGACGCCGGGTAAAAGTTGTAAAACAAGAAGCCGATGGCCGCCCCGGCGGTCAGCGCGGACAGGGTGCCGGCGGCGGCCACGTTCAGGTCGAACGCGATCACCGCGAACGCGACGCCGTCGATGGCGCACAGGCCGGCGGCCAGTCCGTCCACCCCGTCGGAGAAGTTGACCACGTTCATCAGGCCGACCAGCCAGAGCACGGTCAACGCGCCGCCGGCGTTGGGGAACTGCAGCGCGCCGACGAATGGCAGGGTCACGTCGGTCACCACTGCTCCCCCCTCCACCACGATGACCGCCGCCGCCACCTGGCCCAGCAGCTTGAGCAGGGGATGCAGATCCCGGTAGTCGTCGATCGCGCCCACCAGCGTGATCACGACGGCACCCACCAGGATGGTCCAGGTGTGCACGGTTCCGGCCGGGCCGGGCGGGCCGTGGGCGGTATGAGGCAGGTGGATCGTGGCGGGTATCCAGATCGCCCCGGCCACCAGCACCGCAATCAGGATGGCCAAGCCGCCCCACTGGGGGGTGGGCGTCAGGGCCAGGCCGCGCTCGTTGGGCTTGGCCATCGCGCCCACGCGCCGGGCCAGCCTCGCGGTCAATGGCGTCAGCGCGACAGCGAGGGCCATCGCCACCACGAAGGCGAGAACGGCGTCCACGATCCGCATCGCCTGCGAAGGATCGCATCCGCCCAGGATTGGAGCGGCTACGGGTGCCGCTACAGGGCGGCCGGGGCGGTCAGCTCGGTGTACAGCGGGTAGCGCTCGGCCACGGCGGCCGCCCGCTCGGACAGCTCCGCGCGGTACGACTCGAAGTCCTCCGCCACCAGGGTCTCGGCGATGATCCGGCCCACCTCGACGAAGTCCTCCAGCTGGACGCCGCGGGTGGCCAGGGCCGGCGTCCCGATCCGCAGCCCGCTGGACACGGCCGGCGGGCGGGGATCGAACGGAACCGCATTGCGGTTCACGGTGATGCCGACGGCGGCCAGCCGATCCTCGGCCTGCTTTCCGTCCAGCTCGGACTCACGCAGATCGCACAGCACCAGATGGACGTCGGTGCCGCCGGTGAGCACGTTCACGCCCTGCCCGGCGGCCAGCAGCCGGTCGGCCAGGGCCTGGGCGCCGGCCACCGTCCTCTCCTGACGCTCGCGGAACGGCTCCGAAGCGGCGATGCGCAGGGCCACCGCCTTGGCCGCGATCGCGTGCTCCAGCGGACCGCCCTGCTGGCCGGGGAACACCGCCGAGTCGATCTTCTTGGCCCACTCCTCGGTGCACAGGATCATCCCGCTGCGCGGGCCACCCAGCGTCTTGTGAATGGTGGTGCTCACCACGTGGGCGTGGGGCACGGGATTGGGGTGCAGCCCGGCGGCCACCAGGCCCGCGAAATGCGCCATGTCCACGAACAGCAGGGCACCGACCTGATCGGCGATGGCCCGGAAGCGCTCGAAGTCGAGCACCCGCGGATAGGCCGACCAGCCGGCCAGGATCATCTTCGGCCGGTGCTCCTGAGCCAGCCGCTCGACCTCGTCCATGTCGATGATCGAGTCCTCCTCGCGCACGTGGTACGGGATCGGCCGATACAGCTTGCCTGAGAAGTTGACGCTCCGGCCGTGGGTCAGGTGTCCCCCATGGTCCAGCGCCATGCCCAGGAAGCTGTCGCCCGGCTCCATCAGCGCCTGGTAGACCGCCTCGTTGGCCTGGGCGCCGGCATGAGGCTGGACGTTGGCGTGCTCGGCCCCGAACAGCTCCTTGGCCCGATCGATCGCCAGCTGCTCAGCGATGTCCACGTACTCGCAGCCGCCGTAGTACCGGCGTCCCGGATACCCCTCGGCGTACTTGTTGGTGAGCACCGAGCCCTGGCACTCGAGCACCGCCTGGGGCGCGAAGTTCTCGGAGGCGATCATCTCCAGCGTGCGCTGCTGACGTTCCAGCTCGGACGCCAGCACGTCGGCGATCTCCGGGTCGACTTCGGCCACAGGCCGGTTGAAAAAGTCGGGCGGGAGCTCGGCGGACACTGGACGCGCGACGATAGCAGTGGCGATGGCGGCTGAACCGGGTTAAGGTCTCGGTCGATGGACCCTGAGGTTCGGGGCAGCCCGGAGAGCAGCCGGGAGATTCTCGCGGCGATGGCGCACGACCCGGAACCTGAGCGCCGGCACCGGCTCAAGCCAGGCCCGGTTAGGTTCCAGCTCGCTCCCGTCGAGAAAAAGGCGCCCTGGGTCTGGCCGACATCGGAGATGGCGGTGGCGGAGGGCGCCGCAAACGGAAACAGGACGACCGCTCGGCCCCCTGGTCGGCCAGCTGACGTAACCCGGGGTCACCTCCGCGCGGCGATCACGGCCAAATCGCCCTCCTCCCAGACGACCGTCACGTCGAATCCCGCCTCGGCCAGCCACCCAACCTGGTCGGCCACCGAGCTCGGCTGATCGAAGCCGGGGGTGAACGGAGTCCGGGCGGCTGCCGGATCCACCGGCAACACCAGGTCGGCCAGAACGAACCGGCCACCAGGCCCGAGTGCGGCCCACACCCGAGCGAACAGGTCGGCCTTTTCGGCTCCGTTCAGGTGGTGCACGCACAGCGCGCTGGCCACCAGATCGAACGGCCCGGAAGGCAGCGTCTCCTGGA
>DASZGO010000306.1:0-2519 GCA_035938755.1 Solirubrobacteraceae bacterium | reverse complement strand
GTCGATGGCCAGGGCCAGAGGCGTCCGGGGCCGAAGCTCCTTAAGCGCGGCCAGCCCGCTCACCGGCTCCTCGACGAGCTCGGGCTGGGCCGCCGCGAGCTCTCCCAGAGCCTGGGCCGCCTGGTCGACCGACCAGGCGCCGTTGGCATCGAGCACCAGCCCCACGTAGGGTCCAGCCGCGGCGCGGACGGCGCGCACCCGCTCCAGGTCCTCGCCGGTTCCCACCTTCACCTTCAGGCAGCCAAACCCCTGGCGAGCTGCGTCGGCGGCTCGGTCGGCCGCGGCGGCCGGGTCCTCAGCGTCCACCATCGCGCTCACCGCGACCGCCGCCAGGGGCGCATCGCACAGCCACGCGGCCAGCGGCCGGCCGGCCCGCAGCGCTTCGAGCTCGCACAGGGCGACGTCGACGGCGGCCAGCGCCTGAGGCAAGTCGGATACCGCCTGGCAAGCGGCCAGTCGCTCGCCCCGCGGTTGCCCGGCCGAGTCCTCGATCACGCCCCGGTGGGCGTCCAGCGCCGTCCTAACGTCGCGGACCGACACTCCGTCGTAGGGCTCGAGCGGAGCCGCCTCACCCCGGCCGCATAACCCGTCCTCGGTCACCGACAGCAGCAGCAGCTCGCGGTCCGGTGTCGACCCGTACGACGTCCGGATCGGCCGCGAGAACCGCAGCATCCGGCGCTCGACGCTCACCGGCACAGGCTCGCCTAGCGGCTGCCGCTCAGCAGCACCCCGGCGGCCAGCAGCACACAGAAGGCCAGCTGGAGCATCCCGGTCCGGGCCAGCGCCGCGTTGAGGGCCGGTCCATCGGTGCGGGTCCGTACCGTGCGCACCAGGGGCACGGCCGGTGGCGCCACCAACAGCACCAGCAGCAGCCACGGGGATAGCGATCCAGCCCACCAGCAGATCTGGGCGAGCAGGAACGAGCTCCACACCGCGGTCGCGTACAGCGCGCGAGCCCGGCGGCGGCCGAAGCGCACCGCCAGGGTCTTCTTGCCGGCCCGGCGGTCGGTTTCCAGGTCACGGATGTTGTTGACCAGCAGGATCGCCGCCGCCAGGAGGCCCACTGGCACGGCCAGCACGAAGGTCTGCCAGGGCAAGCTCTTCACCTGGACGTAGTACGAACCGGCTACGGCCACGATCCCGAAGAACAGGAACACGAACACCTCGCCGAGGCCCTCGTAGCCGTACGGCCGCGGCCCGCCGGTGTAGAGGACGCCGGCCAGGATCGAGGCCGAGCCCACGGCCAGCAGCAGAGGCCCGGCCACGACGACCAGGTAGACCCCGCACAGCACCGCCAGCCCGAACGTGATGTAAATGGCGGCCAGCACCTGGCGCGGAGGCACCAGGCCGCCGGCGGTGACTCGCACCGGCCCGATCCGCTCCTCGGTGTCGGCCCCGCGCCGGGCGTCCGAATAGTCGTTTGACAGGTTGGTTCCGACCTGGATGAGGATCGCGCCGGCCAGGGCGGCCAGAAACGCGAACGGGTTGAACTTCCCGTCGTCGATGGCCAGCGCCGTCCCCACCAGCACGGGCGCGACGGCAGCCGGCAGGGTCCGCGGCCGCGCGGCCATCAGCCAGATCCGGGCGGTCGATTGCCGCGAAGGCTTCGCGGTGGCGGTGGAGCTCACACCGCCTCAGGGCCGGCGCGGGAACCGGCTGAACTCGGGCGGGCGCTTTTCGAGGTAGGCCTCGCGACCCTCCTGAGCCTCGTCGGAGCCATAGAACAGGAGGTTGGCGTCGTGGGCCAGCTGCTGCAGGCCGGTCAGGCCGTCCTCGGTGGCGTTGAAGCTCGCCTTGAGCAGGCGCAGGGCAAACGGCGAGAGCTGGAGCATCTCGTGGCACCAGGCCACCGTCTCCCGCTCCAGGCGATCGAGTGGGACCACGGTGTTGACCAGTCCCATTGCGAGCGCCTCCTGGGCGTCGTACTGGCGGCACAGGAACCAGATCTCCTTGGCCTTCTTGGGCCCCACCAGTCGGGCCAGTACCCCGGCGCCGAACCCGCCGTCGAAGCTGCCCACCCGCGGGCCCGTCTGGCCGAAGCGGGCGTTGTCGGCGGCGATCGTCAGGTCGCAGATCACGTGCAGCACGTGCCCGCCCCCGATGGCGTAGCCCGCCACCATCGCCACGACCGGCTTGGGGGTGCGGCGGATTTGCACGTGCAGATCGGTGACGTGAAAGCGCCCCCCGGCGGTTTCGCCGCCGGTGGTCTGGCTCACGTACCCCGCGTCGCCGCGCACGCGCTGGTCCCCGCCGGAGCAGAACGCGTCCGGGCCCTCACCGGTGAGGATGATCGCGCCGACTTGGGTGTCCTCGCGCGCCCGGGTGAACGCGTCGGACAGCTCCACCACGGTCTCGGGGCGGAACGCGTTGCGGACCTCGGGCCGATCGATGGTGATCTTGGCGATCCCATCGCCCGAGAGCTCATATCGAACGTCGGAGTACTCCGCGGCTGGGGTCCACTGCACGGTCACGGCGGCGGCCAAGGCTACCCTCAACCGATGGTTGTCGAGGCCTGGCTC
>DASZGO010000305.1:0-7674 GCA_035938755.1 Solirubrobacteraceae bacterium | reverse complement strand
GGTGATCACGAACAGCAGGGCCGTGATGCCGACACCAATGAGCGCGCAGAGATAGAACTTCCACCAGTGCGGGGTTACGGCGTGGGCGGCCTTGAGCGTGGCGTGGCGCATCAGCCAGTAGGTCACCGGAAGGAACGCGAGGGCTGCCAAGACGCCAGAGACGATCAGCCCCTGGTACAGCGCTCGCTCGACATTGCCCACGCGCGTGCGCACTGCGTACGTACCGACGATCGAGGCGATGATCGCAACCGCGCCCAGCACCAGCGGGTACAGCGCGACGGCTGTCTGCTGGTTGAACAGCAGAACTCCCAGCAGCATCACCGCGACGGCCGTCACGGCGTAGGTCTCGAACAGGTCGGCGGCCATCCCTGCGCAGTCGCCAACATTGTCGCCGACGTTGTCGGCGATCACCGCAGGGTTGCGAGGATCGTCCTCAGGGATCCCGGCCTCGATCTTTCCAACCAGGTCCGCGCCTACGTCGGCGGCCTTGGTGAAGATCCCTCCGCCCAGACGCGCGAACACCGAGATCAGCGAGCCGCCGAAGCCGAGCCCGATCAGCGCGTCGACCGCGTGACGTTGACTCTCGCCGGCGATCGCGGTGAGCACGCCGTAGTAGCCGGCCACCCCCAGCAGCGCCAGGCCGACGACGAGCAGCCCGGTGACGGCACCACCGCGGAACGCCACCGCGAGCGCGCGGGACACGCCACTGCGGGCCGATTCGGCCACCCGGGCGTTCGCGCGCACCGACACGTTCATGCCGATGTAGCCGGCGGCCGCCGAGAACAGCCCGCCGATCGCGAAGCCGATCGCCACGCGGATGTTCTGTAGCGGGATCAGCGCGACGAACAGAACGATGCCGACTCCTGCGATCGTCAGGTACTGACGGTTGAGGTAGGCGCGGGCGCCCTCCTGCACGGCGGCGGAGATCGCGCGCATCCGCTCGTTGCCCGGCGAGAGCGCCAGCAGCGAGCGCGCGGTCAAGACGCCGTAGACAAGGGCGGCGCCGGCGCAGACAAGCGCAATCGGGACGCCATGTTGGGTCAGAAAGCTGGACAAGGAAGGTCCTCCGGAGAAGTCTTTAGATCATGGGGCGATCGTGGGCGCACCCCAGAACAAACGGCAACGGGCCACCACTCGCACCGAGCGGAGGCCCGTCAGGACGGCGCGAGTGTACCGGTCCGGGCGCCGTCAGGACGGCTCACTGGCCGGGCACCCACAGGCGCCCGCTGCGCTGGGCCGGCCCCGCATCGCCGGCCGCCGAGCCCTCCGGCTCCGGCTGGCCGCTGCCGGCGGGTTCTGGCCCGGCGCTCGGCTGAGTCTGCCCGGGCTTCTCGGAGCCTGGCGCGGATGGCTCCCCGCCGATCTTGACGAACGCCAGCTGGAGCTGGGACAGTGCTTCTCGGATCTGCCCCGCGTGCTGGGGGGCGGACTGCTCGAGCATCGGCATCAGCGCGCGGATCGACTCGATGGCCAGGCGAACCTGGTCCGGATCTCGTTCGCTCTCGGTGCCGGGGGCCAGGCCGGTGCGACGCATGCCGAGGTTGGCCAGCGTGACCACGTGTTCGATCAGGACGTGCTCCACCCGAACCTGCTTGATCTGCTCCTCGTAGGCGGCACGGAGCTCCTCTTCGGTGGGAGACCGGCGCTCGCCGGCGCTGGGTGGATGTTCCTCGGCGCTACTCATGTCTAACCTCGCTGTGCTTGGGGAGCTGGGGCGTACGTTTCGCGGGTCTCGACCACGGTCGCCGCGTACGTCTCCGTCAGTGAATGACCAGATTCAAGCAACCGTCGCTGCCGCTGAGCACCGTTGAGCGCCGGCAGCGCCACGTCGATCCCCAGCTCCCCGCGCATCGGCGCCGTCCAGGCCAGCAGCCGGTCGGTCGCCACAGCGGCCGGGAACGTGTCGCCGGACGGCAGGTCGATCAGGTCACCGTCCAGGCCGTAGCGCACCGCCCGCCACAGGTTCTCCTCGATCAGCCGGCCCGGCAGCTCCTCGAACGGAACATCCTCGTCCACGTCGCGGGCCGCCTGGGCTACGCATGCCACGATCAGGGCGGCCAGACCCTCTGACTCTCCCGCGGTGAGCTGTGCGTCGCAGATCCGGACCTCCACCGTGCCGAACGAGAAATGGGGGCGGATCGACCACCAGACCTGTGTGTACTCGACGATCGAGCGAGTGCGGACGAGGAAGTCCACGTACCGCGCGAACGCGCTCCAGCTGCCGAATGGATCCGGGATCCCGCAGCGGGGAAAGCTCCGGGTGAAGACCTGGCTGCGCGCGCTATGCAGTCCGGAGTTGCGACCGTCCAGGAATGGGGAGTTGGCCGAGATGGCGAGCAGCAGCGGCAGCACGCCACGCAGCCGGTCGCACACCAGCACCGCGCGATCGGGGCCGTGGACGCCCACGTGGACGTGAAGGGAGAACGTGTTGTTGCGCCAGGCCACGTACTTCAACCCCTCCTCGACTCGCCGGTAGTGCTCGGTGTCGATGATCTTCTGGTCACGGTAGTCGGCCCAGGGGTGCGTGCCCGTGGATCCCAGGGCCAGGCCCAGCTGGTCGGCCACTGCAAAGAGGCGCTGGCGCCTGTCGCGCTGGGCCACCGTGGCGGCGGCCAGGTCGGCGCCTCGCCCGGAGCGGATCTCGATCTCCGAGACGATGAGCTCGCTGGAGATCGATTCGCGCAACACCGGATCCGCCTCGGCTCCGCTGCACATCTCGTTAAACGCCGGGGTCAGCGCCAGCTGGGAGTCGAGCAGCGCGAACTCCTCTTCCAACCCCACGGTGAAGTCGCAAGAGGACTCGAAGGCCGCCCGAGCGGTGTCTGTGTCGAGAACCACGGAGACTGGGGGTGCCGGCTTAGGTCAGATAGAAGTAGAGCGCGTACAGCAGGTCGACCGCGGGGCTCGAGGTGTGAACCGTGACTTCCGGAGGGACCTGGAGCAACGCGTCGGAGTAGTTGAAGATGATCTTCACCCCGGCATCTACCAGGTCATGCGACAGCTCCTGTGCCGCGTTGGAGGGCACGGCCAGAACCGCCACCACGATCTCGTCCTCTTCCACGACGTCGCGCAGCTCGGAGTTGTGACGCACGGCCAGTGTGCCGATCTTCGTACCCACCTTGACCTGGTCGGTGTCGAACACGGCCACCACCCGGAAACCGTGGTCGGCGAAGATGTCGGAGGTCGCGATCGCGGTTCCCAGGTGCCCGGCGCCGAACAGCGCGATGTTGTGCTGGCCGGAGGTCCGGAGGATCTTGCGGATCTGGGTGACCAGCGATTCGACGTTGTAGCCCACGCCCCGCTTGCCGAACTTGCCGAACCCGGAGAGGTCGCGGCGGATCTGGGTGGAGTTGACGTGGGTGTAGTCGGCCAGCTCCTGGGATGAGATCGTGTCCTTGCCCATCTTCCGGGCCTGGGTTAGGACCTGCAGATAGCGCGACAGGCGCGCCGCGACTCCCAGCGACAACTTCTCGCCCGGCCGGTCAACCGGTACTTCGCCCGTGTAGGACCGATCGCGGTCCGCCGTGTAGCTCATCCGGCTCTCACAATACCGAGACGCTGCTGGAGCTCCGACTCGTCGACGAACAACTCGAACGCCTCCTCGCCGTCGATCGCCACCACCGGAATTCGCTCCAGGTAGCGGCGATGCAGCTCTGGCGAAGACTCGATATTCACCTCGGAGAGCACAAACGCTCCAGGCTGCCCCGAGCCCACTCGGAGCAGCACGTCACGGGCGTCGTCACACAGGCAGCAGCCCGGGCGGGTGTAAAGCACCACTTCGCTCATGCCGGCAGCACCGCCGGCTCGCCGGAGGCGTACACGTCGAGCGCCAGATAGTCGGGAAAGGACAGCCGGGGCACGTACCGGGCGGCGCTGGCGATCATCGCCGCGTTGTCGGTGCAGAGCTGCGTGAGGGGAACCTCGAGTTCCACGCCGAGTGAGCTGAGCCGCTCACGCAGCGGCCCGTTGGCCGCCACCCCGCCGCCGATGGCCAGGCGTTCCAGCCCGGTCTGCGCCAGCCCCCGCTCTATCCGGATCACCAGCGACTCGACGATGGCCCGCTGATAGGACGCGGCCAGGTCGGCCCGCCGCCGGCCCGCCTCGGCCTCACCCAGATCGCGCACCTTGTACAGCAGGGCGGTCTTGAGCCCGGCAAACGAGAAGTCGAGCCCCTGCAGCCTCCCCGCGGTGGGGAACTCAAAGCCGGCCGGATCCCCCTGCCGGGCCAGCTGCTCGAGCGCCGGGCCGCCGGGATAGCCCAGCCCCAGCAGCCGGGCTCCTTTATCGAACGCCTCGCCGGCCGCGTCGTCCAGCGTCTGGCCGAGCACCTCAAAGCTGGGGCCGGGGTCACGCACATGGGCCAGCAGGGTGTGGCCGCCGCTGGCGATCAGGCTGAGAAACGGGGGCTCGAACGGCTCCGGGCCCAGGAAGCTCGCGGCCACGTGCCCGTGCAGATGATCGACTCCCGCCAGCGGCGTGCCATGCACTGCGGCCAGCGCCTTGGCGGTGGCCACGCCCACCAGCAATGCCCCGACCAGGCCCGGCCCCTGGGTCACGGCCATCAGGTCGATCCCGGCCAGCGTCACGCCGGCGCCCTCCAGCGCTGCGTCGACCACGTCCCCGATTAGCTCGAGGTGGTGCCGGGACGCGATCTCCGGGACCACGCCGCCGTAGCGCGAGTGCACCCCCTGCGAGGAGATCACGTTGGCCCTGATCTCCCCGTCCGCGGTGACCACCGCCGCGCAGGTGTCGTCGCAGCTGGTCTCCAGGGCCAGGATCACGGATGGGCTGGGTGGGCGGGATCCAATACCGAGTCCGCGGTGCGCCACATGATCAGCGCGTCCTCACCCGTGTCCTGGTAGTAGCGGGGCCGGGTGCCGGCGCCGCGAAATCCGAATCGCTCGTACAGATCGATCGCCTCCTGGTTGGACGGCCGCACCTCGAGCGTGTACGTGGCGTCGGCGCCGGCGGCCTCCAGCAACCGCGCCATCATCGCCGTGGCCACTCCCTGGCGCCGGGCCGGCGGATCGACGGCCACGTTCATCAGATGCCAGGTGTCGGCATATCGTGAGCAGATCAGGTAGCCCACCAGCTGGCGCCGGCTGGACCCCTCGCCGCTCACCGCGGCGAGGCAGACGCTCGACGGCTTCGACAGCTCGAGGACGAACATGGCCAGCGACCAGGGCGTGGGAAACGCCCGCCGTTCAACCGCGATCACCTGGGGGAGGTCGGAGTAGCCGAGTCGGCGGATCGTTATCTGGTTGGTGCTCATGGACGGCCTGCCGCGGGATGGAAGGAGGGCTCTCGTACGTCCGGGAGGCGGAGATATTGGGGCTGGACCTGGTCGGGATCCGCCGGTGACAGCTGTTCGGCGAGCCTCAGATGGGCTGCCGCCGTCACGCGGTGAAGCGCCGATTCATCCGGTGGGATGAGCGCCCCGGAGCGCTCCAGAACCCCCCTGAATTCTACCGCCCCGTCCCCCACGGCCAGGAGGCGCAGTCTCGTCTCCCGCAGCGATCCGGCCAGCTCCTGTGGCCCCACGGCGTGGGGGGCCACCGCCTCGACACCATCGAGCCGCCACACCGCGGCGAACACCTCCTGGCGGCGCGCGTCGAGAATCGCCGCCACGGCGTCGGCGCCGGCGGCCTCCGATGAGTCCGCGGCGGGCAGCGCCAGTGAGCGCAGGGTGGATACCCCGACCAGCTGGCATGCGGCCGCGGAGGCCAGGGCGCGGGCCGTCGCGATCCCGATCCGCAGACCGGTGAACGTCCCCGGCCCCACCCCCACGGCGATCCGATCCAGATCGGCGAACCCCAGCTGAGCACGCTCCATCACCTCGACGATCAGCGGGAGCAACCGGGCCACGTGCCCCGGGCGTTCGCCGGGGGCCGGATCATCGCGGCTCTCGAATACCCCTTGGGCGGTGCCCGACACGGCGATGGTCGTCGCCCGGGTCGCGGTGTCAAAGGCCAGGATCCTCACTGCACAAAGATGATCCGGCGGTCCTCGCCCGCGTGCTGGATCCGCACCCGCGCCGCGACCTTCCCCAGGCCGGCCACCTCCCCCTCCCCCACCGCCGGCCATTCCACGAACGTGATCGTGTCCGGACGCACGTAGTCCTCGAGCAGGTCGGGCTCCTCGTGCTCCAGGTCAGCGATCCGGAACAGGTCGATGTGGGCCACCGGGACCGGAGCCGGATAGCGATGTCCGATCGTGAACGTGGGGCTGGTCACGGGCCCGGTCGCGCCCAGAGCGCCGGACGCGCCGCGGACAAATGTGGTCTTGCCGGCACCGAGCTCGCCCTCCACCAACACCACATCCCCGGGAGCCAGCTGCCGCGCCAGCTCCGCCCCCACGGCCTCGGTCTCGGCCGGGCCTGTGGTCTGGTAGCGACTGGACATGGCCACAGCCACTGTATTCGGTACCGTCCGGGCCACTATGGCGACTTCGCTGACCGAGAAGCCAGCGGGTCGATGGGCGGCTCTGCGCCGTCGCTACGAGCCCCAAATACGTAGCTCGGACACGTTCAAGGCAGCGGGCCTGGCCGGGGCCATGATCGCCAACAACGTGATCGCGCTCGGTTCGACGATCGTGTTCGCCCGCCTGCTGTCCGACTACGGGTCGCTGGCCGCGCTGGTCAGCTACTTCCTCATTCTGTCGGTGGTCGGGCAGGCTATGCAGGTGGGCACCGCGCGGGAGGGCGTGCTGGGCCATCTGGGCGTCGGCCACGGGCTGGTCGTCACGCTCCGGCACTGGGCCAAGGCGATGCTCGTGTTCACAGCTGTGCTCACCGTCCTGTCGTTTCTCCTGCGCAATCCGATCGCGTCGGCGGTGGGGGTTAAGAAGGACCCATGGGCGGCGGCCATCGGTATTCCGGCGGCGTGCCTGTGGCTCGAGCTCTCGATCCTGCGCGGAGCCATGCAGGGCGTGGGCGACTACAAGGGCGTCGGGCTCAGCCTGATCGGCGAGCAGAGCGTCCGCCTGGTCGCCGGCGCGCTCCTGGCGATCGGGTTAGGAGTCACCGGCGCCTACCTGGGCACACCGATCTCGTTCGTGATCATGGGCGTCTACTGCGTCGTCTGCATCCTCCGCTACGCCCGCCAGCACGAGCTCGCCCACGGGCCGGACCCGGAGCCCCCCGAGGCGGCACTCAGCCTGTGGAGCCACGTCAAGCAGGCCTGGGCGCCAATCGCTGGGCTGATCGTGATTGCGGTGCTCCAGAACATCGACATCATCTCGGCCAAGCACCAGTTCTCCAAAGACCTGGCCAGCTCGTATGCCGCCACCGCGGTGGCGGCCAAGGTGCTGATCTGGGTGGCCATCGGCGCCGGCTTCTACCTGGTGCCGGAGGTGTCACGCCGCCGGGCCGCGGGGCAGGATCCCCGTCCCGTGCTGGCCAGGGCGCTGGCCATCATCGGCGTGTGCGCCGTCCCGGTGCTGCTGATCTTCGCCTTCGGCGCCCAGCCGCTGATCAAGCTGGCCTTTGGCGCCAAGCGGACCGGTGCCTCAGACTCCCTGCTGGTGCTGGGCGTGGCGTTCACGGTGCTGGCCTGCACCTACCTGGCCATCCAGTACATGCTGGCGCTCAAGCGCACGTGGTTCCTGGTGGCCGTCGGGGCGGTGGCCATCGCCGAGCCGGTGCTGCTGCTCCAGGCTTCGAGCAAGCCGGCCGGA
>DASZGO010000304.1:0-4762 GCA_035938755.1 Solirubrobacteraceae bacterium | reverse complement strand
ACGCGGAACATCTCGAGCTGCGACGCCAAGCAGATGGTGGCCTACCTCCAGCAGAACCCGGCCAAGGCCACCGCGTGGGCAGCCACCCTGGGCATCAACACCAGCATGATCTCGACCTACGTGTCGAAGTTGACCAACGTGCTGCTGCGCACCGACACGCGGGTGACCAACCACGGCTACGTCAGCGGTCAGGCCAACGGGTTCCAAGCCGTGCTCGAAGCCGGCACTGCGGTGCTGGTCGATCAGTACGGCGAGCCGGTGGTCAAGTGCTACTGCGGCAACCCGCTGACAGCCCCGACGCTGCTGGCATCGCCCGCCTACACCGGGCCGACCTGGAGCGGGTTCAGCACCACCAACATCACGATCATCCAGCAGTCGACCACGATCATCAACCAGTACATCCTGTACGACCCGGATACCGGTAAGACGTTCGCCCGCACCCCGGGCGAGACGGGCACCGACGGGCCGTTCCAGCAGGGCTCGGGCACGCCGAGCACGCCCGCCCCCACGCCGACGCCCAACCCGTCTAACCCGGCGCCGTCAGGCGGTGGGTCGGGTACGCCGGCACCGTCGGGCCCCGCGTCGGTTTCGCTTTCGCCCAACCCCGTCACCGCGGGAGGCACGGTGACGCTGAGCGGGTCGGGCTTCGCACCCAATAGCTCGGTGACCATCAACGTCCACCGGCCAGACGGGGGCGACGACCCGGGGCGCAGCGCGACCACGGACTCCCAGGGCAACGTCAGCTACACGTTCCCCAACGCCGGCGGCTCACTCACCGGTGACTACACGGTGAGTGTGAGCGATTCGTCGGGCCACAGCGCTTCGGGGTCGATCACCGTCGTGGCGGCCAGCGGCAGCCCCCAGACGCCGGGCAACACCCCGACGCAATAGCGCTCAGCCCGTCCAGCCCACCAGCTCGGGCGCCAGGTTACGCAGGCGCTCGTCCCGATCTCCGTCGGCGAGCGCCCGCGCCAGCGCCTCGGCATGCCCCTGCGCCCGCTCCCGCGGATACTCACCGGCCAGCTGACGGGTGACCAGGAACGCCCAGTCGCTCGACTGAAGGGCCAGGAGCTCACGCAGCGCGCGGGGGCTCGCGGAGTCAGGCTGGTTGAGCAGGCGCAGCTCGGCCGTGCGCGCCTCCCAGGCCAGGTCGGCCACGTCAGGCCCGCTCCAGGTCCGCAGGTCGCCTCCCTCGCCCCACGTGCTCACGCCGAGCTCCACGGCGGCCGGCACCGGGTCGTGGCGCTCCAGCGCGTCGTCCAGCGACGTCAGGGGCAGACCCTGCCGCGCGCTCTCCTCGATCACGCCGCTCAGCCAGGCCACCCCCTCATACCACCAGTGACCCAGCAGCTCGGTGTCCAGGGCGCACACGCACACGCCGCCGCCCTGGACGCGCTGCTTGACCCGGGCCACGAAGTCGGCCGCGTGCTCGGCGGCCAACTGCCGGGCCGCGGCGTGGTCGTACGGCTCCCCCATATTGCTCCAGACCCGGTGGTGGCGGGGCGTGAGCGCGTGGTAGCTGCGGTAGGCGCCGGCCGCCGGATAGCCGTCGTGGCTCCACACCAGCGACATGGTCTGGCGGTCGATCGGCCACAGGACGGGGCCGGCCTCTGTGGCCACGGCGGCCAGGTGACGTGAATCGCCGAGCCCGAGTTGGGCGGTCAGCTCGACGCAGCTGTGCCGGACCCCCGCCTCCTCCAGGCGGTCATCCAGCCACGGCGCGTACGCGCACTCGGGCAGCCAGAAGCCGCCCTGCCAGTCGCCGAACCGGCGGCGGTGAGAGCCGATGCCCGTTTCCACCTGGAGATCAACGCCGGTGTCGCTGGCCAGCAGCGGGAGCAGGGCATGGGTCGCGGCGGAGGTCCAGGCCGCGTGCTCGCCCAGCGCGCCGAGCAGGCCAGCCGGCAGCTCGGCCAGCCGCTCGGCCGCGGCCTCGTATTCCGCGGCCGAGCGATCGAGCTCGGCCACCAGCTCGGGCGCGCCGGTGCGGCTCAGCTCCTCGATGTCCAGCCGGTGTGACTCCGGTCGCACCTCACGCAGAAACGCCAGGCAGCGCTCGATCGCCCCCGGCGCCTCCAGCTGATCGCACAACACCGGGGTCAGCGACAGCGTGAGCGGCGCCGGGCGGGAGGGCTCCAGTACCTCGAGCAACGGCAGGTACGAGGTGGCAATCGCCTCCCACAGCCACTCTTCGCCGAACGGCCAGGTGCCAAAGCCCTCCACGTAGGGCATGTGGGTGTGCAGGACGAGGGCCAGGGCGCCAGGCCGCCTAGGGCGGCTTGGTCTGAGCGATGAGGAGGGGCTGCGCAGGGCCTTGAGTCAGGTCACGGCCCAGGTCAGGGCGTCGAGAGCCCGCACTCCTGGCCGATCCGCTTGAACTTCTCAGGGTCCTTGGGTTTCGCCCTATCCGCGGCACCCACAGTCGCGTAGCCCGCAGCCGCGATCTTGTGCGTATCACAGGCCGCGAACTCTCGAGCGGCCGCGGGGCTCAGGTGCTGCCGCGCTTCGACAAACCGCGCCGCATAGTTGCGATAGGCAGGCGACTGCACCGGGGTCAACCCAGCCGGCTCAAGCGGAATGGACGCGATAGCGGGCGACACGGTCGGTCTCTGGCCGGCCGTGTTGCTCGTCGAGCTGGCCGACCCGCACGCCGTCACGGCCACCGCAAAGACGGCAATCGTCGGCATCACAATTGGACGAATCATCACCTCGACACGTTAGATCACAGCGGCACAGCGCTGCGCTTCGAGGAGCTGAAACCGGCCAGCTCGCCCCGGGGCCTGGTCCCGTCGGGGGACCTGAGATGAGAAAGCGGAATCTTGCATTGGACAGGCCAAGGCAAGAGACTCGAGCCCGATGCCTCGCCGCCCAGTGTGCCCCACCGCCGCGCTCGCCGCCGCCGTCGTGGTGCTGGCGGCCGGTTGCGGCACCAGCTCCAGCAGTCACACCAGCCCCATCCTGTCGCCCGCCCAGGCTGGACTGCCCGACGGCGTGACCCATGGACTCCAGGCCGGGGTTCCGGCGGTGTACGCACGTTTCGCGTGCCCCTACATCACCACGGTGCACGTCACCTGCCCGCTGGCCAAGGCGATCGTCCGCGCGTACTACACCACGCGCACCCGCAGCCTGACCGTCACCGACCCGACCAGCGGACAGGTGCCGTTTCAGTGTGTTTGGGCGGCCGGGAGCGTGGACTGCCTCAACGCCGGGAGCTCGTGGGCCGTCAGTTTCCAGGGACCGCCACCCAGTCATCAGTAGCACCAGCTCCGGGGCCGCTCAGCCGCGGCACACAGCCAGGAAGTCGAGCGCCCGGTCGAGGCTCCCGGCTCCCAGGGCGAAGTCCCGGGCCGAGATGGCCGGGGTGAAGCGGTCGTAGAACGGCTTGGTGAGACCGAGGGCCGCGTGCACCCGGTCCCACCCGAGCTGCAACGCCCAGCCGTGCAGGCGCAGCTTGCGGGCGTGGAACAGCCCCAGTAGGTCAACCTCAGCGAACACCGAGCGGCACAGCTGATCGAACTCGTGAGCCCGGTACTCGCGGACGTGCCAGGGGTTATCCGACTTCTCGCGGTCCGGCCCGGCCAGGGTCAGCAGGTTGGGGGTCGAGACGTACGCCACCCCGCCGGGCGCCAGCAGCGCTCGGAAGTGCTCCAAGACGGCCTGCGGGTCCTGAACGTGCTCGATCGTCTGGAGGAACACCAGTGCATCCAGGCTCTGAGGCTGGCCGTAGGTCTCGACCACCCCACGGTCGAACCGCAGGTTCTCACGCTGGTAGCGCACGCGCGCGTGCTCGTGGGCCTCGGGATTGGCGTCCACGCCCACCACCGACGCCGCCGAGCGCGAAAGCACCTCGGAGCCATAGCCCTCGCCGCAGGCCATGTCCAGCACCCGCCGCCCGGCCACCCGGGCCCCGATCCACTCGTACACCGCCAGGTGGCGCCGGTACCAGTAGTTCTCCTCCGGAATGTCAGGCAGAGTGCGCTCGCCGGTCAACTCCAGCGGCGGTACGCCAGGTGGCTGATCTTGCTGTAGGTAGGCGTTCATCGCTCGCCGAGAGGGTAATCTGCGCCACGCTCATGGAGGCAGCCAGGACCGCGGATGAGATCCGCGACGTGAACACTCGCTACCACGACGTAGCGGCAACCAGCTACGACTCGAAGTGGGGAATCGACTTCGGCGAGGTCGGCCAGGCCCAGGTGCTGGGCAAGCTGCGCAAGCTGCTCGGCCGGGAGCTCGATCGGGGCTATGAGCGCTCGCTCGAGATCGGCGCCGGGACCGGTTACTTCAGCCTCAACCTGCTCCAGGCGGGCGTGGTCAACCACATCACGTGCACTGACATCTCGCCCGGGATGATCCGGACGCTGTCCGCCAACGCCGACCGCCTGGGCCTGCCGGTTCGGGCCGCGCGAGCTGACGCCGAGTCGCTGCCGTTTCCCGACCAGACGTTCGACTTGGTGCTGGGCCACGCGGTCCTCCATCACCTGCCGGACGTGGAAGCCGCGTTCGCCGAGTTTTATCGCGTGCTGCGTCCGGGCGGGCGCATCGTGTTCGCGGGCGAGCCGTCGCGCACCGGCGATCGGCTGGCCTCGATCCCCAAGCGCGGAGCCGCCTTGATCGCGCCGCTGTGGCGCACGCTGATGCGGGCTGCTCCGGCCCCGGAGGCGAACGGCGGCCTTGACCACAGCGAGGAGGATCACCGCCTCGAGCGGCTGGTGGACATCCACGCGTTCGAAGCATCCGATCTGTCTGCTCTGGCCCGCCAGGC
>DASZGO010000303.1:0-10392 GCA_035938755.1 Solirubrobacteraceae bacterium | reverse complement strand
CGGCGGGTTGATCAAGGAGCCGCTGCTGTCCGACTACCGGATGCTGAACGTGCATCCGTCGCTCCTGCCCCGCTGGCGCGGCGCCGCCCCGATCGAGCGGGCCATCATGGCCGGTGACGAGGTCACGGGCGTGACAATCATGGGCGTCACTGCCGGGTTGGACAGCGGCCCAGTTTACGCCCAGGAAGGGGAGGAGATCCGGCCCCAGGACAGCTACGGCACGCTGGCCGACCGGCTGCAGGAGCTGAGCGGCGCGCTGCTGGTCAGGGTGCTCGACGACCTGCCCGAGCCGGTGGAGCAGCCCGAGGAGGGGGTCACCTACGCCGAGAAGATCACGCCTGCGGACCGCGGGCTGGACCCCGCGCGGCCGGCCACCGAGCTCGAGCGGCAGGTCCGGGCACTGTCCCCGCACATCGGGGCCCAGGTCCGGCTCGACGACGGCTCCGAGCTTGGCGTCCTGGCGGCCCGGGCGGGCCCGGGCGGGAGCGGCCGTCCCGGGACGATCGACGTCGTCGACCGCTGCCCTGTGCTGGTGTGCGGCGAAGGTGCCCTGGCGCTGCTGGAGGTAAAACCGCCGGGACGCCAGGCGATGAGCGGCGAGGCTTGGCTGCGCGGTCATCGCAGGTGAGCCCGGCGCGCCGGTGTGCGATCGCCGAACTGGGCCTCCAGCAGCAGGCCATTCTGGCTGCGGCGGGCCGCGCCACCAAGCCCGGGGGGACCCTCACCTGGTCGGTGTGCACGATCGCTCGGTCCGAGGGAGAGGACCAGATGGAACGGTTCATCCACGAGCAGCCGGGGTTTAGGTTGGAGGAGCAGTTCCAGCTGCTGCCCCACCGCGACGGAGCCGACGGATTCTTCATCGCCCGGCTCCGCCGCGAATCGCACTAAGCTAAGGCGCGGTGAGCCAGTCCCCTGTCAATCTGGGGCCAGAGTGTCCGGCTTGTGGGGAGCCGTGGCTGAGGCCCACGGCGGTGCCGGGCCGCTACCGCTGCGTGAACTGCCTGCACCGCTTCGAGCTGGTGTCGGTGTGCCCCAACTGTGGTGAGCACTCGACGATCGTCCGGATGTCCAGCACCGCTGTGCTGGCCTGCAACCACTGTCAGGGCAGCATGCTGAAAGCGGTCTGAGCGGCTTGAGCGACGGCGCCAGCGTCATTCGCCAGAACCGCGTCGCCCCCTCGATCCTCTCCGCCGACTTCGCCCGCCTGGGTTCCCAGGTCGAGGAAGTGATGGCCGCGGGTGCCCGGGTCATCCACGTGGACGTGATGGACGGCGAGTTCGTTCCCCCCATCACCATGGGGCCGCTGGTCGTCTCGGCACTGGCCGATCGGGTGCATGCGGCCGGGGGCATTCTCGACTGCCACCTGATGATCGCGCACCCCGAGCGGCAGATCGCGGCGTTCGCCGAGGCCGGAGCGGACAACATCACCGTGCACGTGGAGGCCACAGCCCACCTGCACCGGGCCTTGCAGCTGATCCACGAGGCCGGCTGCAGCGCCGGCGCGGCGGTGTGCCCGGCCACGCCGGCGGCGATCCTGGCCGAGGTGGCCGACGACCCACTCGACTTGGCTCTCTGCATGAGCGTCAACCCGGGCTGGGGTGGGCAGGAGTTCATTCCCGCCGCGCTGGACAAGCTGGCCCGGATGCGCTCGGCCCTACCCGACCGGGTGGCGCTGGAAGTGGACGGGGGGATCCACCGGGACACGGCGGAGCCCGCGGCCCGCGCCGGGGCCAACCTGTTCGTGTCCGGCTCGGGCGTGTTCGGCTCGGCCGACCCGGCGGCTGCCTACGTCGAGCTCGCCCAGCGGGCCGGGGCGGGCTGACGGGCGCCCAGGCGGTAGATCAGCCACAGCAGGACGCATAGGCACAGCGTGGCCACGAAGTAGGAGAGCTCAACTCGCCGGACCTGGTTGGCGAACGTGGGCGCGAGCATCAGGCCCACGAACAGGCCGGCCGCGGCCAGCCAGGCCAGCGCGGCCACCACCGAGCGCCCCCGGGCCAGCGCCGCCTGGTTGAACGTGCCCGCCACCAGGTGCAGGCCCATCCCCAGACCGACCACCGCCAGGCCCAGGCGCCCGTAGTGAAAGCCCTTGTCGCCGAGCAGCGCCTTCATGACCGGCGGACCCACGGCCAGCAGGCCCAATGCCACCACACCGGCAAAGCCGGCGATCGCCAGCACGGTGATCCGGATCGCCCGGTGGAACTCGGCCGGATTCTCCCGCGCCTCGAGCCCGGCCAGGTGGGGCAGGATCGAGGTCTGGATGGCCTGAAACAGCTGCAGCGGCGCGCGGACGATCAGCAGCACGTTGAACACGAACCCGGTGATGCCCGCGGTCAGGGCGGCGCCTCCCGAGGCCTTGGCGGCCACGATCAGCACGCCCCCGTTCATCAGCGTCTGCTCGGCGAACATAATCCCCACCACTGACACGGCGAACCGGGCACCGTGGCGCAGGCTGAGATCGGTGGCGGCCTCCTCCAGCTGACCGTGGACCGGTCCTTCGCGGGCGGCGTCGGCCACCTCGATCTCCGCCGGCGCTCGGGTCCGGACCCGCGAGAAGGCAAACGGGATCACCGACAGCGAGACGAACGGGGCAACGGCCATGCCCAGGCCGACGACGTCCTGCCCGGAGCCGATTCCCACCGCGACGGCCAGCGCGAACAGGAACCGGGACGTGGACTCCAGGAACACCAGTCCGCCGTACAGGTCAAACCGTTCGTGTCCGGCCAGCCAGCCGCGGGCGAAATAGCTCGCCGCATACGCCAGCACCCCCACGATCAGAATCCAGTAGAGCGCGCTCGAGCCGTCGAACATCCCCTGCTCGATGTCGTGCCGCAGGGCCAGCGCGGCGATCAGGAAGGCCACGGCAAACGCCCCCTGGATCAGCGCGGGAACCCGCAGTGAGTGCCCGGGCAGACCCCGGGCCCGGCGGTCGGCGATGGTGCGTGAGAGCAGCTGCTCGATCGGCCGGTAGATCACGGACAGGATCACGAACATGACGGCCCAGCAGAGCGAGATCCGGCTGTAGGAGGCGGGATCCAGGACGTGGCTGGCGAATGCCAGATACAGGAACGTGAACACCCCGGTGGACGCGATCCCGATCGACAGGATCCGCGCGCTGGCGGCGTACGAGCCGGCTTTGGGCGGATCGTCCGGCGATTCAGCGGCCGGCGACTGCCTGGCCGGCGACTGTCGGGCCGTCGTCAAGACACTCGCACCAGGGCCATGGTCCAGGGCAGCGGCGTCCGGACCTCGGTGAGGTCTCCGTACCGCGACAGCAGGCGGACGAAGCTCCGCCGCGACCAGTGGTTGAGGTGGCCCGGGGTGTCGCCCAGGTGAGACACGTAGGCGCCGCGAGCCAGGTTCAGCGCGCGCCACAGCGGTTCGCGGGGCACCGAGACCAGCAGATGCCGTTGCGCCACGCGGGCCATCTCGGCCAGCGCCGGCTGAGGCTCCTCGACATGCTCGAGCGTCTCGATCGCGGCCACCAGATCGACCTCGTCATCGCCGAAGGGCAGGCTCTGGGCCCGGCCGGAGCAGAACTCCAGGTTGGGTTCAGCGCGGGTCTGCCAGTGGGCCTGAAGCTTGGGGTCGGGCAGGTCGATGCCCGTAACCGGGCGCGGCGCCAGGGCGCGGGCCCAGCGCTCGGTCAACACCCCCTCGCCGCAGCCCACGTCGAGCACCGAACGGGGTGCGGCCAGGATGAGCAGCGCGTCCAGGTCGCGCTCGAACGCGGCCATGAGCCGGCGATGGATCGGATTCCCCGACCCGTACTTGTCGAACGTGTTGCCGGTCGGGACCGCAACCCCCGACCGCGCGGAGCTCATACCCCCAGGGCCTCGCGGTCGGGCTCTTCCCCCTCAGGCCGAGACGTGTGCCCGCCAGGCCCGGTGCCCGGCTCGTAGTGCGAGGGCTCGACCCCGAGCTGGAGCTCGATCCGCCGGACCCGCTCGAACGTTCGCTGGGAGATCATGCGCTGGGCGTCGAGCAGGTCTCCGATCACCCCCAGCGAGCCGAGCAGCATGGCGCCGATGAACAGGACCGCCCCCCCGATCAGGGACTGGATGTGGCCTCGCGCCGCCGCGTGGGGGCTCTCGATGAAGATCACCAGGAACCGGATGAACAGCGCCAGAGCCGCCGTGCCCATGATCAGGGCGCCCCCCCAGAACACCTTGAGCGGCTGGTACTGCGAGTAGATCCGGAAGATCGACAGGGCGTTGCGCCGCACGTAGGCCGCGCTGGAGGGGAACAACCGGGACTCGCGGGTCTTGGGGTTGGTGCGGACCGGGACGTGCTCCACCGCCACCAGCAGCTTTCCGGCCTGGATGATCGTCTCCAGTGTGTAGGTGAACTTCGACACCGCCTGGACCTGGAGCGCCGCCTCTCGGTTGTAGGCGCGGAACCCGGACGTGGTGTCAGGTATGTGCGTGGACGACGCCTGGCGTACGACCCAGGAGCCGAGGCGCTGCAGCGCCTTCTTGGGGCCGGAGAAGTGCTCGATCTGGTCAATCTGGCGGTCGCCGACCACCATGTCGGCCTCTCCGCGGACGATCGGGGCGACGAGCTTCGGTACGTCTGCCCCCTCGTACTGGTTGTCGGCGTCGGTGTTGACGATGACATCCGCCCCCAGCTTCAGACCCGCGTCGATCCCGGCCTGGAAAGCGGCGGCCAGTCCCTTGTGATTGGTCAGCCGGACGATGTGATCGACGCCATGCTCCCGCGCCACCTCGATCGTTCGGTCGGTGGAGCCGTCGTCGATGATCAGCCATTCCACGACGCGGAAGCCCGGCACGGCCCGCGGGAGCGCGCTCAACGTGCCCGCCAGCTGTGCCTCCTCGTTGAAACAGGGGATCTGGATGATCAGCTTCATCGGACTCTGGCCCCGGCGAGGCGGAGCGCGGCTGCCTGCAGGCACGGTCCGCCCGGCGCGACGCTCATGACAACACGGTAGCGGGATACTCGGGGGCGAATGAGCACGGCGATCGCAACCGACCTAGAGCCGGCGCTGGCCGGGCTCGACGGCCGGCGGGGCTTCCGGCACCGGCGTAGCCGGGCCGCTCGCGCCCGGCCGGCCGCTCGAAGCGTGTACCGCCCGGCGGTGGCCGGGCTGCTCATCGCGAGCTTCCTGCTGCGGGTGTGGGGGATCAAACAGGGCCTGCCTTACAGCTACAACGCAGACGAGGCGGTCCACTTTGTGCCGCGGGCGGTGGACTTCTTCTCGCACGATCTCAACCCGCATTACTTCCTCAACCCCCCGGCCTACTCCTACCTGCTGTACCTGGTGTTCGAGGTCTGGTTCGGCAGCGCGGACGCGGTGCGCCACGCCTACACCACGGACCCCACGGCAGTGTTCCTGGTGGCTCGGCTGATGGCCGCGCTGCTCGGGACCGGAGCGGTTCTGCTCACCTACTTGGCCGGAGCCCGGCTGATCGGCCGCGCCGGCGGCCTGCTGGCCGCCGCCATCCTGGGATTCGGGTTCCTGCCCGTGTTCTACAGCCACCTGGCGCTGAACGACGTCCCCACGCTCGCTCCGGTGGCCCTGTCGCTGTTCGGGATCGCCGGGGTGCTGCGGAAAGGCCGAAACCGTGATTACGCGATCGCCGGAGTGGGGATCGGGCTGGCCGCAGCCACCAAGTACACCGGCGCGATCATGCTGGCCTGCCTCGCCTCGGCGTTCCTGTGTGACGCGGCCGGAGACGGCCTGAGACGCGCCGCGCCGCGGCTCGCCCTGGGCGTCCTCCTCGCCGTCGTGGCCTTCTTTGTGGCCAACCCCTTCGCCGTGCTGGATACCTCGTCGTTCCTGTCCGGGGTGTCCTCGCAGGCATCGCTGGCCGCCGGCGGCGGAGATCCGGTGAAGCTCGGGTTGCGCCCCGGGAGCGGCACGACGTACTACCTGTGGACGTTCACCTGGGGACTGGGCTGGGTGCCCACGCTGGCCGCGGTGGCCGGCGCGGGGCTGATCCTGTTGCGGCGGCGACTGGCGCTGGCCCTGGTGCTGCTGCCCGCCCCGATCGTGTTCATCATCTTCATGGGCGACCAGCAGCGGTTCTTCGGGCGCTGGCTCATGCCGATCTTTCCCATCGTGGCCGTGCTGGCCGCCTACGGCGCGCTCGAGCTGGTGCGCTGGCTGGCGCGTTTTCTGGAGCCGCGGGCTGGCCGTAGGCGTCGCTGGCAGGTGCCGGTGCTGGTGGCGCTCACGGGAGTGGTGATGCTGGGTCCGAGCGTGGTGGCCGACATCCACAACGACGCCGTGCTCTCGCGGCCCGATACGCGCAACGCCGCCCGCAACTGGATGGTGGGTCACGTGCCGGCGGGCGCCCGGGTGGTGATCGAGCCGATGGTGCCCGACAACTGGGCCAGCGACATCGGCCGCTCGCTGCCCTGGACGCGCACCGGCGAGCGTTGGTGGCGATTCCCCACCTGGTTGAGCCGGCTGGACCAGAAGGGCAACTTCCTGCCGGCCGGCCAGCTGCGGTTCATGTTCGTGGACGAGTACGAGCGCAACCTGTATCCGGCGCTGCTGAACGACTACGTCAACAGCGACTACTGCTGGCTGGTGGTCGGGTCGCTCCAGGCCGGCCGGGCGTTCTCCCAGCCCGACGCGGTGCCGGCCGCCATCTCCTACTACGACCTGCTGGCTCGCCGAGCGCGGCTCATGTACCACGTCAGCCCGTTCAGCTCCGGCGCGCACCCCGTCCCGTTCAGCTTCGACTGGTCGATCGACTACTACCCGCGCCAGTATGGACGGCCCGGCCCTGAGCTCAGCGTGTACCGCCTGACCGGCGGGCGCTGCGGGCGCGCGTAGCGGGTAACCACGTCCGTTCGGGCGCTCGCCTGATTTAGCCGCTTCGCTCGCGCCGCAGTCCCCGCGGATCAGCATCGCGCCGCAGCTACCACGGATCGGCGTCCGGCCGATCCCCTTTGGCCGTCGTATCCTCAATTCATGGGGTTAAACGCCCAAATTGACCTTCCCCACCTGTCGCGTGCGGTCGAGCTGGCCGAGGGCGGACGAGGCCGGGTCAGTCCCAACCCGCTGGTCGGCGCGGTCATCGGCCGGGACGCCGAGACCATCGGGGAGGGCTTCCACCGGGCCCTCGGCGCCGCCCACGCCGAGGTCGAGGCGATCCGCGCGGCGGGCACCACAGACCTGGCCGGGACCACGCTGTACGTGTCGCTCGAGCCCTGCTGTCACCACGGCCGCACGCCGCCGTGCACCGAGGCCATCCTCACAGCCGGGATAGGCCGCGTGGTGGTGGCCTCGGACGATCCGAGCCTCCATGCTTCCGGCCGGGGTCTCGGCATCCTGCGCGACGAGGGCGTCGAGGTCGTCCTGGCCGACGGCGAGCTGTCCGAGCGGGCCCGGCTCCAGAACCAGCCGTTTCGCAAACACGCCCGCACGAGACGGCCGTGGGTGCTGTTCAAGTCGGCGGTGAGCCTGGACGGCAAGGTGGCGACGCGGACCGGAGACTCGAAGTGGATCTCCGGCGAGCCAAGCCGGGCCCTGGCCCACCGCTGGCGGGCCGAAGCCGATGCGGTGGCGGTCGGCATCGGCACCGCGCTGACGGACGATCCCCAGCTCACGGCCCGTGTCTCGGATCCCGCCCACCCCGTTGCTCGGCAGCCGCGGAGCATCGTGTTTGACTCGCTGGCCCGGCTGCCCCTGGACTCGGTACTGGTCGAACACGCGCGCCAGCGGCCTTTGACCGTGGTGGTGTCCCGGGCCGCCCAGCGCACGGCCACTGACGCGTTCAGCGCCCACGGCGTGGACGTGGTGGTGGCGGCGGGCGAGAATGAGTCCGCCCGCGTGCGCTCCGCCCTAGAGCAGCTGGGTGCGGCCGGCGTGGGCTCGATCCTTCTGGAAGGTGGTCCCCACCTGGCCGGCGCGTTCCTGGACGCCGGCGAGGTGGACGAGATCCGCTTGTTCCTGGCTCCGCTGGTGCTGGGGGGCCGCAAGGCGCGCGATCTGGTCGAGGGCGAGGGCGCGGATGCCATCTCCGATGCCGCCCGGGCGTTGACCCTGGACTGCGAGCGGGTGGGGGAGGACCTGCTGATCAGCGCGATGCTGAGGCAGTGGTGATGTTCACCGGTCTGGTGGAGGACCTGGGGGAGCTGGCCGAGGTCGAGCGGTCGCCTGAGGGCGCCCGGCTGATCGTGCGGACTCGACTGGCCGGGGAGTTGCGTGACGGCGACTCGGTGGCCGTGAACGGTGTGTGTCTCACCGCGGCCGCGGTGGATGGGGACCGGTTTGCGGCTGACGCCATGAACGCGACGCTGCTCGGGACCTCGCTGGGAGACCTGGAGGCCCGGTCGCCGGTCAACCTCGAGCTGCCGCTGCGGCCCAGCGACCGGCTGGGCGGGCATATCGTGCAAGGCCACGTAGATGGAGTGGGGCGGGTGGCCGAGTCTCAGCCGGACGGGTTTGCCCGGCGGCTGCGCATCGAGACCGCGCCGGAGCTGCTCCGCTACGTGGTGGCGAAAGGCTCGATCGCGGTGGACGGCGTCTCGCTGACCGTCGCCGACCTGGACGAACGATCATTTACGGTGTCGTTGATCCCTGAGACCTTGGAACGGACAACGCTCGGCACCGCCGAGGCCGGTACGAGAGTCAATCTGGAGGTGGACATGCTGGCCAAGTACGTGGAAAAGCTGGTGGCGCGATGAGCACACGAACTGGAGCGAGCTTCGCCACCATCGAAGAGGCGATCGACGACATCCGCCAGGGCAAGATGGTGGTGGTCGTAGACGACGAGAACCGGGAGAACGAGGGCGACCTGACCATGGCGGCTCAGTTCGTCACCCCGGAGGCCATCAACTTCATGGCCAAGGAGGGGCGGGGTCTCATCTGCCTGGCCCTCACGGCACAGCGGTGCGACGAGCTGGGCCTGGACCTGATGGCGGCCAAGAACGAGTCCGCGTTCGAGACCGCGTTCACGGTTTCGATCGAGGCCCGCTCGGGTGTGAGCACCGGAATATCGGCCGCCGATCGGGCGCGGACCATCCAGGTGGCCATCGATCCGAGCACGAGCCCCCGGGAGCTCGTGCAGCCCGGACATGTGTTCCCGCTCAAGGCGCGGGACGGCGGCGTGCTGGAGCGCGTGGGCCAGACCGAGGCTGCGGTCGACCTGGCCCGGCTGGCTGGGCTGATCCCCGCCGGCGTGATCTGCGAGGTGATGAACGACGACGGCTCGATGGCCCGGGTGCCAGACCTGGACGCCTACTGCCAACGCCACGGTCTGAAGATGATCACGGTGGCCGATCTGGTGGCGTACCGGCGGCGCAAAGAGAAGCTGATCGAGCGAGTGGTCTCGACCAAGCTGCCGACCGGGTTCGGCGACTTTGTGGCCGTGGGCTATCGCTCGCTGATCGACAACAAGCACCACGTGGCGCTGGTCAAGGGTGAGGTGGCCGGGACCCAGGACGTCCTGGTGCGGGTGCACTCCGAGTGCCTGACCGGCGACGTGTTCCACTCGCTGCGGTGCGACTGCGGCGAGCAGCTCGAGTCAGCGCTGGCCATGATCGAGCGTGAAGGCCGCGGCGTGTTGCTCTACCTCTCCCAGGAGGGGCGCGGGATTGGTCTGCTGAACAAGCTGCGCGCCTACAAGCTGCAGGAGGAGGGCCTCGACACGGTGGACGCCAACCTGCGGTTGGGACTGCCCGCAGATCTACGCGACTACGGGATCGGGGCGCAGATCCTTGTCGACCTGGGCCTGAGCTCGATCCGGATCCTCACCAACAACCCCAAGAAGATCTCCGGCATGGCCGGCTATGGGCTGTCGGTAACTGACCAGATTCCCATCCAGCACGTGCCCAACCCCCACAACGAGGCATACCTGCGAGCCAAGCGTGAGCGTCTGGGCCACACGCTGCACCACCAGGGCCTGGCGTTGGACGAGGAGATGCTGCAGGCCGAAACTGAGGCTGACCGGCACCGGGAGCAGCCCGGCGAATGAGCGACCGCGCCGTGGCGCTGTGCGTCGCTCGCTTCTATCCCGAACTGGCCGACAAGCTAGAGGCCGGCGCTCAGGCGGCGCTGACCGAGGCCGGGATCACCGAGATCGAGCACTTCACCGTGCCCGGCGCGTTCGAGCTGCCGCTGATCGCGGCCTACGCCGCCCGGTCCGGGCGGTTCGCTGCCGTGGTCTGCCTTGGGGCGGTGATCCGCGGCGAGACCGACCACTACGAATACGTGTGCCGGGAGTCGGCTCATGGCATCGAGCAGATCCAGCTGGAGACCGGGGTGCCCTGCGGCTTCGGCCTGCTCACCGTGGACACGCTGGAGCAGGCCCTGGAGCGGGTGACCGGGGGCGCCAAGCGGGACACCGGCCGCCATGCCGCTGAGGCGGCGCTGGCCGCTCTGGCGGTCAAGGAACAGCTCGCGGAGCCGCGACGCTCGGC
>DASZGO010000302.1:0-2869 GCA_035938755.1 Solirubrobacteraceae bacterium | reverse complement strand
CAGCGTGATCACCGCGATCCAGGTGGGCAACCTGCACACGCAGTAGATCGGCGCTGGCTGAGCACTGCGGCACCGGATGGCTGACCCCCGGGGCTAAGCGCTCTTCGTCCGAGGCAGCGCCTGCCACGGAACGGTGGTGTGTGGATCCCCGCTGCGGAGAAGCCGTAGCCGCAGCGGTTCGTAGCGGAGAGGGAGGGATTCGAACCCTCGATGGAGTGTTATCCCCATACTCGCTTAGCAGGCGAGTGCCTTCAGCCACTCGGCCACCTCTCCGGACAGGGGGAGTTTAGAGCCGGGCTGCGTAGCTTGTGCGAGGCGTTCTGAGCGCTACTCCCCACCGCTGAGCCACGCAGCTAGCATCGGGCCCGTCTGACCCCTGGAGGGGTGGCAGAGTGGTCGAATGCACCGGTCTTGAAAACCGGAGTCCGGTGACCCCGGACCGCGGGTTCGAATCCCGCCCCCTCCGCTCGTTCAGATAAGGCCTGGTAAACCGCCGGAGCGGAAAGTAGGATCGCGGCGATGACTGGGGTGGCGATCCCGCACGAGGCGGCCCCACCGGCCGAGGTGGGGCATCCGCCGCTCGAGATACCCGAATTTCGGATCATCTCCCCGGTCGGTCTGGCCATCTCCGGTGTGCTGCTGGTCCTGCTGATCGTGGCCATCGCCGTGAACAAGCTGTGGCCGCTCACGTTCTTCCACGTGGCCGGCGGCGCCGCCTGGACCATCGTCGATCTGTTCTTGGGGCTGATCCTCGGCCCGATCCTGGGCCGGCTGTCGCCGCAGGCTCGCGTGGAGATGACCGCTCGGCTGATGCCCAAGATGGTGATTCTGATGCCGACGGTGGTGACGCTGACGCTGGCCTCGGGCTGGCAGCTCGCCAACAAAATGGGCACGCTCTTGTCGAGCTATCCCCAGCACGTTTGGATTGTGGCCAGCTTCATCGTGGTCGGTGTGATGGCCGTGCTGGCCCTGGGTCTACTCGAACCGGCCAATATCGCGGTGCTGTTCGAGCTCAAGAAGCGCCGGCCGCGACCCGAGGTGATCGAAGGTCTGATGAAGCGCTTCATCTACTGCGCGGGAATCCTGGGCCTGATGCAGGTGGCCACGCTGGTGATCATGACCAAGCTGGCCGCGTCGTGACCGAGGACCGCTTTCCGCCCGTGACCCAGCTGGCCATGGCATCGCTGGCTCTGATCGTGGCCGGCGGGATCTACCTGTCTTCCCACATACCGCAGCACGTCCCGCTGACCCCGGCGATCGTGCTGCTCGCACTGTCGGTGCTGCTGCTAGGCCTCAACCTGGCCTGGCTGGCCCGCGCGCGGCTCTTCGCCTGGGGCCGGTTCTTCCAGGTGGCGCGCTGGGCGTTCGTGGCCTATGCGGTGATCGCGGGGATGATCGAGTACGCGTTCCTGCAGAACCACGTGCGCGGTGGGGTGCTCGTGGTGCTTACGCTGTCGCTTGTCGTGTTTGCCGTGCATGTGCCGACACTGGTCGGGTTCACCGTGGCCCGGTTCGACAGCCCATGATCGTCAACCAGCTCGACCGACCGCCGGAGACCCTGGAGCAGCGCACCGGCTGGACGATCAAGCCGGAGGGCGCCTGCCGGGCCGAGCTGTGCGTGCCGCTGGCCAAGCCCTTCGACCTGGGTGACATGGCGCGCCGGTTGGGCATGGCCCTGGTCCACGACGAGGAGCACGGACTTTGGGCGCTGGGCCCCGAATCCGGCGGGCGGGCGTTGCACAGCGCAGCGCTGCCAGACATCGTCCTGCCCGACCGCCAGGGCCGCGACTTCTCGCTGCGCTCGCTTCGCGGCACCAAGGTGTTCATGGTCGCCTGGGCCTCGTGGTGAGGGTGCCGCTTCGATCTGCCCGGGTGGCGGAAACTGCGAGAGGAGCTACATCCGCACGGCCTCGAGGTAGTAACCATCGCCCTCGACACCGGAGGGGCTGAGGCCGCCGGCCCGTGGATCGACCGGGCCAAGGCCGCACACCCCTCGCTGATCGACCGGGGCCACCTGCTGGACGAGCTGCTCGGCGTGGTCAACGTCCCGACCGGCTGGTGGGTGGACGAGGAGGGCGTGTTGGTAAGACCGCCCGAGCCCGCGTTCCCCTGGCGGCCGCGCCCGGTCAGCGACGAGTTGATGGCCCAGCTGCCGGCAGTCTCCGTCGAGCAGCTGCGGGAGGCTCAGAAGATGCAAATCGAGCCCGAGGCCTATGTGGCGGCCCTGCGGGATTGGGTCGAAAAGGGATCCGACTCCGAGTACGCACTCTCTCCGGATGAGGTGATCGAGCGATCGCGGCCGCGCGACGCCTCGGAGTCCGAGGCCGCGGCTGCGTTTGAACTCGGTCAGCACCTGCACCGCACTGGCAATCCTGACGCGGCGGTTCGCTGGTTCCGCGACGCCCATCGCCTGGCCCCGGACAACTGGACATACAAGCGCCAAGCCTGGTCGTTGGCCGACCCCCTCCAGGACCAGACGGAGCAGTACGACTCGGATTGGCTCACCGATGTCCGGAAGATCGGGGCCGAGAACTACTACCCAAAGGTTGAGCTTTGAGGGAGCCTGCACGGTCCTCGCCCATCGGGCCGCCGAGGCTAGACTTGCCGCTCAAGGCGCCCGTAGCTCAGCTGGATAGAGCGTCGGTCTACGGAACCGAAGGTCGGGAGTTCGAATCTCTCCGGGCGCGTATCGAACGTCCTGCTATGGCGTGGTTTTCGTCCGCTCTGCGCCGAGACTATGCGGTCGCGCGCCGTGGAACGCTCTCATGTGCGCCGACGCTCAGATGCTCGACGTGCCAGACCGCCTGGTCGATCAGCTCGGCCACGTGGGCGTCGTACAACGAGTAGACGACCCGGCGGCCGCGCCGCT
>DASZGO010000301.1:0-3539 GCA_035938755.1 Solirubrobacteraceae bacterium | reverse complement strand
CCGCGTTTCAGCAGAAGTGCTTTGACGAGTTCAACCGCCTCAAAGCCGCGGGCAAGACGATCGTATTCGTGACCCACGACATGGGGGCAGTCCAGCGATTCTGCGATCGGGCGATGCTGCTGGAGCGCGGGCGGCTGGTGGACATCGGCGACCCTGGGCTCATCGCGCGCCGTTACAACGAGCTGAACTTCCGGCGGGTGCGGGAGGAGGCACAGCTCGAGGGGGGGCCGGACACGCTTCGGCGAACCCCGGTGGCGGAGCTGCTGAACGCGTGGTTTGTGAGCGCGGACGGGACAACCCAAGTGAACGCAGAGCAGGGTGAGGAATGCTGCGTGCGGATGGACGTCCGCTTTCACACCGACGTCCAGGATCCGTTGTTCGCCATCGCGCTGCGCGACGAGCAGGGACGTGTTGCCTTCGCCGCCAACAACTACATGCGCGGCGGTCCGGCCGGCGCCTTCCGCGCGGGAGACCACGTGCTTGTCAGCGTGAAGTTCGACAACTGGCTATCCCCCGGGCGGTATCGGCTGACAGCCTCCATCTCCCCGCGTGGCGAGGCTGCCGAGGCCTATGACCTGCGGGAGGACATCAGCTCGGTCCTGGTGTGGGCGAGCATGTCTGGCGGCGGCGCGGCCGACCTGCCCCACCGCTTCGAGATCGAACGCGCCTAGCGACGAAGCTGCGCGCCCGGTCGACGCCACCGGCGGCGCGCCCGGTAGGCCAGGCGGTATCCGGCCCGGATGGCGCCGAACACCGGCGTGCCGACCTGGGGATGGTTGGCCAGAGCGAGCAGCGGGCGCTGGAGATCAGGGGGGATTGCGCCCTCAGGACCGACCAGGCGTAGCGCGTCGTCGCCGAGCATGCCGTTCAGCAGGCCATGGCCGCGCTCGAGCGCCGCAGCCGGAGCCATCGGAGCATCACATGCCCGCTCGTAGATCTCCAGCAGCCCGGCGGCGGCGACATCCCAGGTCAGGTTCTCACCAGCTGCCCGTACCGCAGTCAGGTTGCGCTCGTGGGCGTCGCGATCGGTGAGCAGCTCGATCGCCCGTACCGCGCTCTCGTGGGCATCCCATGCCACGATCGTGGCCTCGGCATCCGGGAGCACCTCGCTCAGCGAGGTCCCCGCCGCCCACATGCAGGGCCGGTCATGGTGAGCGGCCTCGAACGGCACCAGCCCGAATCCCTCGTGCACCGTTGGATAGAGCACCAGCGCCGCTCGCTCGAACAGCCACACCTTCTCGGCCTCGCTCACCGCACGGAAGTCGATCACCACCCCGGCCAGCTCCGGGTGAGCTGCCAGCAGCTCCGCCTCCTCCCGGCGTGAGGAGCCGACCTTCACCGGGGCGCCGGCAAACGCGAGATATCCCGGCCACCCGTGATCGGCCCGGAGCGCCTCGAGCAACCTGAGGGCGAACACGCGGTTCTTATGGCGGAAGTCGGTGCCGAGGCACAGGATCACCTGAGCGCCGCCCGGCAGCCTGTCTGAGCCGCTGGGGGCTGTCGCGCCGATCCGGCCATCGGTTACCGAGTGATCGACGCCGTTGTGCACCACGCTGGCTCGGTGCGGCTCGACAAGCTCCTCGGAGGTGGCGTCGCGTCGCCCGTGCTCGGACACGAACACCACGTGGTCGGCCACCGCCAGCGAGAGCCGGGTCAGGTGCCGGTAGTGCCGCCAGCTCTCAGGGTTTCGGAAGTACCCCGGGTTGTGGAACGAGATCAGGTCCTGTTGAGTGATGATCAGCCGCTCACCCAGGCAGCCGAGATAGGCCAGGTCCTCGTACCCGTTGATCTGAAACGGCCGGTGCACAACGTCGGCCAGCTCGGCGGTCGGTGCCCCGGCTTCCTTCATGCTGACCAGCCGCAGCCCGTCGAGGGAGCGCAATGTTCGGAGGGCATCCGGGTTGGGTCGGTCGGGCATCACCACCGAGATCCTGGCTCGACCGGTCCGGGCCAGCGCCGAGATGACCTCGAGCACCTGGACCTGGCTGCCCACGGTCGGTCCAGTGAGGATCCGGCCGTCGATCACCACAGAAAGGCCCTTCAGGACGCGGCGGGCCGTGCCGAGCACACGGGCCAGCGGTCCGCCGGCGTCGTCCTCAGTGTCTTGGATCCACTGGTGGTAGTAGGGGTAACGAGCGGCCAGCATTCGCTCATGCGCCAGCTGGATCTCACCCCGCCGAGAGTCTGGGTTGAAGCTGCCGCCCCCGTGGTGCTGGACCAAGATCTCGTCGGCCAGCACGTGGCTCATGCCGGCACGGATGCAGCGCTGCGAGAAGTCGACCTCCTCCCCATATCCGGGGGAGAACGCCAGGTCGAAGTCCCCCACCAGGTCAAGCGCACTGCGCCGGACGTAGATGCAGTGGCCGATGGCCGTAGGCAGGCGGGGCCGGAGCCGGGCCGAGCCGGCGCGCACCGCGGCCGCGGCCGCCTGGAAGTCCCAGCCGGGCGGAAGGCGTCCAGGCGTTCCTCGGTCGGGGACCGAGACCAGCGTGCCGTGATCCGTCAGGGCAGTGGCGGTGGCCACGCGGCTGTCCGAATACGCCGCGTCACGCAGCCCCTCAATCCACCCCTCCGCCACCACGCAATCTGAGTTGAGCACCACCACGTCGGCCGGCGCGGCCGCGGCGAACGCTCCGTTGACGTTGGCGGGAAAGCCGAGGTTGGTGTCGCGCCGCAGGTAGTACAGCGTGTGGTCGCTCCCGCCCGCCGCGTCCAACTGGCCGACGTGCTCCTGCAGTCGCGGGTCCGGACTGGCGTCGTCGCAGACCAGGATGGGCACGTCTACAGGGGTGTGCTCGAGCACACTTCGCAGACAGCCGACGAAGTGCTCGTAGCCGTCATAAGCGGGAATTGCGATCACGACCTGTCCGCGCCGGCCGTCGGTCGTGTCGCCAGTCGTGAGCCATCGGAGCTGCACGCGGCGATTATGTCGCGCTAGCTTCAGCGCTCATGAGCACGCATACCGCGCGCACATACGGCCCGTCGGCAATCGGCGGCGACCTCCGCCGATTCGTCGAGCTAACGATGACGCTGGCTCGGACCGAGTTCAAGCTGCGCTACTTCGGCTCGGCCTTGGGCTACATCTGGTCGTTGATGCGACCGCTGCTGTTCTTCGGCGTCATCTACCTGTTCTTCACCCAGGTGGTCAGCCTGGGCAAGGGCGTACCGCACTACGGGGTCTACCTGCTCACCGGGATAGTTCTCTGGAACTACCTGGGTGAGGCCACCGGAGGGTGTGTGAGCTGCCTGGTGGCGCGCGAGTCGCTGCTGCGCAAGGTCCGCTTCCCGCGACTGGTGGTTCCCCTGTCGGTGTCGCTGACCGCCACGTTCAACCTGGGCATGAACTTCATCGCGGTGTTCGTGTTCGCGCTGGCCAACGGCGTGACGCCCACCGTCAGGTGGCTCGAGATGATCCCCATCGTCGCCGCGTTCGTGGTGATGGCCACGGGCATCGGCATGCTGTTGGCCGCGCTGTATGTCCGCTACCGCGACGTAGCGCCGATCTGGGAGGTCGCGCTCCAGGCCTGGTTCTACGCGAC
>DASZGO010000300.1:0-7178 GCA_035938755.1 Solirubrobacteraceae bacterium | reverse complement strand
TACGACTTGGTCCGCGCCCGCTCGTGACGCAGATCCAGACGCTCGTAGCGGATCTGGGTGCGGGCTGCTCCGAACATCGAGCCCGCGATCGCCACCACGGCGATGGCGGCGCCCCAACCGCCGAGCTGGGTCGCCAGCCGGGGCCGGATCTTGGGCACCAGGTTCCGCACCACGCGGGAGATCAGCGGCGGTGCCTCGAGGATCAGCCGACCGATGAACACGGCGGCCAGCACGGCCACAATCGCGCCCCCCTCGTACATGTAGCGCGGCACCGAGGGATATCCCTTGACCGAGAAGCCGATCTCGATGATCAGCCAGACCAGCGCCACGGCCGCCACCGCCAGGACCCTCCACCACCGCCGCCAGGCGGCCATCACCACCGTCAGCGACGCCAGCACCCAAACGGTGTTGGGCAGCAGTGCGTGGTAGCGGGAGATGGTGCCCGTGACCTTGTTGCCTTTGACGGCACGCGGAGAGTTGTGGGCGATGTTCCCGGCGGTGAAGAAGCTCTTCGAGGACAGCCCGGGGATCACGAACCACAGGAACAGGATCGCGGCCAGCGCGCCGTACAGCCACCAGCGATAGGCCGGGTCCCGGAGCCACAGGTAGATCCCGGCCGCGCCGAGAAACGGCCACACCTCCGGGCGGCCCAGCCCGGCGAGCCACCACATCCAGAACGCCCAGCGGTCGCGGCCGATGAGGTGCAAGTCAACCGCGGCCAGCACCAGGGTCACGATCATGGTGTCCGATTCCGCGGCGAGGGCATAGTGGGTGTAGTTCGAGTGGACGACCACGTCTTGCATCACAGCCACGAACAGCGCCGCGAACAGGCCGGCTGTGTGAGCCGCGTAGCGGTGCTGGGCCCCCGCCTTCGTGAGCCGGAAGGCGATCCGCCAGGCGAAGATCAGCCCGGCCAGCGACACCGCCACCGCGAACACCATCCACAGC
This sequence comes from Solirubrobacteraceae bacterium, assembly GCA_035938755.1. GTDB lineage: Bacteria > Actinomycetota > Thermoleophilia > Solirubrobacterales > Solirubrobacteraceae > Palsa-465. The sequence continues at coordinate 6,230 of DASZGO010000300.1, read as the reverse complement.
CACAGCGAGTAGTAGCCGAACAGCGAGAACGGGACTGTGAACAGGAACGGCAGCGGCTTCCAGGAAGGCGCACCGTTGGTGTCGAGCGCGCCCTTGAGCGTCAGCTTGCCCCAGACCAGCCATCCGTACGGGTCATAGCCGGGACGCTGACCGGCCCACAGGACGATCAGCAGCGAGACGATCAGCAGCCCCACCGCGGCGGGGATCCACCAATGCCGGCGCAGGAAGGCCAGCCAGGGCCGCTCGCGCCTGGGCGGGTGCGCGTCGAGCGCGTCGCACACCACCGGATCAGCGCCGGCCGTCCGCTCCGCCCCGCGGGACATGGCCGCCACCTCGTGCCCGGAGGCGATCAGCTTGGGCAGCAGCTCCCGCCCGATCGCACCCGTCGCGCCGGCGAGAGAGCCGCGCACGGCCTTAGCGAAGGGTCAGCTTGAGATGGCGGCAGCGAGCGGCCTGAGCCGCGGTCTGGATGTGGCTCGGGAACACCTTCCATCCCCCGGAAGTCGTTGGGTAGAAGCTGACCAGGGGATGAGGATGGGTCTTCAGGTAGCTCGGGTTGACGTACAGCACGCCGGTGTTGATCCCCATGTACCACGCGAACACGCTCTGGTAGCTGATGGGGATGTTGGGCTGGCCGCAGCGCAGGATCCGGGCTGGAGTGAGCCGGTCGACGACGGTGCTCAGCTTGTTGAACAACTTGGCGCGAGCGCGCTCGTGGCGCAGGTCCACCCGCTCGTGCCGGATCTGGGTGCGCGCGGCCCCGAACATCGAGCCGGCGAGCGCGACCACGACAATCGCCGCACCCCAGCCTCCGAGTTGGCCGACCACGCGTGGCTTGGCCTTGGGCGCGAGATCGCGGACCACGCGGCCGATCAGCGGCGGCACCTCGAGGATGAGGCGGCCCACCGCCACACCGGCGAGCACGGCCACGATCGCGCCAGCCTCGAACATGTAGCGCGGGACCGACGGATACCCCTTGATCGAGAAGGCGATCTCGATCACCAGCCAGAGCAGCGCGCCGGCGGCGAGGGCGAGGATCGTCCACCAGCGTCGCCATGCCGCCACCAGGACCGCCAGGCCGGCGAGCACCCACACCGTGTTGGCCTCGAGGGCGTGGAATCGAGAGATGGTGCCGGTGATCTTGTTTCCATGGACCATACGGGGCGAGTTGTGGGCGATGTTCCCGGCGGTGAAGAAGCTCTTGGAGCTGATTCCGGGGATGAAGAACCACATGAAGAACAGGAACAGCAGGGTCCCGCCGATCCACAGCCACGCCCGCTTGGCCCACGCGCGCTCGCGGTCGTCGAACAGCTTGGTCACCAGCGCGGGCAGCCAGCCGAGTACTTCCAACGGCACGCGGAGCAGGCGGGAAGCGACGCGGGGCTCGCGGTAGGTGATCTCGCCGGGTCGTGGGGCGATCAAGAACAGCACCGCGCCGGCCAGGAATGGCCATACCTCGGGTCGGCCGAGCGAGGCCAGCACCCACATCACGAAGGCCACCCGGTGGTGCCCGGTCAGGTGGAAGTCGACCGCGGCCAGGACAAGCGCGACGATCATCGTGTCGGATTCGGCGCTCAGCACGTAGTGCGCGTATGTCAAATGGCTGACCACGTCCTGCATGCCGAACACGGCGAGTGCGGCAAACAACCCGGCGACGTAGGACGCGTACCGATGGGCGGGGTCCGAGCCCGTGAGCCGGAATGCGATGCGCCAGGCAAAGATCAGGCCACTCAGCGACACCGCGACCGAGAACACCATCCACAGCCACAGCGAGTAGTGGCCGAAGATCGAGAACGGCACGGTGAACAGGTAGGCCAGCGGCTTCCAGGACGGAGCGCCGTTGGTGTCGAGGGCCCCCTTGAAGGTCAGCTTGCCCCACACCAACCAGCCGTAGGGGTCATAGCCCGGGCGCGAGCGCGCCCACAGGACGACCAGGAGCGAGATGATCAGCACCACTGCCGCCGCGGGAATCCACCAGTTGCGGCGCAGGAACTGGACCCACGGGCGGTCCAGCCAGGGGCTATCTCGCTTCGGAGCAGGGTCCAGCGGCGGTGCCGCCGGGACCTCGACCGAGGGCGCTTCGAGGGTCTGGTCAGACATCTTGAACGACGCGACGGTAGCAATCAGCGGCATTCCGACCGCTTTGACCCCCGCTCACGCTCAATTAAGCCGCTGTAACATTCGCCCGCCCCCGGCTTACTTCCCGTGTCCGGTCGGCTATTCTCGTGCGCTCGCAGGCGACTGGATCACGTGGCCTTGGCCGCCACGGTGCGCGCGCTGAAGCGCGCCAGAGCGCTACTAACGATCTCATCACACTGGAGCTGGAGCGCCCGAATGCAAATCTTGGTACTTGGCGGTGACGGATACCTGGGGTGGCCGACGGCCCTCCACCTCAGCGCGCTCGGGCACGGGGTAGCGGTCAACGACAACTTCGCCCGGCGCGGCTACGACGAGGAGATGGGCGTCGAGAGCCTGATCCCGATCGCCACGCTCGACGAGCGGATCGCGGCCTGGCGCGAGGTCAGCGGCAAGGAGATCAACTCCTACGTCGGCGACCTGTGCGATCCCACGTTCGTGCATCAGATGGTCGGCGACTTCCGCCCTGACACGATCGTCCATTTCGGCGAGCAGCGCGCCGCGCCCTACTCGATGATCGACCAGGCCCACGCGATCTACACCCACACCAACAACGTGGTCGGGAACCTGAACGTGATGTACGCGATCGCCGATGTCGATCGCGACATCCACCTGGTCAAGCTGGGGACGATGGGTGAGTACGGCCAACCCAACATCGACATCGAGGAGGGCTGGCTCGAGGTCGAGCACAAGGGCCGCAAGGACCGGATGATCTATCCCAAGAAGCCTGGCTCCTTCTACCACTGCACCAAGGTCCACGACTCGACCAACCTGGAGTTCGGCTGCCGGATCTGGGGCATGCGCGTGACCGACCTCAACCAGGGCGTGGTGTATGGCGCCGACACCGAGCAGACTAAGCTCGATCCTCGCCTGGCCACCCGGTTCGACTACGACGGCGTATTCGGCACTGTGCTCAACCGGATGGTCATCCAGGCGGAGCTGGGCCACCCGCTGACCGTGTATGGAAACGGCTCGCAGACCCGCGGGCTGATCAACATCGTGGACACGGTTGAGTGCATTCGCCTGGCCTCGGAGACGCCGGCCGACCGCGGCGAGTTCCGGGTGTTCAACCAGATGACCGAGACGATGTCGATCAAGCAGATCGCGCAGACGATCGCCGACGAGTACCCCAAGTGGGCCAAGGCCAACGGCAATGAGGTCGTGATCGAGCACGTCGACAACCCGCGGGTGGAGATCTACGACCACTACTACAACGTGGTCCACACCGCGCTCGAGGGGCTGGGGCTCCAGCCCACGCTGCTGTCGACCACCCTGATCGACCACCTATTCGACGTGGTCGATCGCTACCGCGAGCGGGTCGACCTGGCCGCGATCAGGCCCACGGTCAAGTGGAGCCAGACCAGCAACGAGCTGCCACGTACGGGCGCCGAGCTGGCCAAGACGTAGTGGGCCTCGGCCGCGTCCTCGTCACCGGCGGCTCCGGGTTCATCGGCCGCCGGGTCGTGACAGATCTCCTAGCTGCTGGCGCCACCGTGCGGGTCGTCGACCTGGTCCCGCACCCTGACCCAGCGATCGATCTGGTCCAAGGAGACATAGCCGAAGCCGACGTGCTGAGCGAAGCCATGAGCGGGGGGATCGACGCCATCGTCCACCTCGCGGCGGTCACCTCGGTGCTCAAGTCGGTCGAGCAGCCCGAGCGGACGTACCGGACCAACGTCGAGGGGACGAACGCAGTGCTGGCCGCCGGCCGGGCGGCCGGGGCCACGGCGCTCGTGTTCGCGTCGACCAACGCGGTGACCGGGCCGATGCAGGCACCGGCCATCACCGAGTCGGCCACCCTGCGTCCACTTACCCCCTACGGCGCCACCAAGGCCGCGGGCGAGATGCTGATGTCCGCCTACACGGCGTCCTTCGGGTTGCGCTGCGCGGTGCTGCGGCTGACCAACGTGTACGGCCCTGGGATGCAGGCCAAGGACAGCATCGTGGCCCGGCTGATGCGTGCGATCCGCCTGGGGCGGACGTTCGAGATCTACGGCGATGGCCGCCAGGTCCGTGACTACGTGCATTCGGCCGACGTCAGCGCCGCCGTACGCCTGGGGCTGACCACCGACGAATGGGCGGGGCCGGTGGTCATCGGATCCGGGCGCTCGCTGTCGGTACTCGAAGTGGTCGAAGCCGTGCGATCGGTCACCGGCACCGAGCTGACGGTGACCCACGGTCCGGCGCGCCCGGGGGAGATGCCGGCGGTGATCGTCGACCCCTCGCGGGCCCGGTCGCTGGGCTGGTCGCCTCAGTTCAGCTTCGAGGCTGGTCTGGCCGAGGTGTGGCACGAGTGGTCGGCCATCGACCTTGACGCGGTGGCGGCCGGCGTCGGTACCGTGGGGGCACCTCCGTGACGGCGACCTCGACAGGAGCTGCAGTGGACGCGTCGCTGGACGAGCTCGATCCCGTCGAACGCGACGCGGCGGCCGGGTTCCTGGCCGCCCATCCCGCTGGCCTGGGGGCGCCGCTGGCCATCATCATCCCGGCCTACAACGAGGAGCCGTCGGTCGCCGAGGTGGTCGCCGAGATCCCCAAGCGGGCCGCGGGGCTCCAGACCGAGGTGATCGTTGTCGTGGACGGAGCCGTGGACGCCACCGCCGAGCGCGCCCGCTCAGCCGGCGCGCTGGTCTGCGACGTGCGGGTCAACCGCGGACAGGGCGCCGCACTCAAGCTCGGCTATTGGCTGGCCCGGGTGCGCGGCGCCCAGGTGATCGCCACGATCGACGCCGACGGGCAGTACGAGCCCACAGAACTCGCACGGGTGGTGGAGCCGATCCTTCAGGACCGGGCCGACTTCGTGTCCGGCTCGCGCCGGTTGGGCACCGAGCTGACCACCGACCCGGTACGCCGTCTTGGTGTGCTGGTGTTCGGAGCCCTGTTCAGCCTGATGGTCCGTCACCGCGTCACCGACCCGGCGTGCGGCGTCCGGGCCATGCGGCCCGAGGTGACGGCCCGGGTGACGCTCGAGCAGCCGCAGTACCAGGCTTCAGAGCTGATGATCTCGGCCGCGCTCAACGGCTTCCGGCTGGCCGAGGTGCCGACCACAATGCGCGACCGCGGCAGTCACGCCGGGCACACCAAGAAGGACGGGAACCTGCGCTACGGGGTGCGGTTCGCCCGGGCCGCGCTCCACACCTGGCGCCGCGACCGCAAGGCCGCGCGCACGCGGCTGCGCCCGGAGAAGATCCACTTCTCGTAGAGCATGAACCGGGCGGCGTAAAGGACCGCCAGCACTGAGAAGTAAGAGCCGGTCACCAGCAACGCCCGCAGGCCGTGGCCGGCAGCCACGTGGTGCTTGACCCAGCTGTTGGTCAAGCCGGTGACCAGCGACAGGATGACCAGTGTGGTGGCCGAGATCACCAGGTAGGCCACGATCTCCCGCCCGAACGCCACGCGTCCCTCCACCTTCCAGGTCCAGCGCCGGTTGAGCGTCCAGTTGGGAATCGCCCCCGCCGCGAACGCGATGATCGTGCACAGGGTGGTGTGCAGGCCCAGCACGTACAGGATGGGAAACACCACCGCGCTGGTGGCGGCGGCAACGCCTGAGGAGATGGCGAACTTCGTCAAGCGTCCGCGCAGGGGATGGCGCAAGAGGGCTCGAAGTCGCTCACGCGGCACGGGTCGATGCTACCGGCTTGTCCTCAGCTCTCGGTAAAACTGCACCGTGCGGGTCATATCCGCCTCCGCCGAGCCGCGGCTCGACGACGACCTGGTCATCGCCGGTGACAACGCGGTGGCGCTGGCCAAGCTGCCCGATCAGGCGTTTGACCTGGTCTACCTCGATCCCCCGTTCAACCGAGGCCGGGCGCGGTCCCGGCGGACCCTGCACACCGTGGCCGATCCCGGCGGCGATCGGGTGGGATTCGGCGGGCGGCGGTACCGCTCTCAACTCCTCAGTCGGCTCAGCTACGACGATGAGTTCTCCGACTACCTGGGCTTCCTGGCTCCGAGGCTGGAGCGCGCGCGGGAGCTGCTGGCCCCCTCCGGGACCCTGTACTTCCACATCGACTACCGCGAGGCCCACTATTGCAAGCTGCTGCTGGACGAGATCTTCGGCCGCGACGCGTTCCTCAACGAGCTGATCTGGTCCT
>DASZGO010000299.1:0-4560 GCA_035938755.1 Solirubrobacteraceae bacterium | reverse complement strand
GACCAAGTACGGGCAGACGTCTCAGGTGGGGACGATCAAGCCAGGCAGAGACTCGGTGCTGGTCGCCGCCCCGTTGAGCGGTCTTCAGGCGGAAACCACCTACCACTACCTCCTGGTGGCCATTCCCTACACCTCCTCCGGAAATCCGGACTGGGCCCACGCCGGTGTGGGGCAGGATCGGACCTTCACCACCACCCGGGGAACGCTCAACCTGACGAGTAGCCGGCTGGCCGTGAAGCGCGGCGCGGTGTCGATGGCGCTCCAGTGCGCCAGCACGCTGAGTTGCTCTGGCAGCGTCAGCCTGGATACGCGGGGCCGCGTGGGCCGCCGGGTGAAGACGGTGCACTGCGCCTCGCAGCGGTTCAGCCTGGCCGCCAACCTGCGGTCGACCCTGGCGCCGAAGCTGACCTCGAGCTGCGCCGGGCTGGTGCGCGCGGCTCGCGGCCACCGGCTGGGCGCGAGCGCCACCTGGCGACTGTCCACCGGTCAGACCGCGCCAGCTCAGACAGTCACGCTGCAGGGCTGACCGCCGACCGGCTCGGGCAGGCGGGCCCACGGCCCGGCAACGACTACGATTGAACCACGCCCCCGACACCGGAGTTTCCAACCGATGCCCAAGACCGTGATCCTCTCCTCTGCCCGCACGCCGATTGGCAAGCTGGGTGGCGGCCTGTCCTCGCTTGACGCCACTCAGCTCGGCGGCACCGCGATCGGCGCCGCCCTGGAGCGGGCCGAGGTGGCACCCCAGGAGGTCCAGCACGTGATCATGGGCCAGGTGCTCCAGGCCGGGCAGGGCCAGATTCCCTCCCGCCAGGCCCAGATCAAGGCCGGAATTCCCAAGGAGGTCTCCTCGGAGACGATCAACAAGGTCTGCGCCTCGGGAATCCGCTCGGCCTGCCTGCTGGACACCGCGATCCGGGCCGGTGACCTGGAGGTCGGCGTGGGCGGCGGCATGGAGTCGATGTCCAAGGCTCCGTACCTGCTCAAGGAGGCCCGGTTCGGCTTCCGCATGGGCGACGGCAAGGCGATCGACGCGATGATCAACGACGGGCTGACCAACCCGTTCAGCGGCAAGCACATGGCCCAGGAGGCCAGCGAAGTGGCCCAGGAGCTCGAGCTCACGCGACCCGACATGGACCGCTGGGCCCTGCGCTCGCACGAGCGGGCCATCGAGGCCACCGATGCGGGTCGCCTGCCGGAGGAGATCGTCGCCGTGACCATCAAGGGCAAGAAGGGCGACACGGTGGTCGAGGTCGACGAGGCGCCGCGGCGCGATACGACGCTCGAGGCGCTGTCCAAGCTGCCCCCGATCTTTCTCAAGGACGGCTCGCACACCGCGGGCAACTCACCCGGCGTCAACGACGGTGGGGGGGCGCTTGTTTTGGCCTCCGACGAGTGGGCCAAGCGCAACAGCAAGAGCGCCCTGGCCACGATCGTGGCCAGTGCCCAGGTGGCTGACGATTTCGCGTATCTGGCCCGCACGCCGGCCAAGGCGGCGCAGCAGGCGCTGGAGAAGGTGGGTCTGAGCGCTGATCAGATCGACCTGTGGGAGATCAACGAGGCGTTCGCGTCGGTCACGCTCAACTCCATTCGCGTGCTGGGGATCGACGAGGAGAAGGTGAACGTCAACGGCGGCGCGGTGGCGCTGGGCCACCCGATCGGCGCCTCAGGCGCTCGCATCCTCGGCTCGCTGGTGCTGGAGCTACGTCGGCGCGGCGGTGGTCTGGGCTGCGCGGCGATCTGCTCGGGCGGTGGCCAGGGGGACGCGGTGATCGTCGAAGTGAATGGCGGCTAGCGCCGCGCCTCGCGCCGCAGCCTTCTTCGACCTCGATCGCACTCTGATGGAGGGCTCCTCGGCCTTCCAGTTCGGGCGCGCCGCGTATCGGGCCGGGCTGATGAGCCGTCGGCGTCTGGTGGCCGACGCCTGGGCCAACCTGCGCTTTCGCCTGCGCGGGGCCACCGACGAGGACACCCACGCGCTGCGCAACCGCATCTCTGAGTCTCTAGCCGGAGTGCGCGTGCGCGATCTCCAGCGGCTGGGCGCGCCCGTGCTGGTGGGAGTGCTGCCGCGGGTTTACCCGCAGGTGCTGGCGATCGCCCACGACCACCAGGAGGCGGGCCGGCCGGCGTACATCGCCACCGCGGCCTCCCAGGAGCTGGCCGAGCTGCTGGCTCACGTGCTGGTCCTCGACGGGGGGATCGGCTCGCAGTTCTCCAAGGTGTCCGACGGCGTGTACACCGGAGAGCCGAGTGGCCTGTTCGTCTACGGGGAGGACAAGGCCCGCGCCATCGAGCAGCTGGCCGACCGGGAGGGGATCGACCTGTCGGCCTCCTATGGCTATTCGGACTCGGCCTCGGACCTGCCCATGCTCCGCCGGGTCGGCCACGCGGTGGTGGTCAACCCCGATCGTGACCTGTTGCGGGTGGCCCGCCAGGAGGGCTGGGAGGTGCTGCGGATCGACCGGCTGAGCCGACGGCTCAAGACGCTGGCCGCCCTGGTGGGCGCGGCGGCGGTGGGCGGCACGGTCAGCACCGTGGTGCGCAAGCAGATCCGTGGCAGCTGGCTGCGTTCGGTTATCCCGCGTAGAAGCTGATCCCGTCAAGGGATCGGTAGCCGGGCTCGGCCGCCCGGTCACCGCCCCCGGCGGCCCTAGACTTCGCCCATGGCCACCACGCCGCGGCAGAGCGATCTGGAGCGCTGGGAGCGGGAGCGTTTCGCGGCCGAACCCGAGCGTGACGCACCCTTCTCGACGATCTCCGGCGAGCCGATCAAGCCGCTGTACACCGAGCGCGATCTCCCGGGCGATATCGACGAGGCGGTCGGCCTCCCCGGTGAACATCCCTACACCCGCGGGGTCTACCCTTCGATGTACCGCGGCCGGCTGTGGACGATGCGCCAGTTCGCGGGTTTCGGCAGCGCGGCGGAGACCAACCAGCGCTTCCGCTACCTGCTAGACCACGGCCAGACCGGCCTGTCGACCGCGTTCGACATGCCCTCGCTGATGGGCCACGACTCCGACCACCCGCGGTCTGAAGGCGAGGTCGGCCGCGAGGGGGTGGCCATCGACACGCTCGCGGACATGGAGACGCTGTTCGGCGGCATCCCGCTGGACCAGGTCAGCGTGTCGATGACCATCAACGCCCCGGCCGCGATCATGCTCGCGTTCTACGTGGTGGCCGCCGAGCGCCAGGGGGTAGGCCCGGCGCAGCTGGCGGGCACGATCCAGACCGACATCCTCAAGGAGTACATCGCCCAGAAGGAGTGGTGCTTCCCCGTTGACCCGGCTCTGCGTCTGGTCACCGACATGATCGAGTGGTGCGCGCAGCACATGCCGCGCTGGCACCCGATCTCGATCTCCGGCTATCACATCCGGGAGGCCGGATCGACGGCGGCCCAGGAGCTGGCGTTCACGCTCAAGGATGGCCTGACCTACGTCGAGCGGGCGGTGGCCCGAGGGCTGGATGTCGACGACTTCGCGCCGCGGCTGTCCTTCTTCTTCAACGCCCACATCGACTTCTTCGAGGAGATCGCCAAGTACCGGGCGGCCCGGCGGATCTGGGCCCGGGAGCTGCGCGACACGTTCGGTGCGCGGGACGAGCGCTCCCTGCTGATGCGGTTCCACACCCAGACCGCGGGCGTCTCTCTGACCGCCCAGCAGCCACTCAACAACATCGTGCGCACGGCGGTCGAGGCGCTGGCCGGCGTGCTGGGAGGAACCCAGTCCCTGCACACCAACAGCTTTGACGAGGCGCTGGCACTGCCCACTGAGCGGGCGGTCCGGGTGGCGCTGCGGACTCAGCAGATCATCGCCGAGGAGACGGGTGTGGCCAACACGATCGATCCCCTGGCCGGCTCGTATTTCGTGGAGGCGCTGACCGACCGGATGGAGGAGCAGGCCTACGAGTACTTCGCCAAGATCGACGAGCTGGGTGGGATGGTCGAGGCGGTCAAGATGGGCTATCCGCAGCGTGAGATCGCCGATGCCGCGTTCCGCTACCAGCGGGAGCTGGAGTCCGGGGCGCGCAAGCTGGTGGGCGTGAACGCCTACACCGAGGGCGACGACGAGGAGACCCCGATCCTGCGGATCGACCCCGAGTTCGAGGCCGATCAGATCCGCCGCGTGCGGGCGGTGCGTGAGCGGCGGGACGCCCAGCAGGCCACCAGCGCGCTCGAGGCTCTGGAGCGCGCAGCCCGCGATCCGGGAAGCAACCTGATGCCGCTGCTGCTCGACGCAGCCCGAGCCGAGGCCACCGAGGGTGAGATGGTGACCACGCTCCAGCGGGTGTTCGGCACCTACTCGGAATCGCCAGCGTTCTAGAATCCCGCCGCCGCCGCGGGCCTCCGGACGCCGCGGCTCCCTGTATCGATGCCCTCGTCGAGTGAGAAGAAGATCCGCGTGGTCGTGGCCAAGCCCGGCTTGGACGGCCACGACCGCGGCGCCAAGATCATCGCCCGCGCGCTGCGGGACGCCGGGATGGAGGTCATCTACACCGGGCTCCACCAGACCCCGGAGCAAATCGTCGAGACGGTGATCCAGGAGGACGCCGACGCGGTCGGTC
>DASZGO010000298.1:0-2125 GCA_035938755.1 Solirubrobacteraceae bacterium | reverse complement strand
CGCATGCCCTCGAGGCCGCCGCGGCCGCGAGCACCCACCACGATCATCTGGGCGTCGGCTGAGGCGGTCAGCAGCGCCGCGCGCGGAGTGCCGGGCAGCACCCGCCGCACCACCGTGACGTCAGGGTGCTCCTTCGCCTCGCAGTCCACCAGGTGGCCGAAGTCCTCTTCCACCTGGCGTCCCTCGCCGAGCCGGCCGGGTGCGTCGGTCAGGGCGCACACCGTCACTAGAGGCACGTGTAATCTCGGTCATCTCGACCTCCTCCCGAGACCCCGCATCCCTGGCATCAACACTTCCGCTACCCGGTCTCGGCAACAGGGCAGAAGGTCCCGTGCCTCGGCCCGGGATCCTCGTGCCGTCCTGGCGTGGCGGGCAAAGGGCCCATCGCGACCTGCCCCGTGTCCTGGATCACCACGGTGGGAGCGCTCAGCTGGCCGCCCTCGGTAGCCCGGGCGGGCGCGCCCTCCGCCAAGGGCCGGGGACGAACATTGCTGGCTGGTGGGCGGTACTTAGTCCTTAATCGGGAGGCCGTTGGGTCCCAGCGATCGGGACCCTCGCTCCTTGGCCGTCGGCACTCGGTCGGCTGAGCTGGAATCGACCGGCCTAAGGACGTGATAACCATGCGGGCACTGGTGGTGTACGAATCGATGTACGGAAACACGCATGTCATCGCCAGCAACGTCGAGGACGGCCTGCGCGCCACCCACGAGGTGATCCTCATTCCCGTGGCCGCGGCCGCCGAGGACCTCGTCCGCCCCGATATCGGGATTCGGCCGTTCGGCTACCTCACGTCCATGGTCATCACAATCGGGCTCTGGCTCACGCTGGCGCCGGCCGCCAGCGCGATCGCCCGAGCGACGAAGAAGAAGTGACCAGCCGCCCGCCCGGGGCGACTGGCGGCTCCCATGTAAAGGAGGGGGTCACGATGCCGAACATCATCCACGACACACCCGCGGCCACCGGCCCGGATGCTCCCGCCAACAGCGAGCAGCTGGCCCGCCGGCAGGCGATCAAGCAGATCGAGCGCAGGCGTCGTTTCCGGATCGGTGCCGCCTGGTCCGCGATCGGCATGGTCATTCTCGTGGCCATCTGGGCCATGTCGGAGTACCACAACGCCGGCGGCTGGCCGACTCAGGGATTCAGCCAGAGTTCGGGGATCCATGACGTATGGAACTTCTGGATCGTCTACCCGCTCGGCGCCTGGGTGCTGATCCTGGCCGCACACGCCTGGTTCGTTTACGGGAACAAGCCGATCTCCGAAAGCGAGGTCAAGCGCGAGATGGAGCGTCAGGCCGACTGGCGGCACTGAGCGAAGTCTGGAGCTTCACGTGCCAGCGTTCGTGGTCAGCTGGCGCCTACGACTGGAGTAAATGTCATGGCCCGGAGTCTGCTGGTCGCACCCGCCGCGGAAAACGTCGGCCTGGCCATGACCTGCCTCGGCCTGCTGCGCGCGCTCGACCGCAGCGGCTTCCACGTGGCCTACGTCAAGCCCGTGGCCCAGCCCCGGGCCGACGGCACCCCGGACCGTTCACTCGCGCTGGTGGCGGCCGTCACTGGGCTGCAGCCGCCGGAACCGCTCAGCACCGCCGAACTGGAGCGGCAATTGGGCGAGGGCGGCCTCGACATCGTCCTGGAAAAGATCGTCGCGGCCTGGGAGCCGATCTGCGACCTGTCCGATGTCGTCGTGGTTGAGGGGCTCGGCTCGGGGTCGTCCAAGCTGTACGCCAGCGCCCTCAACCAGGCGCTGGCCCGCGCCCTCGACGCCGACGTCTTGCTGGCCGGCAACTGGCCCCCAGATCCGGATGGCGTGGACAGTCTGGCCGAGCAGTTCGCGATCGCGGCCAGCGGATATACCTCCGGCGAGCACGCGCGCGTGGTCGGCTGCGTCGTTCATGGCCTGCCCGCCACCCATCCTTCTGCCCGGACCCCGGCCACCGCGCTGCAGACCGCACTGGCCGGGCACGGACTCCGCCTGATCGCGGGCGTGCCGCACCGTCCCGAGCTGACCTGGCTGCGCGTCGGCGACCTGGTCCGCGAGCTGAACCCGAAGATCCTGCACGAGGGTGACCTGTCCCGGCGGATCAAGGACGTGGCGGTATTCGCCCAGGGCATCCCGGGCGGCATC
>DASZGO010000297.1:0-6637 GCA_035938755.1 Solirubrobacteraceae bacterium | reverse complement strand
GCGCAGACCAGAGCCAGCGGGATCCGGCGCACGCGCCGCCGGGTCACCGCGCCGAGCCCGGCGCCAAGTAGTCCTGTGGCGCCCCACGCGGCCATCTGCCACGGCGTCCAGGGCCCCTGGCCGAAGAAGAAGTTCGAGGTCAGCCCGGCCAACGCGCCGACGGCGAATCCGGGGCCAGGGCCCAGTGCGTATCCGGAGATCAGCACGATGTCAGTGGTCGGCTTGACGTTGGGCACGGCCGCGAAGGCCACCCGGCCCAGGGCGGCGAACGCGGCCAGCGTAGCCACCAGCGCAATCACCCGAGCGTCCGGCCGCGCCCGCTCGTACCAGGCGAACCCGGCGGCCAGCGCGACGAACAGGAGACCGAACGCGGCCAGCTGCCAGCTCATACCAACGCCCCCGCGGGCGCGGAGTCCAACAGCAGGGCTACCCCCTGCTCGGGGGTCAGTGCCCCGCCCGCGCCGCCCAGGATCCGCGCGGTCTCGGTGGCGAAGTAGGTGCCGCCGGCCAGGATCTCGACTGCCGGGGCGTCCGCAATCACCTTGCCACCACCCAGGAGCACCACGCGCTGGGCGAACGCGGCAACGAACTCAGGGTCGTGCGTGGCCACGATCACGGCCGCGCCGAGGCGACTCAGGAACGCCGCCAGCTCGGCCTTGTGGTGGCGATCCATCCCCCGGGTCGGTTCATCCAGGCAGATCGCCGACGGCGGCTCGTCCTCAGGGTCGCCCAGAACCACGGCCAGGGCCAGGCGCTGCTTCTCGCCGGTGGACAGATCCCGGGGATGCCGGGGGCCAAACTCGGCTGGGTCGAGATCGACCGTGCGCAGCGCCGCCGCCGGGGCCTCCTGGGCCACCTTTTCGTGCACCAGATAGTCGACGGGATTCTGCAGCAGCAGAGCGATCCGCCCCTCTGCGCGCACGCGTCCCCGGGTGGGCCGCATCAGCCCCGCGGCGTGGCGCAACAGCGTCGACTTGCCGGCGCCATTTGCGCCCATCAGGGCCACGCGCTCCCCCGGCTGGACCGACACCGACACACCGACCAAGATCGAGCGCCCCTCGCGCAGCTCGTGCCACACGCCATCGAGCTCCAGCACGGGCGGGACCGCAGGCCGGCGGTGGGCGGAACGTTGGGAGAACGTCGATTCCGCCGCCTGGGGCTGGATTCCCCTCTCAGCCAGCGCCGCCCGCGCGCCCTTGACCCCAACCCGCACCGGGGCGCCCACGCCGGCCAGGAGCTGCGCCCCAGGGGTAGCCAGCGGTGGTGCCGCGTCCACCGCCCACCGCGCGAACCGGTCGGGCGCGGCGTCGCAGATCAGCCGTCCGGCGTCCATTGCGATCACCCGATCGGCCAGGGCCAGGCACCGCTCCAGGCGATGCTCGGCCAGCACGATGGCCACGCCGAAATCGTCATTGAGCCGGCGCAACACGCCGATCAGCTCGTCGCCGGCCACCGGGTCGAGCTGCGATGTCGGCTCGTCCAGCACGACCAGCGAGGGCCGCCCGGCGATCGCCGCTCCCAGCGCGGTCCGCTGGAGCTCGCCTCCCGATAGCTCGTAGGTGGGACGGTCCAGCAGGTGCGCGACGCCCAGGGCCAGGGCCGCCTCTTCCACCCCGCGGGCCACTGCGCCGGCCGGGTGGCCCCGGTTCTCCAGGGGCAGCGCCAGCTCTGCTCGGACCGTGCCCATAACGACCTGCGTCTCCGGATCCTGGAACAGCGTGCCCACCTCCGCCGCCAGATCGGCCGGGCCGTGGTCGCGGGTGTCCATGCCGGCCACCGTGGCCCGGCCGCTGAACCTCCCGCCGTGGAAGTGCGGTACCAGGCCGCTGGCCACCCCAAGCAGGGTCGACTTCCCGGACCCGGAGCGACCGGCCAGGACGACCAGCTCTCCTGCGTCGATGGCCAGGCTGAGGTCGGTCAGCGCCGGCCCGGCTGCCCCCGGATAGCTGTACGTGACCCCTTCGAGCTCGAGGACCGGAGGGCTCAAGTCACGATCCCCCGGCGCTGGAGAAACGGCGCCAGGCCGCACACCATCACTCCGGCCGCCACCAGCCACTGGCCGAGCGGGGTCGGGACCCACAGCGAGGGATAGGCCCGGAAATCCATCAGCCCGGCGACCCGCCCGGACACCACGAGGGCCAGGACGCCGGCCGCCGCGACGATGAACGCCCACCGATGCCGCGAGCCCGCGCCCGGCCTCGCCGCCCGCGGGCTGGCCGTGGCATAGCCGCGGACCTCGAGCGCCGCCGCCACGTCCAGAGCCCGGTCGAGCATCCCGGAGGTGGCCGCCCGGATCAGGCTCCATCTCGACGGCGGCGGGCCGGGACGACAGCGCTGGGCGTCAGCCAGCCGCCGGGCGTCGCGGGCCAGGATCGGGACCATGCGCGTGGCCAGGGTCGCGGTCAGCGCGGAGCGAAACGAGAAAGGCCGGAGGAGCCGGAGCAGCTCGTCGGGATCGACCGCCGCCGTGTACAGCGCCCCGCACAGCACGAGGGTCAGGGCCCGCAGGGCGAGGATCCCGCCGTACACGGTGGCCTCGAGCGTGACGTCGGTCTGCCCCAGCACCGGCAGGTCACCGAGCCGGACGATTACGGTCAGCCCGTCACGGGCCACGAGCGCGTTCACCACGACGATCACCAACATCAACGGCAGCGCGAACATCACCGCTCGGCGGAGCTCGCGACCAACTCCGGCTGCCCACCCGGCCAGGAACACGGTGAGGGCGACCGCGGCCAGCCCGACCGGCGCCGACACGACCAGCGCCGCGCCGGCCAAGACCAGGCAATAAAGGGACCCGGCCGCCGCACCCGCCGCATGCAGCGGGCTGGCTCGCCGGCGGTAGATCACGATCCCAGGTCCAGCGGCACGGGAAGATCCTCGGTCCCGGCGACGGCTAGGCCGAAGCGATCGTGCAGGCGGCTCCTATTGAGCGCGGCCGCCGCGGCCCGCACCCCGGCCTGGTCGGTTCCGGTGATCAGCCAGGTGGGTTGATCAGGGCTATGGGAGGTGGCGGCAATCAGCCCCGCGTCGGAGCGCAGGACGCGCCTCACGCCGCCGTGCGGGTCAAGCAGCTGCAGCGCCTGGCCAGCGGGTCCGGTGAACCGGGCGTACACCCCACTGCTGGCGGGACCGCGGGCCACCAGCTGGGCCGCGATCTCGGCGCGCAGGTCCTGCCAGGTGCCCACGACGATAGCCAGCGAGTCGCTGCCCGAGCCCGTCCCCGGCTGCTGGGCCGCCACGGGCACGCCGACCCGCTCGAGCTCCGAGCTCACCGTGCGGCAGGCCGCTCCCACATCGCTGGCGCACTCGAGCACGGTGGGCAGGCGCCTGCCGCCCGTGCCGTGCACGAACGGCTCGGGGAATGAGCCGACCACGGCCGGGATCGTGTTGGTCACGCTCCAGTCGTGCAAGTCCCACCAGATCCGATCGCCGCGGTGCACGGCCGTGCCGGCGGCGCCCCGCGCAGCCTCGATTCCGTTGACGTAGTAGAACCAGTCGTGACGCTGCGAGTCGCCCCTACGTCCATTGATCGACTCGACGAAGCCGCCGCCGTACTTAGTCTGCACGGAGAAGGACCGCTCGAGCATCCGCATCACCGTCTGCGAGCCCGGCAGGTGCCGCTGGGTGACGGACCCAACCTCAACCCGGCCAAAGTCCCGGGTCACGGTCAGCGAGACGTCCGAGGTCCCCGGCCCGGCCCCCAGCCCGCAGCCGGCGGGTGCGAGCAACACCACGCTCGCACCCAGCACGGCTGCCAGGCGGACCTTCATGACCAGCCTTGGGGCCTGCTCACTTGATGATCTTGAACAGGAGCTTCTCGCCGGCATTGAGCTTGATGGCACAGATGCCCTTGGATGAGGACTTCCCGTCGACAAACACGCTCCAGAAGTCCTTGCCCGGTGGCTTCACCCCCTCGATCGAGGTGATGAAGATGCCGCCCACGCTCGCGTAGTACTTGCCCGTCCATTTCCCGTGCGTGGCGGCGTCCAGCGCACCTGCGGCGCTGCCGCCAGGGCATTTGCCAGTCGGCGTTCCACCCTTGGTGATGGAGCCCTTCTCGCCGTGTACGGCGGTCGGCTTGAGCAGCACCTTGGTCAGGCTCTTGACCTGCACCGTGACTTTGGGTCCGGTTCCGGCGCCGATCGCGCTGGGCGCGATCAGACCACAGGCGAGCGACACCGTAGCGCTGAGAACGAGTCCTACCTTCTTCATAGGGGCCACCCCTTTCCACGAGGGCTGTTGGCTTGCGGTCGGGCGGCTGGTCTCCTGGCTTATGGGCCTACCGGCCGCGCCTTCCCGGCGGCTTGTCGCCTCCAGTGGCCTGTGCGGCTGGCGTCCCCAGTCACAGTGGCGGGTCCGCGCCGGATTCTCACCGGCTTCCCATTGCCACCGACCTCGAACGCGCAGATCGTACACGTACACTCACCCATAGCCGATATGACCGTCAACCTGACCCGCATCTACACCCGCCTGGGTGACTCCGGCGAGACCCACCTGGGGGACATGAGCCGGGTGCCCAAGACCGATCCTCGGATCGAGGCGTACGGGACGGTGGATGAGCTCAACTCCCACCTCGGGCTGGTGCTGACGCTCGACGATCTGGCCCCGCAGCACGCTGAGTGGCTCCGCCGGGTCCAGAACGACCTGTTCGACGTGGGCGCCGACATCTCGGTGCCGCGGGAGGACGAGAAGCGCGAGCACCTGCGGGTCTTGCCTGAGCAAACGGAATGGCTCGAGCAGCGCTGCGACGAGGTCAACACCAGTCTCGAGCCGTTGAAGTCGTTCGTGCTGCCGGGCGGCACCCCAGCCGCGGCGCAGCTGCACATCTGCCGCACCGTGTGCCGGCGAGCCGAGCGGCTGGCCGTGGCCTGCGGCGACGCGATCAACCCGGAGACCGTGCGCTACCTCAACCGGCTCTCAGACCTCTTGTTCATCCTGGCCCGCAGCGCCAACCAGGGCGAGGAGCCGCTCTGGGAGCCCGGGCGCTACCGCTGAACCCGGCTCAACGTCGGAAGGCCGAGCTGACCGCGGTGGCCACCAGGAGGCCGAGGAGCGCGATCCCCGCCGCACCGACGACGAACGCTTCGTGCGAGCGGACATAACCGGCCACCTGGTGAGGCCAGGCCAGGGCCACGAGCGCGGCCAGGGCGATTCCGCCCGCCAGCGCCAGCGCTGACGGCGTGACCGTCCGGCGCAGCGAGACCTGAGTGACCGGCGAAGCCGCGGCGAGTCGGGGGCGTAGCGCCTCGAGCTTGAACAGCACGCCCACCGCGGCCAGCGCCCAACTACCGGCGATCAGGAATCCGCCCAACACGTCGCTCGGGTAGTGCCAGCCCAGGGTGAGGAATGAGTAGCTGACGGCGACGGCGAACGTCGCCCCCAGCGCGGCAACCCCCCCGCGCCACCGTCCCGGAGCGGCCAGGACGGCGCCGAGCGCCAAGGACATCGCGGCGGTCGCGTGCCCGCTGGGCCACGACGCGGCGGACACCGGGCGTTGGTCGCCCAGCAGGTTGTGCGCCCGCGAAACGGCCAGCAGGGGCTTGAGCAGCTGCGTGGTCAGGTTCGCGCCGACCAGGATCACCACCACGGCCAGTGCCACGCGAGGCCGGCGCCGGGCTAAGGCCACGATCACCGGGGCGGCGGCGAAGTACACCCAGGGCGTGGGGTTGCACAGGCGGGCCACGAACCCGGCCACTGAGTTGACCGTGGGGCGGCTGAGGCCCAGGAACCCTCGGAAGATGACCTGGTCTACGTGCTGACCCAGCCCGACGTGGAGGGCCACCACTGCGGTGAGGACGACCAGGCAGCCGCCGAGGGCGGCTCCGGCGAAGGCTGTGCGGGCGCGACGGGGCACGGTTCGCAGGCTAGCGACCGGCCTTAAGCGCGCTTATCCGGCGTCCTGCTCCTGCTCCTGCGTGGCGTCCTGCTCCTGCTCCTGGTCCGGGTTGGCCTGGCGACTGATCCGCATCTCCGGGGCCCGGCCGGTCTTGCGCAGGTGAGCGAAGTGCTCGATGTCCTCGGGCGCGGCGACCTCCACGCTCAACTCCGGGCCCGGCTCGAACCGTCCCGCTTCGTACAGCAGCTCCTGATACACCGGCGCCCGGACCGCGGTCTTCTGACCGGGGCGGCCGCTGCGCTCGATATCGATGTCGTGCGTGCCGGAGCGCAGAGCCCAGCGCTGGGCGTCACCCAGCTTCTCCGCAGTGAACTTGATCGGCGTGGTGTCGGCGCTGCCCCGCGCTCCGTCCACCCGGACCCCGGCGCCGGCATCCGTGAGCGCGTCGGCCAGCCGGGCCAGGTTCCGCCGGTAGGGAGCGGGGACGATCGCCACCGGCCCCACGGCGTCCGTTCGACCGCGCAGCGACTCGGCCACCGCGCCCACCAGCACGAACTCCACTCGGTTGTCCTTGAGCCAGCGCAGCAAGGCCAGGGCCTCTTGGTCCAGATGCTCAAAGCCCTTGCTCGGGTCGATGGGACTAGTGCTGATGCGTGAGGTGCGACGTCTGAGCAGCATGTTGTGCCGATTCGCGGCCGGGGGTCGGAGTCCTTCCCTGCCGTGTCGTTTTCCCCAGCGCGCCCGATTTTGGTGGCCTGACAGCCAAAATCGATCACGCGGGTCCCCAAGGCGGCGTGGTCG
>DASZGO010000296.1:0-6292 GCA_035938755.1 Solirubrobacteraceae bacterium | reverse complement strand
GCCGGGCTGTGGACCGCCGACGGCGACATGGTCCGATCGGCCTATACGGCGCGGGCCGAGGACGACGACTATGGCCAGGCCCGCACCATGGTGCGCGACGTGCTCGACGACGACGCCCACGAGCGCCTGGTCTCGAACGTCGCGGGCCACCTCTCGGACGGCGTGTCTCAGCAGGTGCTGGCCCGGGCGTTCGAGTACTGGAAGAACATCGATCAGGAGCTCGGCGAGCGCATCGAGCAGGCCGTCGGAGCGACCGTCGGCGCTTAGGCTGGTGCGCGCTCGCCGGGACGGCGCCCGGCGAGCGCGCCAGGCTGTCCTACGCGGCCGTGACCGTCGAGTCCGTCAGGCTGCCGAGGTCCTTGGTCTCCGGGACGAACTTGCTCGCGATGAAAGTGGCGCCTTGCGGGTCGGCGATGACCGTCATCCGCACCCAGGGGGCGTCGAACGGCGGGACGACCACCTGGCCGT
Source organism: Solirubrobacteraceae bacterium (assembly GCA_035938755.1). GTDB lineage: Bacteria > Actinomycetota > Thermoleophilia > Solirubrobacterales > Solirubrobacteraceae > Palsa-465. The sequence continues at coordinate 5,824 of DASZGO010000296.1, read as the reverse complement.
CGTGCTCCGCGGCCCGCTGAGCGATCTCGTCGGCGTCGTCAACTGCGAACGTCACACTCCAGTGCGCGGGGACGTCGGCTTGGTCGTCCGCGATGGGATTGATCGTCGCGACCACGTCCTCGAACCCCGCGGGAGCGCCGGTACCCGCCATTCGCGCGCGGAGCTCGGGATCGCCTAGTGCGAGGAAGTCGCCGTAGCCGCTCAGCCGCCACATTTCCGCGCCTCCGAGGTCGAGCGTCTCCCATCCGAACACTGCGCCGTAGAACGCTTTCGCGCCTTCCACGTTGCGGGTGTTGAGGCCGTTGAAGTTCAACGAGCCGGATTCGTTGACCAGCTGCGCGCCCTTGTGCTCCGCGGCCTGCCAGACACAGAACACTGCGCCTTCGGGATCCGTCAGTACCGCCATCCGGCCCGCTTGCGGGATGTCGAAGGGCTCCGTCAAGACGCCGCCGCCTGCGTCGAGAACCTTCGCGACGGTCTGGTCGGCGCTCTCGACCCAGATGTAGGTGTTCCAGACGGCCGTCGGCGGCCCGCCCTCCGGCTGAGACCCGACCGCGGCGACGTCGAGGCCGCGCTGGCGAGCCATGAAGTACTTGCCGGGTGACTCCGGCGGCATGACGTTCTCGAAGTCCCATCCGAAGAGTTCGCGGTAGAAGGCGACGCCGGCCTCCGGATCGGGCTGGCTGGTGTCGACCCAGCAGGGGACGCCTGGGAGATATCCGTCTCGTTCGATCACTGTTGCTCCTAACTGGTTGTTGACCTCGCCGGACGCTACGGCTTATTTAGGTCAGGATGTGTCCTCAATCGACGAGAGCATGAGAAGCGATGAGCCAGACCACATCAGGCCGGCTGCTGGAACTGCTCTCCCTGCTCCAGGGACGCCGCGACTGGCCAGGCAACGAGCTGGCCAACCGGCTCGAAGTGTCCGGCCGCACGATCCGGCGCGACATCGAGCGGCTCCGCCAACTTGGCTACCCGGTGGAATCGATCACCGGCCCGGCCGGCGGATACCGGCTTCGCGCCGGAAGCGCAATGCCACCGCTGCTGCTCGATGACGACGAGGCGATCGCCATCGCGGTCGGCCTGCGCACGGCCGCTCGCGCCTCGGTGACGGGCATCGAGGAAACCGCTGTGCGCGCGCTGGTCAAGCTCGAGCAGGTCCTGCCGGCGCACCTGCGCCGCCGCGTCGGGGCACTGGGGTCGGCGACGTTCACTCCCCCAGTCGAGGGCCCGACGGTCAACCCGCAGCATTTGACCGTGATCGCCACGGCCTGCCGCGACTCCGAGTGCCTTCGCTTTGGCTACCGCAGCCGCGATGGCACCGGCAGCCGCCGTGAGGTCGAGCCCCACTCGCTCGTCAACCACGGCCGCCGCTGGTATCTCGCCGCCTGGGATCGCCGCCGCCAGGACTGGCGCACCTTCCGCATCGACCGTCTGGCTGCGCCGGCGTCGACCGGCGTGCGCTTCACGCCCCGTCAGCTGCCCGCCAAAGATGCGGTCGCCTACGTCCAGCAGAGCATCAAGACCGCACCGAACCGATTCGAGGCCGTAGTCACTCTGCACGCCGCAGCGGAGGAGATCACGAGCCGGGTCCCGGTCTACTGGGGCACGATCGAGCCGGTCGACGAGCACACCTGCCGCTACCGGACGGGCGACGACGACCTCCGATGGCTGGCGCTGCGCATCGCCATGCTCGGCGTCGACTTCGACGTTCACGAGCCGCCTGAGCTCGCCGAGCATCTGCGCGCGCTTGCGCTTCGGCTCACGCGGGCCGCGGGTTCCCAGCGCCGCGCTTAGGTTGGCCCCGCGAGCCGAACCTCCCGCATTGCGCCAGCGTAGGATGCGGAGATGCTCGGTCACAACTGGGAACCCGCAACGGCCAAGATCGTCGCCAAGAAATTCAAAGAGGGAGGCGAACGATCTGGGGCATATGAGTACGTCGCCGACGTCTCACCTGCCACCGGTGCGCCATTTCGCACGCGGCTCAAACAGCCGCCGTTCATGTCCCATGTTGTACGGCTCGCGGAGGGCGACGTCGTGGCTGTGCTAGCCGACGTCAAGCGCCAAGACGCGAGGTTCGATAGGTCAGACCCCAAGGTCAGCGGAAAGGGCGGACAGAGCGACAAGGATGCTTTCGACGCGGCGTTGAAGCAGCCGCCGACGTCGCCCCCCTCAGACCCTTGATCGTCGACGCTCCTCGGGCCGATCCCGGGGGCGATGCGACGACCGGACTTGCGGACGGATGCCACGGTCGGCCGAAGGCGTGGAAGCATTCACTCTCATGGCTGAGCGCACGAGTGCTGAGTTGAGCGATGCCGATCTGCGGGAGCAGATCGCGCGGGTGAGCTGGTTCCACGCGATCGAGTTACGCCCCGGCTTGGTGACCCCGGGAGCCGACGCAACTCGGGAGCGGCTCGACGTTCTGCGGATTCCTCGGGACCTGTCCGGGAGGTCCGTCCTGGACGTCGGAGCGTGGGACGGCTTTTTCTCGTTCGAAGCCGAGCGGCGAGGGGCGGCGCGGGTGGTGGCGGCCGATTACTTCGCGTGGCAGGGGGAGAACTGGAGCGACAAGTCCGGGTTTGAGCTCGCTCGCCGGGCCCTCAACTCCGGGGTCGAGGACGTAGACATCGACGTCATAGACCTCGGGCCCGACCGGGTGGGCACGTTCGACCTGGTCCTGTTCCTCGGCGTCCTTTACCACATGCGGCACCCGCTGCTGGCCCTCGAGCGAGTGGCCAGTGTGACCGGGGATCAGCTGATCCTGGAAACACACGTCGATCTCAGCTGGTTACGCCGTCCCGCTGTCGCGTTCTACCCCGACCAGGAATTGGGTTGGGACCCGACGAATTGGTGGGGCCCCAACACCTCGGCCGTGACAGGGATGCTCCGCGCCGTTGGCTTCACTCGAGTTGAGCTCGTCACGCCAAACTCGTGGGCCTACAGGCTCGCGCGTACCGCGAGGCGCAGCGCCGGCTACGTCAATCGGCTGGCGCGTTATCGCCGGAGGCCACCCGAGCGGATCGACCAGGGCCGCGCGGTGTTTCACGCCTTCAAGTAATCGGCCTCCGGAAGCGGCTTCAGAGCCGGCACGACTCGCGGTCGCGTCCGGAGCCAAGCACCTGAACTGAGATCTGGCGCGCCCCGGGGCAGGCCGCGACATCGAGGATCCGCGCCCCCGACCGGGAGACGATCGCGCCACCGTGGATGTGCACGACGTACGGTCGCGCGTATATCAGGTGGGGGGTGGCGATCTCGGTGATCGCGCCCGCCGGAAACCGCCCGCGCCCATCTGGCCGAGCGGTCGAATAGCGCAGCCGGAACGTCTTGGTCTGCCGGTTATAGCCCCAAGCCAGCGGGGTTCCCGCGACCAGGTGGGGGAAGGGCTCGACCAGGATCCCTTGCGCAAACCGGCCCACGTTCGGGCCCACCGGCGGCAGGGCCGGATTCAGGACCAGCGGGTCCGGGGTGGATCCGGTGGGATCGCGGCACGGGCAGTACGACCACTCGATCCACGGGACCATGTTGCGGTCGGCCAGGCTGACCATGCCGGTGAGGTCGGCCCGGAAGTGGTTTGACCCCCACTCGGTGAGGATCAGCGCCTCGCGCGTGCGCGCGACGTACCCCCGGGCGTGGGCAAATCCCTGCGGCTCGCTGGGGCAACCGTTCGGCGACGCGCCCAGGCAGTAGTCATGGAACGCCAACCCAGCCGGGCCGTTTCTCAGCGCGCCCAACGAGGTGGCATGGCCGAAATCGAAAGCGACGTCGGGCTCGTAGAAAATCAGCGTGTGGCGGTCGACCGTCCGGATCGCCCGGGCCACGCGGCGGTGAAAGGCAGTCAGCTGGGCATCGAAGCCGGGGCAGCCCGCCGCCGCGATGCAGAACAGGAACCGGGTCCCGGCGGACGGCTCATTGAGCAGTTCGTAGCCGAGCACCCCGGGGGCGGTTCGGAACATGCGGGCCACGTGTCGCCAAGCGGCGGCGTAGTGGGCCTGGAGGCCTACACCGTCCGGGGCGGGGCGGTTGGCCCAGAAATGATCTTCGGCTCGCTGCAGGGCCGGGTCCATGTAGTAGTTGGCGGGAAAGCCGTGCTTGGGATTCGGCAGCCCGCCATCCTGGACTGCCCAGTCGGGCGCTCCCTCGCCCTGGAACTTCTCGTTGTACATGTCCTGGTGGAAGTCGAGCAGCGAGTAGATCCCGTGGCCGGCTAGGACTCGCACGGTGCCCGCGATGTGTCTGAGGTAGGCGTCGTTGTAGACGCCCGGTCGGGGCTCCACGGCCTTCCAGATGATGCCCACCCGGACCACGTTGAAGTCCATCCGCTCGAGGAACGCGGCATCGTCGGATCCGAATCCCGCTGCGCCTGGGTAGTAGGGGGGGACCTTGTAGACCATGTTGAGGCCGTGAGTGATCACGACCCGGCCGGTCGGATCGGTGATCCACCGTCCCGCGTGGCCAAGGCGAGGCGGGGCGGCCGCCGCCACAGCAGCCGAGGAAACTCCCAGCACGGCGCCCGCGGTTAGCCCGGCCAGCAGGAACACTCGGCGAAGCCACCGACGAGGACCGACGTGGGATGAACCGAGCATGCCTCTCCTGGGTGTCAGATTCGACGCCCCGCCGGCCGGATCATGGCAGGTCGAGTGGCCAGGGCACCGGGGCTCGCGCGAGCGCGCTGAACCGCCTGTCCGATCAGCCAGATGGCCACGGGGAGGAGGGGGATCAACATCCGTGGTTCGGCCGAGGGAAACACGTGGACCACAAAGCCGAGGCTTGCGAAGAGCACCAGTGGAATGGTCTCCGGCGGTAGCCGGCGGCGGGCCCGGAGCAGAGGGCGGGCCGACGCCACCAGACCGGCGATCAGCGTTCCGTTGATGAGGATCAGGCCCGCGATCGCGGCGGCGGACAGCGCAAAACTGAACGGAAACCCGAAGAACATGCGGCTGAGGTTGGCCAGCAGGTTGAGCGCGTACTTGGCGGGATGGCCCACGGCCTGGACCAGGGCGACGTGGCGCAACTCGAGGTCGGCCCGAACCGGGCCCAGAGTGGCCAGGTGGCGGAAGAACGGGCGATACCCCGCCAGCGCGGGGTCGGCGAACACCGAGTGCGACGCGTGCCACGAACCGAGCTGCGAGGGGTCGGGCGAGGACATCCAATACAGAGATATCCCGCCCGAGTTACCCCAGTAGAAGAAATGGTGGGTGAGCGAATAGGTGTAGGTCAACCAGGGCACGCAGGCCAGCAGCCCCAGGGCGCACACCAGGGTCCAGCGACGGGCCACCCGGGTCGGCCGGTGACGGAGGCGGGCCACCAGCCACCACCCCAGCCCGGCGCCCAGTGTCAGCGTGATCACCAAGCCATACTCCAGCCGCGTCATGGCCAACGCTCCCAGCGATAGGCCGGCCAGGAGCGCCTGGCGGCGGCGTCCGCTGAGCACATATCGCGCTGTGGCGTCGAGTGAGACGACGGACAGCAACAGGGCGAGGGGGTCTTTGTCCAGCGTGCCGAGCACGTAATACGTGGGCACATAGAGAGCCAGCGCGTAAGCGCCGATCAATGCCCCGCGTGGGCTCAGCCGGAGCCGGAGCAGGCGGTAGAACATAAGTACGGCCGCGAACATCAGCAACGGGCTGGTCAGGCGGAGGGCGATGAGGGGAACGTCGAGCGCGACCAGGGGGGCGAGCAGCGCTGGCAGCCCGGGCCCGTGCCACAGGAACTTCGAGGAATCCATCGTTCCCACCAGCGCGTAGCTGCCGTGCAGGAGCCGATGCGTGGCAGCGAGCAGCGGGACCTCATCGCCACCGGTGTGCACGGGGCGGGTGAGCACCCC
>DASZGO010000295.1:0-4932 GCA_035938755.1 Solirubrobacteraceae bacterium | reverse complement strand
TTGAGGACGGTGACCCGGCCGGTGGTGCCGTCCACCTCGACCTCGTCCCCGTCGGCGATGACCATCGTGGCCAGGCCGACCGCGGTCACCGTGGGCACCCCGTACTCGCGCCCGACGATGGCCGCGTGCGACAGGGTGCCGCCGCCGTCGCACACGCAGGCGGCGATCTTGGCGAAGGCCGGGGTCCAGTTCGGTGAGGTGGACTCGCACACCAGCACCTCGCCGGGGTTGAGCCGGTGCAGTTCGTCGGCGTTGTGCAGGACCCGGGCGGCTCCGCGGCCGATGCCCTTGGAGGCGGGCACGCCGGTCAGCGTCTTGACCTGACCGCCGGAGCTGACCGCCTCCACCGCCCGCAGGAAGTGGCTGTTCAGCCCGAAGATCTCGATCAGGATCGGGTCGTTGACCGACTCGGGGATGGTGCCGACCACCTTGGGCAGGGTAGGCCTCCGCTGCAGCCAGTAGTCGAAGTACTGCTTGCGCTGTTCGATCAGGCTGCGGAATCTCGCGTAGGGCTGACGCCCGGCCGAGACGTCCAAGATCTCCTCCCAGAACAGGTAGAGCGTGTCGTCTCGGTGGTCGGCCCCGACGCGGTCGGCGATGGCCTGGCAGGCCCACCGCATCGGCAGCGCGATGCGCAGGTCGATGTAGTAGTTGTGGTCGTCCTGCCACCACGGGAAGTTCGCCGCCCGGCAGGAGGCCAGGCCTCCGTCGAAGAGCTTCTGCTCCTCCAGGGTGAGGGTGGACCTGGCCGCGTCGACGGCCGCCTCGCGCTCCTCGACGGCAGCGTTCCTGGCCGCCTCGAAGTCGTGCTCGGTGTCCTTCAGCAGGAACGTCTTGATCGTCCCGAGGGCCGGGGTCGGGTCCTCCATCCAGCTTGGCAGCGCGATGTCGCAGGACCCTTCGGTGCGCCAGCCGTAGACCTGGAGGAAGTCGTCGAATTTGGCCAGCCACGTGCCGGCCGCGCCGCCCTGGGCGGCCAGCGCGGCGCGCATCCCGTCGGCCTCGTGCGCGGCGAACGCAGATTCCAGTCCGGCCGCGCGGGCCGCGGCGGTCAGCCGCCAAAGCTCCCGGTCGGTTTCCATGATCTTGGTGTCGTAGCCCTGCAGGAACTTGCCGATCTGCCCCGGGTCCAGGCCGAGTTCGGTGCACATGCTGTAGAAGCCGACGTAGTTCGCCAGCAGCGGGTACATCACCTGGAAGTGGATCTCGAAGGCGCGCTTGTGGTACTGGCGCGCCTGGATGAGGTTCTCCCGCAGGTCCTCGAGCGACAGCTTGGACAGGTCCACGCCGCGGAAGTAGTCCCAGCTCTCGTTGACCTCCTCCCGCATATCACCCCAGATCGTGTCGAAGTTCTGCAGGAACGGCGGCAGGGCGCGCTCGAGCCGCCTGGCCCGCTGGCCGATCTCCCGCACGTCGGTCACCGGCAGCGGCGAGCCGTAGGTGTGCGTGCCGCCGAGCCGGCAGGTGATCCCCCGGCCGGGCGGCAGCGGCATCTGCTCGGCGGCCAGTTGCGAGGACCAGTTGTAGCCATCTTCGTTCCAGATCAGTCCCATCGGGGTCAGGCCCCGCGGCCAGTGGAAGTCGAGGAACCAGAAGTTCTCCTCGTCCTCCTTGCGGAACGTCTGAACCGGGTCTATGTACCACGGCGCGTGGGTGTAACCGGGCTTGAAGCCGGGATACCACTCGTCGGTGATGAACTCGTCGACGGGAATGACCGTGGCCATTGCGTCTCCTAGGGCTGGTTGGGCTCCAATGTCCAGAAGGTTTCACTGCCGTTTCGCGCTGGCAACAAGCGCGTTCCTCCCTGAGGAACGCTACGGGCTGCCCCGGAAGCCGACAATGCTCAGCCAGGAGATAACGAGCGATTCACCGCAGTCGGCCGGGTACTCCCGATGGAGAACCCGCTGCGCCGTTACTGGTGGCCGGTCGCCGCTGCTAGTGGCCGTCGCCACGCACGACATGACGAATGGCCGCCGGAGTTCTCATGGCTCGATGCGCTATGCTCGGCGATCATGGTAGAGGCCAGTCGGCCGGCGCTGGGCATTGACACGTCAGTCCCGAACATCGCCCGCATGTACGACTACTGGCTCGGTGGCAAGGACAACTTCGCGGCCGACAGGGAAGCGGCCGAGCGTCAGGCCGCCGCCATCCCGCAGCTTCCCCGGCTCGCCCGGCAGAACCGCGACTTCCTCCGGCGCGTGGTGCGGTTCTGCGCCGGCCAGAGCATCACCCAGTTCCTGGACATTGGCTCCGGGCTGCCCACCAACCAGAACGTGCACCAGGTCGCCCAGCAGGTCAACCCGGACGCGCGCGTGGTGTACGTGGACATCGACCCGGTGGTGGTCAGCCACGCCCAGGCGCTGCTGTCCGGCAGCCAGACCGCGGCCATCCGGGGAGACGTGTGCCACCCTGAGGAGATCCTCGGCGCCCCGGAGGTCCGCCGGCTGATCGACTTCAGCCAGCCGGTCGCCGTGCTCATACTCGCCGTCTTGCACATCATCCCGGACGAGGCCGATCCGGCCGGGGCGGTGGCCAGGCTGCGGGAGGCCGTGGCGCCGGGCAGCTACCTGGCGATCTCTCACGCTGATGTCTCGCCGACCCACGTGGTCGGGACCCGGCGGCTGACCCGGGCCGCCCGCGAGCTGGAGGAAGCGGTCGCCTCGCTGCAGTCCGTGCCCGCCCGCACCCGCGACGAGATCACTGGGTTCTTCGGCGACATGACGCTGGTCGAGCCCGGCCTGACCGACATCTGGGCGTGGCGGCCCGACGGCATCACGGCCGTCACCACCAGCGACTTCATGCGGATCCTGGGCGGGGTGGCGAGGAAGGGCTGACCGGCACCGCCGACTGGGTGAGAATCGACTTGTTTGCCTCGGGGGGTGACGGGAAGGAGCCGCGGCATGCGCAGGCAGCTGATGCAGCTAACCGGCTCGGCGCTCCTGCTCGTGGGGATCCTGCTGGTCCTGCGCGGGTTCCGCGCGGTCGAGAACCCGGGGATGACAGGATCGCCCAGCCTGGCGCTGATCGGGTCACCGGTCGCGGTCCTGGGCCTGATCATGTTCGTGGCGACCCTATGGGACACCGTCGTGGTGGTGGAGCGGTCGCGGGTGATCAGGGCGGCGCCTGAGCGGGCGTGGTCCCTGCTGTCCGGCCCGGCTATGTGGTCGTTGCGGCCGGGGCGCTTCGCCTTCGACGTCACGGCCGCGGAGGCGGGCCGGCTGCGCGTCTCGCTGCGAGCCGACTCCCGCCGCGTGGGCGGGGACGTGCTCGAGGTGGCCGGGGAGGAACCGGGCCGGTCGGTGTCCCTGCGCACGGCCGGCGTCACGGGGCCGGGCGCAGTGATGTTCACCTTCTCCGTGGTACCGGACGGCGATCGGGTCGTGGCCGTCATCCGGGCCAGGAATACGGTCCGGCGCGGCACCGGGCTCGACGTGCGGGCCGGGTGGCGCAGGCAGCTGAAGGCGTGGCTCGCCGAGTGCGGCGAGGTCCTTGAGGGCCGCAGGCCGTGGCCGGAGGACAGCCCCCCGGCCGACGTGCGGGCGGCCTGGGCCAAGCACCGGGTCCCGGCGGACGCGCCGAGCGTCTCCGCCAACGCGCTGATCGGCGCGCCCCCGGCGGTGGTCTGGCCGATCATGGAGGACCCCGCCACGGACCTGCGGCTGAACCCCGGCACCGTGGCGGTGGGCACTGTGCCCGGCACGCCACCGCTCGAGCCTGGCGAGATGCAGTGGGAGATCCGCCGGCTGGACGACGGCCGACTGCGCCCCTGCCTGAGCGAGATCCAGGAGCGAGCCAAGGAGCGCAGCGCTAAGGTGCTTGAGATCCTCCCGCTGACCTCGGAGATTCTGTACCGGATCGAGCCCGAGGCCGGGGGGACACGGCTGACGCTGACCTGCCGCTACCCCGCCGGGACGCGCACCTCCAGGCAGCAGGAGGAACTGGCGAGCGGGATCAGCGACATCGTGAACCGCTACAAGACCCTCATCGAGGAAGCCGACGGGCAGAGCGTTTCTGATGCCGCACGTCAACCATCAGGCCCACCGTGATGACCGGGACCACGATCAGGGTGGCGAGGGCGAGCGCTTCGCGGACCGTGAGGCGACCTTCATGCGCATACCGAGAATCCAGAAACCGAGATAGGCGACCGCGAGGTGAGACCCATTACCGTTCTATCAGGCTGGCCGCTCCCCTCGCGGTTCGGGTGACCTGGGAAGCACCCTGAGGATGGCGGGTAGATCAGCCATCCATGACGACGGCTTCGGGTTCGGTGAAGACTTACCGGGCGCCGGTCGCGGCCAGGTCACGCTCCTGGGCGAGCCCGACGGCGATGTCGATGATCATGTCCTCCTGGCCGCCGACGTAGCCGAGCTCACCGGCCCGCTGGAGGATCTCGTGGGTGGGCACGCCGTAGCGTTCGGAGGCGCGCTCGGCGTGCAGCAGGAAGCTGCTGTACACCCCGGCCCAGCCCTGCACGATGGCGGACCGGTCCATCTTCGGCCAGCGGGGCAGGAACGGCCGGACCACCTCCTCGGCGGCAGCGAGCACCCCGCCGACGTCCACGCCGGTGGGCACGCCGAGATGGTCGAAGGTGGCCGCCAGCACCTCGGTGGGCGAGTTGCCCGCCCCGGCGCCGAGGGCGCACAGCGCCCCGTCGACCTGGCGGGCGCCGTGCTGGTAGGCCAGCACCGAGTTGGCCACGCCCAGAGAGAGGTTCTGGTGGCCGTGGAAGCCGATCTCGGCTTGGTGGCCGATCTCGGCGTACATGGCCTGGACTCGCTCCTGGGCGTCGCCGAGCACTAGCGCGCCCGCCGAATCCACGCAGTAGACGCACTCCGCGCCCGCGTCCACCATGATCCGGGCCTGCCTGGCCAGCTCGGCCGGCGTGGTCTTGTGCGCCATCATCAGGAAGCCGACGGTCTCCATGCCCAGGTC
>DASZGO010000294.1:0-3241 GCA_035938755.1 Solirubrobacteraceae bacterium | reverse complement strand
CGCGAACGCCGCAGTCGACCAAGTGACTGCATGCGAGCGCCACTCACGATCATGAACTCCTGTTAGTCATGCGACCGAATCGGAGCTCCGGGCCCGGCGCAGCCGTGTGCCGACGTTTTTGGCGTCGGCCAATCGCCACTTGCGGACAGTCGAGCGCAGCGCGAGATAACCGGCGATGCCGGGGAGCGTCGGGAGCCAGAACGAGATCGCGCGGTAAGCCAGGACCGCGATCAGGGCGGTGTCCGCGGGTACGCCAAACGCGACGAACGCACCGATCATTCCGCCCTCGACCCCGCCGATACCACCCGGGAGCGGAAGCAAGCTACCGAGCGTCCCGAGGAAGTAGCCCATCACGAGGACAGCCACCGGCACGACGCTCCCAAACGCATGGAAGCAGACACCGAGCACAGCGATGTCGAACCCCCAATACGCCACAGCCCCCAACAGCCCCAGACGCCTCTCGCGAACCAGGTCGCCCGCGGTCCTGACTCCGCTGCCGAGGGTGTCCGGCGCCTTCGCGAGCAGTCTCGCCAACCGACCGAAAGCTCTCGGACTACTCCCCAGACGCTCGAGCCGTCGCTCGAGGTCGCCTGGCAACAGTGCCAAGCTGAGAACTGCGGCCACCAGCACCACCCCGCACGCTGCCGGCACGACCGTGATCACGGCTGAGCCGCCGCCGCCGAACAGTCCGGTCCACAAGCCCAGCCCGCAGACGATCACGGCGCCAAGGTAAACCGAGTACTGCACCACGAGACTCGCCACCATCCGGCACGCGATCACCGGAGCAGACATGCCGGCGCGCCGTAGCGCCCAAGCGGTGACAGCCACCCCGCCCGCGCCGGCCGCCGCCACCAGCCGGATCGCCGCGATCCCAGCGAGCGGGATCTCCACACTCACGCGCCAATCGATCCGCGGCACGCCACGACCGAAAACCGTCCGGAACAAGATCGCATAACCGGCTATCGACAGCAGCTCCAGTGCAGCCCCCGCGGCGAGCCACAGCGGGTCGCCCCGGCGAAGCCGGCCCCACGTCTGCCCCAGGCCGGCCAGCTTCGGGATCAGGAAGTACACGCCGACCAGCCCCACCACGATCAAGACCCCGACGACGAGCACCCGCCTCCGCGTGATGAGCGCCGGCGGGCCGTCCTCTGACGCCGTCAGCTGCGGAGAAACCTCGGCCGACGCGTCCACCCCCGGTGTTCGCGCGTCAAGGGGCAGCTTCTCGGCCGGCGGTGCACTGGGGACATCCTTCCGATCGCCACTCACCGGAGAACGCGAATCAGGCCCGCGGACATGGGCGCCGGGCATTCGAACAGTCTCCTGCACCGCACTCTACTCGTGGCGGATGCTCCGACCTCAGGTCGCGCCGACGTCCGCGAGGTCCATGGTGCTCGCGATGGTGTGGAACTTGACGTCCGGCGGCGCTACCACCGCCGCCGGGATCGCTCGCATGAACTCGCCAATATGAGAGGTGGCGAAGTGGCGCCGCAGCGCCTCGTCGCTCTCCCATTCTTCGACGAACACGAACTCGTTCTCACGTTCGGTGTCTTCATAAACGCGGTAGCTGATGCAGCCTGACTCCTGCCGCGAGGCTGCCGCCACGGCCTGCCCGATCCGGACAAGCTCGGCACGTTTTTCCGAGTCGGTTTGCACCCGTCCAACCACGACGATCATCGCGTCTCCCTCGTTCGGCTGGCGCGCTGGCGGCGCCAATGAGCGCAGCCTACCGGCGGCACCCACAGCTCTTCCGCCAAGCGCCGGCGCCCTGTGTGCGAGCCTGCGGCGACCGGGCCGTGCAATCATTGATTCATGCACGGAGACGACAGCAGCGACGAAGGCTTCGAGGAGACCTTGCGCTCGATCGCGCGAGAGTTGGCGCGGTCGGTTGAACAGGCCATGGACCAGATTGATCTGGACGAATTCGGAGACAAGCTCGGTGTGGATCCCGCTGCCGCGAGGCAGTGGGTCGAGAGCGCGAGCAGTTGGGTACGGTCGCAAACCGAGAACCTGGGCGACGAGGGCGCGTTCAGCGGCAGGAGAAGCAGACCAGCGGCCGCTGGCGAGGATGTCCTGCGTGGCGCGGCTGCCCATCCGCTGGATCCGCCGTCCGAGGAGCAGGGACTCGCGCTGGCCGCGTTGGATTCGGGCCGCTGGATGGTCGAGCCCGGCGCGGACGCGCTGGCCGTGAGAGGCGAGGGCCCCGGACCTAGCGACGCGCTGGGGATCGTCCGGGAGCTGCGGGTCCGGGATTGGATCGCGGCCGACGGCGAGATGACGGTGGCCGGTCGCCACGCCCTTAGCCGCTGGCTGGACGCAGCCCCGCCTCGCTGAGGGTTGGACTACTACAGCGGCTTCGGCAGCTCGGCGCTGCCGGGCGCTTGGAGCCCGTCGAGGACGAGCTCGACCAGCCTGGGCCAGCGGCCCGCGGCTGGCCCGACGGCGGTGTGGATGATCGATCCGAGGCCACAGGCGATCAGCGGTATGTCCTCCCACTCGAGGTCTGGCCTGAGCTGTCCTGAGCGCTGAGCCCGCTTCACGAGCTCGTCGGCCAGCTTGTCCAGACGCACCGCGCGGGCGGCGTCGTCCATGAGGTCCGGACGAGACCCCATGACATCGCACAACCCGCGGTCGTCGGCCTGGATCTGGGCGGCGAAGCGTAGGAAATTGCAGACGCCTTCCCAGGGGTCGGCCGCTATCAGCTCCTCACGCGCCTTCTCGGCCAGGCGTTCGAACCGGTCGGCCACTAGGGCGGCGATCAGCGCCTCCTTGGTCGGGAAGTGGCGGTAAACCGTGCCCACTCCAACCTTGGCGGCCTTGGCCACGTCGGGCATCTGGGCGTCGAGGCCTTGATCCGCGAACAACCTCTTCGCCGCCGCGATCACGGCGGCGTGGTTGCGCCGAGCATCAGCCCGCTGTGCCGGCTCCACGGTAATGGGCGCGTCGGCGGGGGAGGTTTCGATCTCTTGGAGGGCTTTCATGGCCTTGAGATCAACTCGCCGGGATTCTCGGCGAGCGACCAGACGGGGAGCTCTTGCAAACGGAATCACGATTCCGTATAGTACCAATCGAAACCGGAATTCCGGTTCCGTCTGGATCGTACCGCACTTTCGTATCGGCACGTGTCCCATCCCGCGTCTTCCGTTCGTCAACAGATTGAAACCACGACCGTAAGGAGCCAGGCAATGACAACCACACGGGACTATCTGGAACATCGGTGGACCGCGTTGATCCTGCTCTGCGT
>DASZGO010000293.1:0-5128 GCA_035938755.1 Solirubrobacteraceae bacterium | reverse complement strand
CTACGCAAGCGCTTCCGGACCGCGCGCCAGGCCCGCATCGTCCGCCCGCCCGCGCCCTGACTCTGCCTCCGCCGACGCGGGGGACAGCGTGGGCAGCCGGATACTGAACACGGCGCCGCCGTCCGGGGCGTTCTCCACCGCTACCGAGCCGCCGTGCTGCTCGGCGACCTGGCGCACGATGGCCAGCCCCAGGCCGCTGCCCTGCTCGCCGCGGGTGTGGGCGCCGCGGTAGAAGCGATCGAACAAGAACGGCAGGTCAGCTTCGAGCACGCCCGGGCCGTGGTCGCGCACGCGTAGGCCCTGGTCGTCCACCGACACCTCGACCGTACCGCCGCGCGGCGAGTGCCTGGCCGCGTTGTCCAGCAGGTTGTTGACCGCGCGGCCCAGGCGCTCGGGCGTGCCCTCGACCAGTACCGGGACAAGCGAGGCCTCGACGTGCACCTCGGGGAAGTTACGCGCGGCGCGGTCCACTGACTCGGCGACCACCTGGTCGAGGTGGACGTCCTGGACGTCCTCGGGTGGCAGGTCGCCGCGGGCCAGCTCGATGAGGTCATTGACCAGGCTGGCCAGCTCATCGGTCTGCTCAACCACGTCGTCCATGATGCGCCGGCGCTCCTGGGGACTCAGCTGGTCGTCCTGGAGCAGCACTTCGATGTTCGTTCGCAGGCTGGTAACGGGCGTGCGGAGCTCGTGCGACGCGTCGGCCACCAGCTGTCGCTGGGCCCGGACCGACTCGTCCAACTCGCTGCGTGAGCTCTCCAGCCGGGCCAACATGGCGTTGAAGCGCATGGCCAGCTGGCCTACCTCGTCGTCGCCGTGAACCCGGATCCGGGAGGTCAGATCCTCGGTCTGCTCGATGTGCTGGGCCGTGTCCGCGACCTCGGCCAGCGGGGCCAGCACGCGCCGGGCGGCCAGGCGACCCAGCATGGCGGCCAGGGCGATGCCGCCGGCCGAGCACAGGAGCAGGACCACGCGGAGCTTGGCCAGCACGCCGTCCACGCCGCTGAGCGGGCGGGCCAGCTGCACCGCTACCGGCTGGCCCTGGAAGGTGGTGGGAATCGAGAAGCTCAGCTCCCGCAGGTGGCTCCCGCCCGCGCGCACGTCGGTCATGTACGGTGCGGCGCCGCTGGCCACGCCCAGCACCTGCTTGGTCACCGGCAGCGAGATGTCGCCCTGACGGTGGAACGTGGTCCCGTCGCCCAGCACCACCTGGACGTACGGGGCGGGGCCGCCGGCGCTGGCCGGGAGACTGGGGAACGGCTGATCCAGGCCCGCCCCCCGGGCGATGGCCGTGGCCTGGGCGCGCAGCGAATTGTCCACCTGGCCCCGCAGCTGCCCCCGGACCGCCCAGTAGCAGATGATCGCCACCAGCAGCACGACGATGGCGACGGCCGCCGCAGCGGCCATTCCGACTCTGCGCCGTAGCGCCATCTAGTCCTCTCGCAGGATGTACCCCACACCGCGAACCGTGTGCAGCAGCCGCGATTCGCCCTCGGCCTCTGTCTTGCGGCGCAGGTATCCCATGTAGACCCCGAGTGCGTTGGACGTCGGCCCAAAGTCGTATCCCCACACCGACTCGAAGATCTGAGAGCGTGTGAGCACCTGACGGGGGTGCTTGAGGAACAGCTCCAGCAGCAGGAACTCCGTCTTGGTCAGCTCGATCAGTCGGTCGCCCCGCCGCACCTCGTGGGCGGCGGGATCGAGCACCAGGTCCGCGTAGCGGAGCACCTCGCCGCCGGCTTCGTCCCCGGACCGGCGGAGCAGGGCCCGCAGCCGGGCCTGGAGTTCCTTGAGCGCGAACGGCTTGACCAGGTAATCGTCGGCGCCGACGTCCAGACCGACCACCCGGTCCTCGATCGCGTCACGTGCGGTGAGCATCAGGATGGGCGTCCGGTCGCCGGCCCGGCGCATCCGGCGGGTCACCTCCAGGCCGTCCACCCGAGGCATGGCGATGTCCAGCACGACCGCGTCGGCCGGGGCCATGGCCAGGGCGTCCAGGGCCTCCTGGCCATCGGCGGCCAGCTCGACCTCGTAGTTGTCGAGCCTCAGCGCGCGCTCCAGCGCGCGGCGGACCGCGGGTTCATCGTCCACCACCAATACCCGGGACATGCGCGAATGATGGCGCGTGCGCGTAAAAATCGGTGAAGAGGGCCCGCGGGCGTCCGGCGGCCGGACCCGGTCAAGGATCAGAATGTGGGTGGTGCCGGAACCCAAGCTCAATCGCTACCGCTCCAAGCGTGACTTCGAGACCACGCCTGAGCCCACCGGCCAGACCCGGCCTCGGCGCCGTCGCAGCCGCCAACCCCGCTTCGTCGTCCAGCAGCATCACGCCACGCGCCTGCACTGGGACCTGCGCCTGGAGCGCGACGGGGCCCTGGCCTCGTGGGCCATCCCCAACGGGATCCCGGCCGACCCGGCCGACAACCGCCTGGCCGTGCGCACGGAGGAGCATCCGCTGGAGTATCTGGAGTTCCACGGGGAGATCCCCCAGGGCCAGTACGGGGCGGGAACCATGACGATCTGGGACACCGGGACCTACGAGCTGCACAAGTGGGAGGACAAGAAGGTCGAGGTGACCTTCCACGGCGCGCGGCTGCGCGGGCGCTACGGGCTGTTTTCGATCGCCCGGGACGGCGACTCGGCCAACCAATGGATGATCCACCGCATGGACCCGCCCGACACCGAGCGGCAGCCCATGCCCGAGCGGATCGTGCCCATGCTGGCGCGCTTGGGCAAGCTGCCACCTAAGGAGGAGGGCTGGTCGTTCGAGGTCAAGTGGGACGGGGTGCGGGCCATCGCCTACGTCCAGCCGGGGCGGCTGCGGCTGGAGAGCCGGAACCTCAACGAGATCACCGGCGCCTACCCTGAGGTTCGCGGGCTGCTCGACGACCTGGGCATGCGCGAGGCGGTGTTCGACGGGGAGATCGTGGCCTTCGAGGATTCGGATTCCCATCCACCCCGGCCCAGCTTCGAGCGCCTGCAGCGGCGGATGCACGTGACCGCGGCCTCGGCCGTCCGGCGCCTGCGCTCCGAGGTCCCGGTGGTGTATGCCATCTTCGACCTGCTGTACCTGGACGGACGCTCGCTGATGGCTGAGCCTTACGCCGAGCGGCGCCAGACGCTGGACGGGCTCGGCCTGGGCGGTCCGGCCTGGCGCGTCCCCGCGGCCCATACCAGCGAGGGGCAGGCGCTGCTCGAAGCCACCCGGGCCCAGGGGCTGGAGGGGATCGTGGCCAAGCGCCTGGACTCCAGCTACGAGCCGGGCCGGCGCAGCGGGGCCTGGGTCAAGATCAAGCACACGCTCCGCCAGGAGCTGGTGATCGGCGGTTGGATCCCCGGCGACGGGCGGCGCCGAAAGCGCATCGGGGCGCTGCTGATGGGCTACTACCGAAACGGCGATTTTGTGTACGCGGGGCGGGTGGGTACCGGATTCACCGAGCCAGTGCTGGACGACTTGCTGCAGCGCCTGGAGACGCTGCGCCGGGACTCCAGCCCATTCACCACCGGGCCCAAGCTGCCGCGAGAGGCCGAGTTCGTGGAGCCGGGCCTGGTGGCCGAGATCGAGCTGCGCGAGTGGACCCGGGACGGGATCATGCGCGCGCCCTCGTTCAAAGGACTGCGGGAAGACAAGCAACCCCGCGAAGTCGTTCGGGAGACGATCGAGACTCCCGCTGGGCCGCCGGTCACGGTGCCGGCGGCCCGCTCCCCCGAGGCGCTGTTCGACGAGGTCGAGCGGCTGCCCGAGGGCGAGCTGATCGTGCTGACCGGCGGACGCCGGCTGAAGCTGACCAACTGGGACAAGGTCCTGTTCGGAGAGACCGGATTCACCAAGGGCGACCTGATCGCCTACTACGCGCGGATTGCACCGTTCGTGCTGCCGCACCTGAAGGGGCGACCGCTGACGCTGAAGCGGTATCCGAACGGGGTCCAGGCCCCGTACTTCTACGAGAAGCAGTCACCGTCCCACCGTCCCGAGTGGGTACGGACGGCCCACATCGGCGAGCTTGACTACACGCTGTGCGAGGACCTGCCGACCCTGATCTGGCTGGGCAACCTGGCCGACCTCGAGCTGCACACCTCGCTGTCGCTGGCCCCGGCGCCGGAGCGGCCGACCATGATGGTGTTCGATCTCGACCCGGGCGCTCCGGCCGGATTGGTGGAATGCTGCGAGGTGGCCCAAGTGCTGCACGGACTGTTCTCCGGCGTGGGACTGCAGAGCTTCGCCAAGACGTCGGGCTCGAAGGGGATCCAGGTGTACGTGCCGCTCAACGTTCGCCTCACCTACGAGCAGACCAAGCCGCTGGCCCGGAGGATCGCCGAGCTGCTCGAACAGCGGATGCCGGACCGGGTGGTGTCACGCATGACCAAGCGGCTGCGCGCGGGCAAGGTCCTCGTCGACTGGAGTCAGAACGACGCGCACAAGACGACGGTCACCGTGTACTCGGTTCGCGCGCGCGAGCGCCCCACCGTGTCCACGCCGGTCACCTGGGAGGAAGTGGCTGGGTGCCGGGAGGCGCAGGATCCCGAGCGGCTCAGCTTCGACACCGAACAGGTGCTGGCCCGGGCGGCCGAGCAGGGTGACCTGTTCGCGCCGGTGCTCAGCCTCAAGCAAAAGCTGCCGCCGGGTCTCTGACCCAATACCCTGTAGACCGTCGGGCATGCCGACTCTCGATCCGATCACTCTGCGCAATCGTCTGCTGGTCGCCACCTCCATGTGGAAGGAGACGGTTCGCGAACCCCTGCCGAAAATGCCTCCCGGTGACCCGGGGGATCAGCTCCAGGGCTTCGAGCTGCAGCTGGTGGACCGGTTGTGGGAGAGCGCCACTCCGGAGAACGCGCGGGAGATCGCCGATCGCACCTGGGACCTAGTCCACGACCGGCCGGATCAGGATCAGGTCAAGCTGCGCGTGGTCGAGTGCCACGAGGCGCTGGCCCGCATGACCCGGCTGGGCGACTGACCGGCCTCAGCTGAGGCTGGGCAAGGCCGGCTCCGGCTCCGTCTCGGAGTTGCGGGGCAGGCCGGCGGCCCGGTAGGCGTCGTCCTCGTCCAGCGTCTCCTGGTCGAGCAGGGCGTCGGCCAGCGCGTCGAGGTGGTGCCGGTGCTTACGGAGCAGCTGGCCGACCTCCT
>DASZGO010000292.1:0-16908 GCA_035938755.1 Solirubrobacteraceae bacterium | reverse complement strand
GACTCAGCCGCGGAGTTGCGCCGGCGGTTTGAGGCTGCCCACGCGGAGCGTTACGGCTTCCGCGACCCGGAGGCGGAGGTGGAACTGGTCACGATCAGAATCACCGCCACCAGCTCCGGCGCTGACGTCACGCTGGACGAGGGGTCAGGGTCGGGGTCAGGGTCGGGGTCGGAGTCGGACGAGATTGAGCACCTCGAGCGGCCGGTGACGATCGGGGGGATCGAGCGTGATGTCTCGGTGTTGCGCGGCGAGCCGCAGCCGGGGACCGACGTCGCCGGCCCCGCGGTGGTCGAGCTGCCGGAGTCCACTGTCCTGATCGCCCCGGGCTGGTCGGGGACGATCGACGCAACCGGCACCGTGGTCCTGGAGCGCACGGAATGATCGACCCCGTCGACCTTCAGGTCCTCAGCGGGGCCACCCGGGCGATCTGCGAGGAGATGGGTGCGGTGCTGATCCGCTCCGCCCACTCGGCCAACATCAAGGAGCGCCGGGACGCGTCAACCGCTCTGTTTGACGCGGCCGGGCAGATGGTGATGCAGGCCGAGCACATTCCGGTTCATCTCGGCGCGATGCCGGCCGCGGTCGAGGCCGTCCTGGAACATGACCAGGCCCCCGACCGGCTGTGGGTGCTCAACGACCCCTTCCGGGGCGGCACCCACCTGCCCGACATCACGGTGATCGCGCCGGTATTCGCCGGCGCGAGGCTCATAGCGTTCGCCGTCAACCGGGCCCACCACGCCGACGTGGGCGGTCAGGTCCCCGGGTCGATGCCGGCCGACAGCCACACGCTGTCCGAGGAGGGCGTGGTGATCGCGCCGCGGGTTCTGGACGAGCCCGCAATCGCCGAGCTGGCGGCGCGAATGCGGCGTCCCGAGCAACGGCGCGCCGACCTTCGGGCCCAGATGGCCGCGGCCCGGGTGGGCGTACGGCGCACGCTCGAGCTCGCCGACAAGGTGGGCCTGTCCCGGCTCCAGGAGGCCTTCGAGGCGGTGCTCGACTACGGCGAGCGGCGGACTCGGGCCTGCCTGGCCGAGCTGGAGGATGGCCTGCTCCGCGCCCGCGACGTGCTCGAAGCCGCTGAGGGCGACCTGGAGCTGAGGCTCGAGGCCATGGTGCAGGGCGACCGGCTTCGCCTTGACTTCACCGGCTCGGCCGGGCAGCACGACGGGAATCTCAACTGCCCGCTGGCCGTGACCCGCTCGGCCTGTTACTTCGCGGTGCGGGTGCTCACCGATCCGGACATTCCGCCCAGCGCCGGGGCCTACCGGCCGGTCGAGGTGATCGCGCCCGAGGGCTCGCTGCTCAACGCCCGCTCCCCCGCCGCGGTGGCCGGCGGGAATGTCGAGACCTCCTCCCGGGTGGCGGACCTGGTGCTGGCAGCGTTCGGGCGGGCACTGGGCCAGGGCACCATGAACAACCTCACTCTGGGCGACCAGGAGATCGCCTATTACGAGACGCTGGCCGGCGGGCAGGGGGCCTGCTTCGATGCGCCCGGCCCGAGCGCAGTTCACGTCGCCATGAGCAACACGCTCAACACCCCAATCGAAGCGCTGGAGCTGGAGTTTCCGCTGCGCGTGACCCGGTACGCGGTGCGCCGCGGCTCCGGGGGTGCCGGGGAGTGGCCGGGCGGTGACGGCGTGGTGCGTGAGCTGGAAGCGCTCCGGCGCCTGGACTACTCCCTGATCACCGAGCGCCGCCGCCACCCACCCGCCGGGGCCGCCGGCGGGCGGCCGGGGCAGACGGGCCGAAATCTGCTCGACGGCCAGTCGCTCCCGGCCAAGGCGTCAGGCGTCCTGGAGGCCGGCCAGCGCCTGCGCATCGAGACGCCCGGCGGCGGCGGGTATGGTGCCCCGTGATGCGCGTTGCGTTCCTGGGTCTGGGGATCATGGGCTCGCGGATGGCGGCCAACCTTGTGCGCTCCGGGTTCGAGCTGACGGTGTGGAATCGCACCGAGTCGAAAGCGCGCGAATTCGGCGACCGCCATCGCGCCACCGTGGCCGCCACCCCGGCCGAGGCCGCCGCTGGCGCCGCCGCGGTGATCACGATGCTGGTGGACGGCTCCCAGGTTGAGACGGTGCTGCGGGCCGCGGCGCCGGGCCCCGACACCCTGGTCATCGACTGCTCGACGATCGGGCCGACGGCCGCTCTGGAGATCGCGGCCGAGTTCCCCGCGGTGCGTTTTCTCGACGCGCCGGTCACGGGCTCATCGCCCCGCGCGGAGGACGCCACGCTGACCATCATGGTCGGAGGAGAGTCGGCGGACTTCGAGCGCGGGCGACCGCTGCTCGAAGCCATGGGGCGGCTGATCGTCCACGCCGGACCGCTGGGACACGGCCAGATGGTCAAGCTGATCAACAACTCCGTGGCCGCGGCCAACGCCGCCGTGGTCGCCGAGTCGCTGCTGGTGGGCGCCAAAGCCGGCCTCGACCTGGATGCTCTGAGCCAGGTGATGGCCGCCGGCTCCGGCGGGTCAGCCATGCTCGAGCTCAAGGCCGAGCCGATGCGCCGGCACGACTACACGACGCTGTTCAAGCTCGAGCACATGCTCAAGGACGTCCGCCTGTGCCTGGAAGAGGGCCAGCGGCTGGGTGCGCCGTTTCAGTTCGCCGCGCTGACCAGGGAGATCCTGACCGCGGCAGCCGGCCGCGGCCACGGCGATGACGACTTCGCGGCGCTGATCGAGCCCCTGGAAGGCGCGGCGGGGATCAGGCTGTAGTCGGCGCGCCACGCGCGCCGCGGGCGAGCGGACGCAACATTCGGGTCGCTATCGCGTCGTCGCGCTACCGGCCCAAAGTCCTGCCCGGCGAGCTCGCAAAATCGGGCCATCTCCCACCATCAAAACCACCAAAAACCCTGTAATAGCTGCGAATTTGGGGTTTTCTCGCAACTCGCGTACAATCGCTTCCCCTGCGCTGCGTTGCACCCCGTGTACCGCGCAGGCCGACGCTCTAGCTTCCCAGCGTGAGCACCCCTCTGACTCAATAAACCCTCGTCTCACCACTAAAACATGCCGATTGCTTTTAAAGAATGGGCCGTCACCGTACGGGCGCTTGCCGAAGGTGAACAGCTCCTGACCCTACGTAAGGGCGGGATCCGAGAGCCCGGCAAGCACTTCAAGCTCGACCACGAGCGGTTCTTCCTATACCCCACATTTGACCATCAGGCTCCCGAGCTGGTGCGCCAGTCGCACCGCCCCGAGTTGATCCGCGCCCTGGAGGAAGGCGTCTGGACGGACGATGAACCGTCCCCGGACGCCCTGTTTCGTGGCGCCCCGGTACCTCAGCCCGACCGGGTGCGGATTCGCGCCTGGGCCGAGGTGTCGGCGCACTACACCATCACCGACCGCAGGGCCGTCGACGGACTGGCTCCGTTCTACGTCTGGACTACCGACTATGCGGAGAAGCGGCTCGAGTGGAAGCGCCGCCATCCGCTACACGTCATCCTGCTCCGGACCTACCGGATTCCCCGACCGGTGACGGTCCGGGTCCGCGATGAGTACGGCGGCTGCCGGTCCTGGCTCGAGCTCACGCGCGATCTTCCGTTTGAGGGCACACCGGTGCTCTCCGACGAGGAGTTCGGGCGGGCTTCCGAGGAGATCGCGGAGATCGCCTCGGATCGCCAGCCGGTGATGGTGTAGCCCGCGCGGCGGGCGCCCCACTCGGGCGGAGGGCTCAGGTCGTCATGCCGTGGGTTGAATCTGCCTCGCGCTCGTTTCGCGCCCGGCATGACTCCGCCTCCCATGACGAGGTCGAGCGGGTCCTGTATTCGCTCGAGCTGGCCCGGGATCAGCTGGAGGAGTATTTCCCCAACCCGCCGGATGGCCTGACGCTGGTCCTGCACCGCAGCATGCTCTCGCTGTCGGCCGCCCGACCCGTGATCCCGCTGGCCTGGCTGGCCACGGCGCCGGCGGCGCGCCGCTACCTGGGTGGCTGGGCCTCCGGCCAGGAGATCCACGTGCTGAGCCCGCGGGTGCTGCGCGAGCGGGCGTCCGGCGTCCCCGGTTCGCTGGAGATGCTGTCGCTGACCGCCGAGTCGCTCTACGCCCGTCGGGTGGTCGCCGAGAGCAACCGTGATCTGCCCACGCGCCCGGGGCCGCGGAAGGCGCTGGTTGAGCTCAAATGGGCCTGGCTGCTCGAAGGTGCCGCCCGGTGGTTCGCGGGCCAGACCGAGCACGCTCGCCCCGCCATTGCCCGCCGCCTGCGTGAGGGCAAACGACCGACGTTTCCTCCGAGCCTGCGCGACGCCCTCCTGCTTGGGGGGACGGTCATCGACCTGCTGGTGCTCGAGCGGGGGGAAGACGCGGCCACGACCCTGGCCTCACGGCTCGATCCCCAAGGACCCCGGGCCGCCCTACGGCGCGCGTTTGGCGGCGCTCCGCTGGTCCACATCGAAGGCGCCTGGCGCTCGCACCTGGCCTGGATGGCCTCTCGCAGCTAAACACCAGGGCGAACCTCTCAGCCCAGCGCCCGGATCCCCAGCCACACGATCACGGCCCCCACGGCCAGCGCGGCCAGCAAGCCGGCCAGCAGCCGCCCCGGAGCCACGGCGGCCCCGCTCTGGGGTGGGCCGATCAGCTCGGCCTGCAGCAGCACCTCGCGGGCCGTCATCACGCCAGACTGGGGAACCATCACGTCGCGCGGGCCAGCGGCCAGGAAGTCGGGAACGTCGAATCCAGCCGTGCGGCGCAGCACGCTGGGAACGCCCTCCTCGAGCAGCAGCGACTGGATGAACTCCGCTTCGGTCAGGTTGGTAGCACCGGCCACCTGGACCAGTGGACCCTCGGCCAACTGGGGCTTGATCTTCCGAGCCTGCCGTTGCAGTTCGGAGACCTCCGCCTCCGCGGCCTCGGGGAAGGCCAGCGGCAGGTGGCAGTCGGGGCAGAAGCGCTCGGCCGCCGGGTGGGAGGCGCCACAGCCCGGACACAGCAACCGCGGTTCCGCCATCACTCCACAGCCAGCTCTTCCTCCGTGACCCGCCCGCCCTGGATCCGCCACAGGCGCACGTCGGCTACCCGGTCCTCGAGGCCCACGATCAGCCACCCGGCTTGCGGCCAGTTGACCGCGTAGGTGATATCGGTCTCGGAGGGCTTCGGAGCCGTCCTGGTATGCGAGTGATAGATGACCAGGTCAAGTCCTCGCTGCTCGATGTCCAGGGTCCGCAGCAGATCCTGGCCGTCGATCATGAAGCGCAGCGGGCTGGCCTCGACGTTGGTCGCCCGGTAGACCTCGACCGCGGTGTCGTCACCCACCGCGATCAGGCCGCAGCACTCATTCGGCGCCTCCTCACGGGCGTGCTCGACTATCTCCTGATAGAGGTCCTGGGTGATTCGCATCCCCGCGGCGAGCCTAGCAACCGGGGTTGCGGCTCAGGACGAGCCGGTGACGAACGCCGACGGCACGCTACCAACCAGGTTACCCGGGTTCCGCAGGGCTCGCAGCACGGTCCAATGCTGCGCCTCGGAGGCCATGATCTCAGCGGCCAGCGCCACCAGCGCCGGGTCCTCGAGCTTGGACAACGCGCCGAAGTACGCGCTCTCGGCCATCCTCTCGGCGCCCAGCAGCAGGTCGAGCGCGTCGCTCTGAGTCTCCGGGGGACCACCCGGCTCGAACCGAGCCGTGGGTGGCACGGAGCCTCCGCGCAGCGCGATCACCTGCTCCAGAGCCCCGATGTGCTGCTGCTCCTGACGCTGGAACCCGCTGACCTCGGCGGCCACGATCACGCCGAGCTGCCCGGAGGCTAGAACCCGGTGATACGTCGAGCTCAGACGCCGCTCCACCGCCAGCAGCGTGGCCAGGAGCTTGTCATCGCCGCCCACGGCGCCCGCGGCGCCGGCGGACGAGGCCAGCACGGTGCTCGCCGCCGCCCCGGCCAGGATCCCGCCCAGCAGCTCGCGGCGGCTGGCAGCTGGACGACTCACGCGGCCTCCATAAAGGCGAGCCCGGACGGCGAGCGGAGGCGCGCGTGAGCCTCACTCATGGCCGGTGATCAGCGCCGTGGGGGCCGGCATCTGCCCCAGCTGCAGGCGCCACACCGCAGCGTGCTGCGCCTGCGTGGCGAAGATGCTGGCGGCCATCGCCTTCAGCGAGCCGGGGGACAGCGTAGGCGCAGCCTCCAGGTAAGCGGTGAGCTGGGCCCGCTCGGCCTTCAGCAGCAGCCGCATGATCTCCGAGGCCGTGGTGGGGTGCCCAAGATCGTGGCTGGCCGGCGCCTGCTGGGCCTGTCCACCGACGCGCTGGATCAGGCTGATCAACCGATCCGCGTGCAGGACCTCGTGGCCCAGGAAATGCCGGGCTACGCGCGCCGGGGTACCGGTGAGCAGCGGGGTGGCCGCCGTGTAGGCGGCGATCGCGTAGTACTCGGCGGCAAGCAGCTGGTTGAGTGTGTGAGCGTCGGCTCCGGCCCCCCGGGTCCGCCGGTCCAGCCGCACACCCGGCCCCCGCGACGCGTTCCCGCACCCGGCGGCGCCCCACACCCCGGCCAGCCCAACCCCCAGAGACAGCAGCAGGCTACGTCGTGAGGCGGGGCCCTCGCGCCCCTCCGAGCCGCTCACCACCAGACGGTGGCATCCAGGTTCTCGATCTCGTCCACCGGACGGGTGTAGATGCCCGAGGACAGGTATTTCCAGCCGTCGTCGGCCACGACGAACACCACGTTGCCCTCGTCCAGCTCTCCGGCGATCCGGACCGCGACTCGAGCGATGGCTCCCGAGGACACGCCCGCGAACACCCCCTCCTCCTCCAGCAGCTTGCGGGTGAACAGGATCGCGTCGCGGTTGGTCACGACGATCTTGCGGTCCAGCAGCGACAGGTCGAGGATCGGCGGGATGAACCCGTCGTCCAGGGAGCGCAGGCCTTGCACCGGCTCGCCCTGCATGGGCTCGGCAGCCACGATCCTCACCTCATCGCCCAACTCCTCCTTCAGCCGGCGACCGTTGCCCATCAGGGTCCCCCCGGTGCCCAGCCCGGCCACGAACGCCGCCACCTCATCTAGCTCTTCCAGGATCTCCAGGGCGGTGCCGTTGTAATGGGCCAGCGGGTTGGCCTGGTTGCCGTACTGATAGGGCATGTAGTAGGAGGCGTCGTGCTCGGCCATCTGCAGCGCCAGTGCCACGGCGCCGTTTGAGCCCTTGGCTCCCTCGGAGTACACGATCTCCGCTCCGTACATGGTGAGCAGCTGGGTGCGTTCCGGGGTCACGTTGTCCGGCATCACGACCTTGAGCGGATAGCCCTTGCGCGCGCAGATCATGGCCAGCGAGATCCCGGTGTTGCCCGAGGTCGGCTCCAGGATCGTCTGCCCGGGCGCGATCAGCGCCTTTTCCTCTGCGTCCTCGATCATCGCGCGGGCGACCCGGTCCTTGACCGAGCCGGTGGGATTGCGCGACTCGAGCTTGGCCCAGATACGGACTCCTGGCTTGGGACTGAACCGCTTGAGCTCGATCAGCGGCGTGTGGCCGATCGCCTGAACGATGTCGCCGTACCGCCCCCCGCAAGGCTTGTTCTGGAGGCCTTCTGCCGCCATGCTTCAGGAAGTGTAGCTACGCGCGGGAAAGCTTGGGATCGGCGGGGCCGACCCCCGTGCCAGGTGCCGGCGGCTATCCGCCAGCCATGGCCGGCAGGATGACCAGCGTGTCCCCCTCCCCGACCGAGGTCTCGAGGCCCTCGAGGACCCGTACGTCCTCATCGTTGAGGTAGACGTTGACGTAGCGATTGAGCTCGCCGTCAGCCGCAAACAGCTGCGTCTGGGTCTCCGGGTGGCTCTCGGCCACCGAGCGGAGGATCTCGCCCACGGAGGACCCATCGGCCGTCAGCTCCTTCTCGCCGCCGACGGCAGGACGGAGCACGGGTGGGATGCGGACGGTGGCCATGCCCGGAATGCTTACCAGACGAACGCGGTCTAGTGCGCGCCGGCGCAGAAGGCCTCGTAGTCCGGGAACATCCCCATCTCCTCATCCGAGATCTCCTCCGGGTCCCGCGAGCAGATCGGGCAGTCGGGGTCGCGCCTGACCCGCACCTCGGTAAACGATGCGGCCAAGGCGTCGTACATGAGCAGCCGCCCGATCAGCGGATCGCCCTGATCCAGGATCAGCTTGATCACCTCGGTTGCCTGCAGCAGACCCATCGTGCCGGGCAGAACCCCGAGCACGCCGTTGGCCCCGCACGAGGGCGCCAGTTCGGCCGGCGGCGGGACCGGGAACAGGCAGCGGTAGCAGGGACCGTCGTAGGGCTTGAACACCGACAGCTGGCCCTCGAAGCCCAGGATGGCCGCCGAGACGACGGGAATCCGCAGCCTGACCGAGGCGTCGTTGAGCAGATAGCGGGTGGGGAAGTTGTCCAGCCCGTCCACCACGATGTCGTAGCCGGGCAGGATGTCCATGATGTTCTCGGGGCCCAGCCGCACCGGGTACTTCTGAACCTGGACGTCCGGGTTCAGCTCGGTGATCGTCTGCTCGGCCGAGTCCACCTTGGGCACGCCGACGCGCTGCGTGGAGTGGATGACCTGACGCTGGAGGTTCGATACGTCGACCACGTCGTTGTCCACGATGCCCAATGTGCCCACGCCGGCGGCAGCCAGGTACAGCGCGGCCGGGGAACCGAGCCCGCCGGCACCCAGCAGCAGGACCTTGGCGTCGAGCAGCCGCTGCTGGCCCTCAGCCCCCACCTCGGGCAACAGGAGGTGACGCGAGTAACGCTCGCGCTGCTCGGCGGTCAGCGTGCGCGGCATCTCCACCTCGTAGCCGCGGTCCTTCCACAGCGTGAACCCGCCGGACATCGATTCCACATGGGAGTAGCCGAGGTCGTCGATCAAGGTCCGGGCCGCCCACGCGGACCGATTCCCGGAGGCGCAGTACAGGATCACGTGGCCATCGCGGTCGGGCACCGCACCCTCGACCCGGGACTCCAAGTAGCTCTTGGGCACATGCAGGGCACCGGGAATGTGCCCGGCCGCCCATTCCTCGGGCTCGCGGACGTCAACCACGACTGCGCCGTTACTCACCTGTTCACGCACGGCGGCGGGATCGACCTCGTCGATCCGGCTCTTGATCTGGCGGAGAACCTCGGGTCCAGAGGGGCTCATCGGCAAAATCTCCTAAAGGCGGTCGGCATTCAATACTTCACCGAGTATAGCGGCGTGAGGAACGCCCGTCGGGCCTCGCGCCCTGGCCCGGCGCCCCCAAAAAAACGGCCGGGGCGCCGGATTTCTGCCGGCGCCCCGGCCAAGGCCCAATTTGCTCTATCGCCACTCCCGCGATCGCCTGAAACTCTCGTGGAGGAGGTGACCCGATCACTATCGACTATTTGGGGCCGAGCCGATATCGGGCCTAGACCCCATCTTGAGATCACGTTCGCTCCTCGTCCAGGTTCTGGTCATCAACCTGCTGCTGATCGCGGCCACCGTGCTCATCGGCGTGGTGGCCGCGCAGTGGCGGCTGGGCAACGTGGCCCGGGGGGGCGCCGCGGTCCTGCTGGGGCTCGCCCTGGTGGCCACGCTGCTCGGTAACTGGCTGCTTCTGCACCGTCGCTTCGCTCCCCTGGATGACCTGATCTCGGCCATGGAGCACCTGGACTTCTCGCAGCCGGGACGGGATCACGCCTCCTCGCTCCGGGCCGATAGCGCCGAGGTGCGACGGCTGAGGGCGGCCTTCGTGCGCATGATCGAGCGACTGGAGGCCGAACGCCGGCACGCCGGGCGTGCGGTCATCCAGGCCCAGGAGCGCGAGCGCCGGCGGATCGCCCAGGACCTGCACGACGAGGTCAATCAGGCTCTGACCGCGGTGGCCCTGCGGCTTCAGGCCTCGATCGAGCACGCCCCGCCCGACATCCGCCGGGAGCTCGTTGAGACCAAACGCCTGGCCAGTCAGGCCATGGACGAGCTGCTCACCCTGGCCCGGCAGCTGCGGCCGGCGGTGCTGGACGACCACGGCCTGCTGCCGGCGCTGCACAGTCAGGTTCGCGACTTCTGCGACCAGACCGGAATCCAGGCCGCATTCCACGTCCGTGGTCAGATGCGCACCATGACCCCCGAGCAGCAGCTGGTCATCTACCGGGTCACGCAGGAGTCGCTGTCCAACATTGCCCAGCACGCCGAAGCCGGCCGCGTCGAGGTCGAGCTGTCGTTCATCGGCCGCACGGTATTGCGGATCAGCGACGATGGGCGCGGGCTGCCGGCCCAAGCCAGCAACGGCCGCTCGGGCCTGGGCCTGTCCGGGATGCGTGAGCGAGCGCTGCTGATCGGCGGCCAGCTCAAGGTCTGGTCGGTGGTCGGCCAGGGCACCCGCGTGGAGCTGCTGGTGCAACCGTGAACGGGGGAGCACATACTCGGATTCTCGTGGCCGATGATCACCACATCGTGCGCGCGGGCATCCGACTCCTGCTCGACCGGCAGCCTGACCTCCAGGTGGTGGCCGAAGCCGCGGATGGCATCCAGGCGGTGGAGCAGGCGCTGGCCAGCCGCCCGGATCTGTGCATCCTGGACGTGGCCATGCCCAAGATGACCGGCCTCCAGGCGGCCCGCGAGATCCGAGCCCAGATGCCGCGCGTCCGGGTGCTGATGCTCTCGATGCACGATGACGACCGCTACCTGTTCGAGGCACTGAAGGCGGGCGCTTCGGGCTACGTGCTCAAGGGCGAGGCGGACCAGGATCTGGTGACTGCCATCCGATCCGTAGGCCGCGGCGATGCGTTCCTGACCAACCTCGCCGAGCGCTCGATCATTCGCGGCTGGATGGAGGATGGTTACAGCGGGCCCGGCCCGGCGCTCACCCCGCGTGAGGAGGAGGTGGTGAAGCTGATCGCCGAGGCGTACACCAACGCGCAGATCGCCGAGCTGCTCCACCTCTCAGAGAAGACGGTCGAGTCCCATCGCGCCAACGTGCTGCGCAAGCTGGGAATGCGCGACCGGGTGCAGCTGGTGCGCTACGCCATCCGCAGAGGGCTCGTCGAGCCCTGACGGACGGGCGAGCGCTCCCTGCCCTGGGCGGCCAGGCTGGCCTACGATCGACATCATGCGCGCGCCGGTGGACCACATTGCCGCGCCCCCGTTCCCGCACCAGCTGCGCTGGATCAACGTGGGCGCCCTCCGGATGGAACGACAGCTCGGCCGTCCCGTGCTGATCGAGTTCTGGGACTTCTGCCGCCCCAACTCAATCCGCACGCTGCCCTACATCCAGGCCTGGCATCAGCGCTACGAGGCGCGCGGCCTGCGGGTGATCGGGGTTCACACGCCGGGCTTTGAGCCGTCGCGAGATCCGGACGCGGTCGAGGCGGCGTGCCGGCGGCTGGCGGTGCGTCACCCGGTCGTGGTCGACGGCGAGGGCGAGATCTGGGAGCGCTACGGGAACCTGGGCTGGCCGGCGCGGTACCTGTTCAACCAGGAGGGCATGCTGTTTGAGCACCACTACGGAGAGGGTGGCTACGAGGAGACCGAGCAAGCCATCCAGGAGCTGCTCGGGCTGGAGCAGCCTGTGCTTGAGCCGTTGCGCCCGGAGGACGCCCCGGGGGCGGTGCTGGAGCCGCAGAGCCCGGACGTGGAGGGCCCCTACTCGGGTCCCTACCGGGCCGGCGCGGCGTGGGCCGTGCTGTCGGGCGCCGGCTCGATCCGTGCCGGCGATCGATCGCTAAGGGTCGAGCATCCCGGCTGCTGGGAGCTGATCCGGCACGCGCACAGCACCGAGGCAGTGCTGGAGCTGGAGCTGGATCCCGGGGTGTGCTGTCATGCCGTGTGCTTCACGCCGGGGCTGGCTAATCCCGATCCAGCAGGTTGATCAGGCGGGGCGGTTCCCCGTCCCCCAGCTCGGCGGCGAATCCCGCCCGGTACGGGCTCTGCTCCGGAGATCGCCCCAGGAATGACGGCTCGTGCACCCAACTGCCGGTATTGAGCAGGGCGGCGCCGGTGGCCGTCCTCCACTCTCCCTCCTCGTCGCCCGGCAGCGGTCCCGCCCGATGGGTATGGCCGAAGATCACGTGGTGGGCGGCGACCTCGAGCCGTCCAACCACTTCGGCGAAGGCCCGCAGGGCGGCCCGGCGCAGCTCGTGACCGGATAGGTCCGCCTTGAGCGGGCCGACCCCGGCCCGGTTCAGCGCGGCCACGATGGCGCGCACGCCGACGCCGGCGGCCATCCGGGAGGCTGCGGCCCGGCGCCCTGAGCGGCGTGACATCCGCTGCCACAGCCGGGCCTGCATGCCGGCGCCGCTACCCGGCAGTGAAGGGCCTCCGTACTCGGCGATCACGTCGATCCAGGCGTACACCGGCGCCAGCGTGGCCTCGTAGTCCTCGGCCCGGGCCGGGCCGCCCGGACGCTCCCCCACGACCCGGGCCGTGAGTCCTGCTCCCAGTCGCTCGAGGATCGGGAGCGTGGTGTGCCGGTCGCCGTAGTGGCCGTGGGTCGCGTAGACCCGATCGCCAAGCCACACGCCCGGATAGGCCACGCGCAGGCGCCCCGGAGGCACCGCCTTGGCCAGCGCCGACAGCGGCTCACCGAGCTCCCAGTCAACGTCCGTCTCCAGACCCAGTGGAGCCGATTGGTCCTGGAGCGCCCGGCGGCTCAGCCAGGGCGCGAGCAGCCGGTGATCATGGTTTCCCGGCACGAGGATCACCTCGGCCTCCGCGTCGAGCGCCTGGGCGAGCTCAGCCAGCACCGGTCGCGCGGTCTGAAGCGCGTCGCGCGCCGGCCCCTGCCGGAGCTCAATCACATCCCCGAGCAGCACCAGCCGGGTGACCCCCGGCAAGCGCTCGATCAGCCGGATCCGGGTGTCGGCGTCGCGCAGCACGTCCCGCCCGTCCCGGGCAGCCAGGTGCAGGTCTGACAGGACCAGCGTGCGCAGGCGGCCCGTGCCGTCCTAGGCGGAGGCTGACGCCAGGGCCGTGCGGATCGACTTGGGGAGCATGAACCGCACGTCCTCCTGGATCACGTCGAGCTCCCTGATGTCGTCGATGCCGCGCGCCCGGAAGAACCCAACCAGCTGCTGGACCAGGTGCTCGGGCGCGCTCGCACCGGAGGTGATGCCGACCACGCGCTTGCCCTCCAGCCACTCCTCCCGGACCTCGGTCTCGTTGTCGATCAGGTAGGCGGGTACGCCGTGTTCGCGCACCACCTCAACCAGCCGGTTGGAGTTCGAGGAGTTGCGCGACCCGATGACCAGCACCAGGTCGCTGCGGCTGGCCAGCTCCTTGACCGCCGCTTGCCGGTTGGTTGTGGCGTAACAGATGTCGTCCGTCCGGGGCCCCGAGATGTTGGGGAAGCGCTCGCGCAGCCGGGCGATGATGTCCCGCGTCTCGTCCACCGACAGCGTGGTCTGCGTGATGTAGGCCACCTTGTCAGGGTCGTCGATCTGCAACCGGTCGACGTCCTCGGCGCTCTCCACCAGGATTATCTGGTCCGGAGCCTCGCCCATCGTCCCCTCGACCTCTTCGTGGCCGGAGTGCCCGATCAGGATCATCGTGTAGCCGTCTGCGGCGAACTTCCTGGCCTCTACGTGGACCTTGGTGACCAGCGGGCAGGTTGCGTCGATCGTCCGCAGCTGCCGCCGCATGGACTCGGCGTGGACCTCTGGGGACACGCCGTGGGCCGAGAACACGGCGGTGGCCCCGGGCGGAATTTCCGTCTCTGATTCGACAAACACCGCCCCACGGGTGCGGAGCTCGTCGACGACGTGCTTGTTGTGCACGATCTCCTTGCGCACGTAGACCGGCGCGCCGTACAGATCGAGCGCGTGCTCGACCGTCTGCACCGCCCGGTCCACGCCCGCGCAATAGCCGCGCGGCGTGGCAAGCAGCAGCGTCTGCGGGGAGCCGGCCATCGAGGACAGTGTAGGGGCAGATCGGGGCCTGACAGACGGCTGGCCGAGAGGTAATGTTCGACTCCGTGGCGCAGCACCATCTCGACCGGCTCAGCTCCACCGACGCGTCCTTCCTGCATCAGGAAGGGTCGTCGTCGCACATGCATATCGGCGGGCTGTTGATCTTCGAAGGCCCGCCGCCCGCATTCGAGGATTTCCTTGACCACATCCGCGGCCGGCTTCACCTCGTCCCGCGCTACCGCCAGAAGCTGGCCCAGCCGCCGTTCCAGAGCGGGCGACCGCTGTGGGTGGACGACCCCAGCTTCAACATGGAGTACCACGTCCGCAACACCGCCCTGCCGGCCCCGGGCACCGAGAATCAGCTGCTCCGCCTGGCGGCTCGGATCGCCTCGCAGCAGCTGGACCGCTCCAGGCCGCTGTGGGAGATGTGGGTGGTCGAAGGGCTCGAGGGCAATCGCTTTGGCGTCATATCCAAGAACCACCACTCGCTGGTCGATGGCGTGTCCGGTGTGGACCTGGCCACGGTGCTGTTCGACGTCGAGTCACAGCCCCCGCCACCGCCCGCCGACCTGGGGGCCTGGCAGCCCCGTCGGGTGCCCTCGTCGGCCGAGCTGGTCGTGGCCGGCGTCCGAGGCGTGGCCGGCGTCGGCGTCGACCTGGTGGGGCGTGCGGTGTCCGCGGTCACCCACCCCGACGCAGCGGTGTCCCGGCTTCGCGACTCAGTCGAAGGCGTGGGCGAGATCGTGTGGGCTGGACTCAACCCGGCTCCCGAGACGCCGCTTAACACCGAGATCGGGCCCCATCGCCGCTACGCCGTGGTCCGCCAGCCCCTGGCCGACTACAAGCTGGTCAAGGACACCTTCGGTGGGACGGTGAACGACGTGGTGCTGACCGTGGTCTCAGGGGCGCTGGCCCGCTGGCTCCGGGCCCGCGGTGTCCGCACCGAGGGGCTGGAGATGCGCGCGCTGGTCCCGGTGTCGGTGCGGGTGCGGGACGACCGCGGCTCCCTGGGCAACAAGCTGACCGTCATGCGCGGGCCGCTCCCGGTCTACATCAACGACCCGGTGGCCCGGCTGCGCTTCGTCAAGAAAGCCATGGACGGCCTCAAGGAGTCAAAGCAGGCGGTGGGCGCAGCCACCCTGGCCGCGGTGAACGAGCTGGCGCCGCCCACGATCCTGGCTCAGGCCAGCCGGCTGAATTTCTCTACCCGGCTGTTCAACCTGATCGTGACCAACATCCCCGGCCCGCAGGTGCCCCTCTACGTGCTGGGCCGGCGGCTCCAGGATCTGTTCCCCATCGCCTTCCTGCCCAAGGGCCACGCCCTGGCCGTGGCCATCATGTCCTACAACGGTCAGATCGGCTACGGGCTGCTCGGCGACTACGACGCGCTCCCGGACATCGACGTCGTGGTCGAGGGCCTCGAGCAGTCGCTGGATCAGCTGCTCGAAGCCGCGCAGGCCAAGACGTCGGCCAACGGCAGCCGCGGGACCCCGCGCTCGTCCAATGGGCGGCGCAAGTCGCGCTCCAACCGCGAGGTGCCCATCCTGCCTTCGGCCGGGACCCGGTCCAAGGACGGACCGGCCGCCGACATGCGGGCCAAGCGCAACCGCGGCCCGCGTACGCCGCGGCCGTCGGCGGACTCGTAGCCGGCGGCGAGGCCCCGGCTCAGAACCCCAGCGCGAACTTGGCGTCCTCGCTCATCCGCTCCGGCGTCCAGGGCGGCGAGAACGTCATCGTCGGCTGAACCTCGGCCACGCCGTCGAGCTCGCCGACGAACTCCTCGATCTGCTCCGCCACCTGGGGCCCGATGGGGCACCCCGGGCTGGTCAGCGTGTATGTCACCCGGACTGTCCCATCCTCGACCTCCACGTCATAGATCAGACCCAGCTCTACGAAATCGAGCCCCAGCTCGGGATCGATCACGTCACGCAGCGCCTCAGTTACGTCATCTGTCGTAGCCATATGCACCAGTGTAGGAAAAACGGGCCAGAGTCCTTGCGCGCGTCCGGATAGATTCGATAGGTTGCCCCAATCATCGAGTTCGACAACAGATTGTCGCTCCTGCGGTGCTGGGGTGATGAGGATCGCGCAACTCAGGGGACGCGTCGTCAAGCGCTGGCTCGCGCGATCAAGTCCCCCCGCGATGTGGTGGCCGACCTCAGCGATCTAGCCTTCGCTGACTCCTCGCTAATGCTTGACCTGGCGGCCCTGGCCCGCCGCTTGCGCCGCAATGAGCGCGAGTTGCGGCTGCGGGGCGCCCAGCCGCAGATCAAGTTGCTGATCGAGCTCGTCGGCCTGCACCGGCTCCCCGGGGTGCTGCTCGAGGGGCCCTCGCCCGCCCTGGCCTAGCGCCGGCGCGCGGGCCCGTATGCTGGCCGCCGTGAGGCGACAGGCCCTCCGCGCGTGGGCAGTCAGCGGGCTTAGCTGCTGCGGACTGCTGGCTGGATCTGGGGTGGTGCACGCGCAAGGACTCGACCTCCGTTTCAATGGGCCGACGTCACTCCCTGGCGCCGCCGGTAGCAGCGAGCCTCGGGTGGCGGTCGCGCCTGACGGGACCGAGTACGTCGTGAGCGGCCCGAGCACGGACTCCTCGGCGCCGTCGGCCCCGGTTCGGGTCTACGCCTCTCACGACCACGGCCGAACATGGAAGGCGACCGTGGGAGACCCGGTCCAGGTGCAGCCGAGCGCCGACGTGGACATCGTGGTCACGCGGACGGGGCGGCTCGTGGTCGTGGAGCTCGACTCGGCCGGGCTCAATCTGGTCGTGAGCTACTCCGACGACGGTGGGAGAACGTGGACCGCATCCACGGGTGCCGCGCGCATCGCAGATCAGGACCGTCCATGGCTGGCGGTCGGGCCCGACGACCCAGCCACCCACGAGCCGCGGGTATACCTGCTCTTCCATAACGCGTTTAGTGGGAACGCCACCGAGAACATGTACGTCGAGACCTCAAGCGACGGCGGGGCGTCGTTCGGCATCCCGGTAGCGCTCACCGTGCCTGGGAGCGCCGCCTTCTCGGATCTCCAGTGCGGCGACACGACGGGACCGTCGTCAGTCGCAGTGAATCCGCGGACGGGTCGGATCTACGCGTTCTGGGTGACCCGCCACGGC
>DASZGO010000291.1:0-5418 GCA_035938755.1 Solirubrobacteraceae bacterium | reverse complement strand
GGTGGCCGCGGCCCTGGCCGGCGCGCTGGGCCGGGTGGGGCTGCGGACTGGCGCCGACCTGGCCGAGATGGCCAAGGGCTACGGCTCGCTGGCCGACGCCGGCGCCCGCCAGGCGTTCATCCACACTCTCCGGGCCGTGCTCGACATCGGCGGACAGCGGGTCAGCGCCACCGACCGCTTGTACCTGGCCGAGCTGCTGCCCTCGCTGATCATCTGGGGCGAGCGCGACCCCCTGATCCCGGTCGCACACGCCCAGATAGCTCACGCCGCCCTGCCCGGCAGCCGCCTTGAGATCTTCGCCGAAGTCGGGCACTTCCCCCAGCTGTCTGACCCGGTCCGGTTCGCGTACACGCTGATCGACTTCATCGAAACCACCGAGCCGACCCAGCTGGAGTTCGACGACGCGTCATTCGAGGCGCTGCGTCGCTTGTTGCTGCGGGGCGGTACGCCCGCGCGCCGGAGCCGCCGTGGCGCCCGGGCGGCCCGCGCCGCCGCCTGACCCCGCCTAGACCGAGGCCTGGGCCCGTACCTGCTCCAGCGCGGCCTTGATGTCGCCCACGCTGTCGAACGTCAGCGACATGAAGTTGCCGTGGTGGTAGGCAATGCGGCCTTGCTCATCCACGATGAAGACGGTGCGCTTGGCCATTTTCAGCGGGCTGGCGTAAATGCCGTAGGTTCGCGTCACCTTCCCGCCCGGATCGGCCAGCAGCGGCGTGGTCAGGCCGTATTTGGCCTTGAACGCCTGCTTTGACTCCATGCCCTGGGTGGAGATCCCCACCATCACGGCGCCGAGCGAGGACACCTCGTCCTGGGCGTCGCGGTAGGAGCAGAACTGCTTCGTGCACACCGTGGTGTCATCGCCGGGGTAGAACAGGAGCACCACCAGCTCGCCGCGGTGCTCGGACAGTGTGAACGTGCCCTCGGTGCCCTCGAGGGTGAAGTCGGGGGCGGGGTCACCGGTGCGCAGTCGGGCCATAGACAGATTCTACTTTGTCCCACAGGCGCGGGCGGGCAGCGGCTCGGTTCACGACGCCCGAGTCGCTTGTCAGTTAAGGGCGACTGTCACGGCGGTCCCTATGTTCCCCGCGGCGTCCGCCGCGCTGACGAGAACGTTCTGGGTTCCGCGTGGTGCCGAAAGGGCGATCCGCTCGTGCGAGCCCGCCGGTTTCGGCCGGGGCTGACGGTGAGCCATCACGATCGTCACCGTGACCGCCCGTCGCGTGCTTCCTTTGACCGCCCACTGGATCCGGTACCGCGCGGCCCGTCCCACGTTCCAATCGTTCCCGGGCGCGATGAACGTCAGCAGCACCTTGCCAGAGCGCAACCGCCGCGCTCGAAGATCGCCCAACGACGCCGGCGGCCGCGTGTCAAGGCCGTACTGGCCGGTGTTCCACTCGTCGTGGCGGTAGTGCCACCACGAGTTGTTCAGTGCCGCGGAGCCGTTCACGTTCCAGGTGAACAGGTCGCCCTCACGGGTCCCGTAGGTCAGCACCTGGTGTCCACTCAGCCGCGGGTCGGCCACCGTGCCCACGAAGCCGGTCCACTGACCGGTGTACTTGGGGAAGCCCGGCGCCTCGGAGCCGTCGGGTCCCCAGGCGTGGATCCAGTAGTTGTCGTTTGCTTCGATCAAGTTGCGATGGCCGCCGCCCGCCCCCACGTCGGCGGTGATCGGCGCGTCGTAGAACGGGAAGCCGTCCTGGCGCTGCGGGAACCCGGAGAGAACCGACCCGGAGGGGACGTCCCACGCCTTCTCGTAGACCTGGGGCAGCGAGGCCTCGCCGGCCTGTCCGAGGGCGAGCACGATCGACTCGATGCCGGTGCTCGACTGGACGTACTGCGGCCGGCCGGAGCCGGTCAGGTCGCCGAAGCCGCCCTGGCCGGACAGGGTGATCGTCGCCGTGTCTCCGGTGGGCCGGTACGGTGGGTTGGCGCCGCAGGCCGCGCTGGAGCAGCTGGTGCTGAGCGTCTTGTACACCGAGCCGTCGGGATTGAACGCCTGGACCGGACCGGTGACCGCGCTGGAGACGATCTTCAGTCCCGAGCCGTCGACGTTGGCAAAGGTGGGTGGGGCCACACCCTCGCCCACGAAGTCGATCGACAGGTCGTAGCAGAAGGCCAGCCCGGACATGGCCACCGGCCAGTTGGGCAGGTACGCGCCGCCCCGGTGGCGCCGCCCGTCGGCCCACAGCCCGTACAGCCACCCCTTGGCCGCGGTGGGTCCGCCGCCGCCGGCGGCCAGGTTGAGCACCGTGTCGGTCGTGCCCACGCTCTTGCCCGAGCACTCGAAGCTCGATACGAACACCTGAGGCTTGCCGGTCT
This sequence comes from Solirubrobacteraceae bacterium, assembly GCA_035938755.1. Lineage (GTDB taxonomy): Bacteria > Actinomycetota > Thermoleophilia > Solirubrobacterales > Solirubrobacteraceae > Palsa-465. Next base: position 3,099 of record DASZGO010000291.1, on the reverse strand, counting down.
TCAGCACGTCGGCTACCCCAACCGAGTACATGAGCTTGGGATCGCGGATGTAGCTCTTGGGGTCGATCCCGTCCCGGGTGAAGTCGGCCGGGGGGAGCTTGATCTCCACCGGCCAGCCCGGAACCGGCCGTCCGTTGGGCTGCCAGGCGTACACCTTGCCATCCCAGCCCGGGATGATGATGTCGAGCTTGTGGCCGCCCTGGAGCGGCGACAGCACCGGGAACGCCCAGGCACCGCGCAGCGGGTCGCGGCCGTGCGGGGTGGGTGCGCGGGGGGTGGGCACGGCGTGCTGGCCCGGCGGCGTGGGCATCGACCGCGGGAAGCCAAGCAGTGCCTGCCCGCGGCTGTCCCACGCGTACACGCGCCCGTTCATGCCCGTGGCCACGATGTCCTGCTCGCCGTTGTGCTCAAGGTCCCCCACCGCGGTGCCGGAGATGGGGTCTCGTATGTTGCGGAACATGGCGTTCTGGCGGTAGGCCCGGGCGGTCGAGCTCTCCGGCGCGGCCGGGTCGAAGCTACGGATCGGGTCCGAGTGCACCGGGAAGCCGGGTAGCTCGCTGCCGTTGGGGCGCAGCGCGTGGACGTCGCCGTCGTAGGTCGAGAGCACCAGGTCGAGCTGATGGCGACCCTCGAGGTCGACGTACGAGGGCGCGCCGCTGATTTCGGCCCCGAAGTGCCGGGGCAGGCCGGGAGCCAGCTGAGGATCGTGGCGGGCCCCGATGGTTCGCCGATCCTCGCCCTTCAGACCGTTGGCGTCGACCACTCGCAGGCGCAGCGTCACCGTGTACTGCTCGGCCCCGTCCGGTTGGAGCGTGGTGCCCGGCGCGTGGCTGTAGAAGCCGGCGGGGATCTGGCGCAGATCGAAGCTGCCGAGCTTGCCGCTGAGCCGGCCCCGAGCGGTGCCGCTTGAGATCGTGTGGAAAGCGGCGTCGGCCGGGTCAGCGCCCAGGGCCCACTCCAGCACCCAGTGGGCCGAGCCGCCGGAATGCACCCGCGAGGGGGCCAACGACCCGAAGATGGGCAGCGCCGCCGTGCGCGCCGGGTCCACGTAGCTGAACCAGCGCGGCGAGTCGATCTCGGCCGTGGGCGGGATCTGTCCCTTGATCACCATCGACGTGGCCGCGCCCAGATCCGGCCGTCCGTACCCGTACTGGGTGGACCAGTTGGTGTGACTGACGTCGGTGGTCGAGTTCGGGTTGCCTGGCCACTGGCGAGGCGTGGCCGGTGACTGGGTCTGGGGCACCACCTCCGAGGAGCTGTCCATCAGCAACTGCTTGACCTCGTCGGGGGTGAGGCGCATGCCGGCGTTCAGCCCGGCCGACTGCACCATGGCCAGCATCGAGGCCATAAACGGCGTGGCGCCCGAGGTGCTCGTGCCGTAGCCCGAGAACACGTTGTGCGTGCCGTAGCTGGTGGTGCTGGAGCGCGCGCGGAACCAGGTGGTGGCGTTGGGCTGCAGCCCGGTCCCGTTCTGGTCGAAGGCCAGCGAGTTGCCGGGGACCACGTGGTTGAACAGCATCCCGTCGGTGTGATCCATGGCGTCGAAGTCGTTGGAGTCCAGGGCCAGGGCCACGCCGTGGTTGTAGGCGTAGTCGATCGCCTGCTGGTTGAACGAGCTGTAGGCGTAGGAGACGACCACCGAGCTGATCGTGGTCGCCCCCAGGTCGGTGGCGTACAGGATGGCCGCGCCCCAGTGATCGGGCCGGCCCAGGCACTCCGCGCCCTGCTTGATTGGGACGATCGAGCAGTTCCGGCACTCGCCGACCCCGGCGTAGCCGTTGTCGGCCACGCCGGCCACGTCGGAGATCAGCCCCGGAGCGTGGCTGTAGGAGGTGTCCTCGGTCTGCGGGTCGTTGGTGTTGCGGTCGAAGTTCCATCCTGAGACGTCGCCCGGGTACCCGTTGTGGTCGTTATCGAAGTGGCCTCCCGCCGGGCAGCCGCGGGGGCCGATGCGATGGCGGACGATCTGGCAGTGCCCGAACACCGCGATCAGGTCCTCGGGAGACAGGTAGGGCGTGAGCACGCCGGCCACGTGCACGCGGTTCAGATAGCTGTGGCGCCCGCCCGGCACACAGGACCAGGTCACGCCCTCTTGATGGTGCACACCGGGCGCCACTCCGGCCGGGCAGGCCGGGTTGACCCGCGGGTCCTGGGCGTAGTCCTCGACGTTCAAGCGCCCGTCGCCGGTCAGGTCGTAGGTCCCGCGGTCGTGGCCGCTCGCGTCCTGCGGGTAGGGGAGCTCGCCCCGGTTCAGGAAGATGTTGGATAACCCATCCTTGATGTTGTCCGAGTCGTAGTTGACGCCGCCCTCGATGTAGGCGATCAGGATGTCGGGACGTCCGAGGTTGCCCTGGGCCCAGGCGCCGGTCATGTCCACGCCGGCAGCGTGCTGCGGGTCCCGGGCCAGCGGCGCCCAACACGGCAGACCTCCATCCGGGCGCGGCAAGCCGCCGCAGCTCGTACTCAACGCGCCGTACAGGTTCCAGTCCTCGTTGTCGTTGCACTGCGACTGGATGTCGGCCGCCGTGGTCTGCGATTCGCAGGGCGCGAAGCCAGGGTCGGTGGGCGTGGCCGGAGGGGCCGCGTGCGCGGGCGCGCTAACGGCGAAAGCCAGAGCCACAGCCCCGAGCGATGCAGCGACCCACCTCACCTCGCCCCGGAGCCTAACCGAAAGCAATCCACCTGCTCGAACGTTGAGTCGGCGATGCATTGGCGCGTGCACCTGATCGCTGCTGCCCTATTGACCGCAGCGCTCCCCGCCGCGGCGAGCGCTGGCTCCCTGTACTCCGGTCCCGGACCCAGGCCCGGCCCGGCGCTCCTGTACGCGCCGCTGGCCGTGGCGCCGCAGCTTCAGAACTCGCCGGGCAGCGTGTGGCACGCGGCGCCGATCCTCATCTCCGGCGCCGAGGCCTACCGCCGCGGAGAGTTCCTGTACCAGGGCTTCCTGTACGACGACCACGGCGCGCACGAGCAGCTTGACCCGAACGACCCCCGGATCTCCAGCGCCACCTTCTCGCAGCCCAACGGCACGTACACCTATCCCACGGCGACCGCTTACGCCAACAACGCGGCCAATCTGGTCGAGTTCCGGGTCAAGCC
>DASZGO010000290.1:0-5294 GCA_035938755.1 Solirubrobacteraceae bacterium | reverse complement strand
TTTAGCTCAACGCAGGCTCGGCCCGGAGTTCTTGCTCACAGGGCAGCGATGAGCGCTCGAGTTCGCCGACGGATCCGACGGCGTAGGCGCCGGTTCGCCTCAGGGGCGGTGTGACCGCCAGCCGTAAGGGCCTTCGCCTAGTTATCGCCGACGCGGGGGGTGGTTGGGGTGCTGGAGCTCGAGCTTTCCCGGGAGCCGCCATCGCTCGAGGTGGTCGCGCCGGCCGTGGTCACGGGCGCCGCCAGCGGTTGCGAGGCACCATAAGAGCCGTCTCCCCCGTCGGACGAGTTGCTGGACTGTGACGTTGAACTACGGCCTCCGTCGCCGGAATGCTCGCCGTTGGACCCCGAGCTGCGGCTGCCGGAATGCCCCGCTCGGTCGCCCCCACCGTCGCTGCCGCCAGACCGCTGACCACCGCCCGAGTGGTCCGAGCCAGAGCTCCCTGACGTCGCGCCGCTGCCTGCGCGGCTCCCCCGGCCCGAGGCCGGAGTGACCTCGCCCGAACCGACCGCCGGGGAAAGCGTCACCGGCCGCACGCTGCCCAGGTCGAACGAAGCCGGTGGGCCGACCGTCCCCAGCCCGGCGCTCTCGCCGCGCCGGTCCGCGGCCAGCGGAGCCGGCTGCGCGTGACGGGAGTGATGCCCGGAGGGGCTGGTGAGCGACTGCCATCCCAACCCGCCGATCGCGCCGGCGGCCAGGAGCGCCACTCCGCCCTTGACCGCCAGGGCCGCGCTGCCCGCCGCCGCGCCGGTGGCCGCCGGCTCAGCCAGGCCAGCCGACCGACCGGCGAGGTCCGTACCTCCGAGGCTCGACAGGCCGGCGCCGACCCGACCTCCGCCCGAGTGCCGTGACACCCAGGCCACCAGCGGGTACGGCGTGATCGCGGTCATGGCCACCCGAATGGAGGTGCGGGCCCGGTGGACCAGCTGCCGGACTGCCCCCTCGGTGACGCCCATGTCAGCCGCGATCTGCCGGCGTGAGCGACCCTCCAGCTCGGTTTCCACCAGAGCCGTCCGCTGATGCTCAGGCAGCGCCGCGATGCTCTCGATCAGGTCATGCACCTCGAGCCGCTGCTCGGCCGCCCCGCTCGAGGCGTGATCGGTCAGCTCGTCCGGAATCGGGCTCATCCCATCGGCTCCGCGAGCGTGTTCCGTATAGGCGGCGTTGCGAACGATTGTGTAGAGCCAGGCTTGAACGTTCCTCACCTCCGTTCCGGCGTCCAGGGACACCCAAGCCCGCAGCAGCCCTTGTTGGACAACGTCCTCGCTCCGGTGTGGTCCCACGACGCGGGCCGCCAAACGGATAAGCGAGCTGCGATGTCGCTGCACCAACGCGGCAAACGCCCAGCGGTCGCCATCGCCGGCCAGCCTAGCCAGGCGCTCGTCGGTCTGGGTGCGCAGTAGGACATCCGAAAGCGTCGGAAGCGGGCTCATGGGAAGACGATGTTAGGCACCGGCACACTGCATATCGAGGGCTGTCGCCTCCGTTGCGGCTGGCCGGTGCGCTTTGTTGTCTGATTGGAAGACCGGCGGCGAGGACAAAGGTCACGCAAAGCCACACTGATCGCGGCCGGCCACTCGCCCGACGATTAGCCGCTAGATCGAGGCCAGGTCGGTCGACTCATCGCCGAGCTCGTCGGCCCGCTCGCCGATGTAGTCCCGAGAGCTGATCAGGCGCCGGGCGTGCTCCAGGTCGTCGGAGCGGCCGACCGACAGCGCGGCCACCACCCGGCCCTGGTCCAGGTAGAAGACCGAGAACTCGCCGTCGTCGATCGACCCGCGGACCAGCTCCTGGTCCCAGTCCGAGGCCGGACCGACGTACTCCAGCGAGGCCCAGTCCGAAAGATCCGAGAAGAAATACGGAACCACATCATGCGGCTGGTCCCGGCCCAGCATGTTGAGGGCGGCAGTCTTGCCGTGGTTGAACGCCACGTCCCAGTGCTCGACCCGGATCGGACGTTGGTGGATCACGCTGTCGTACTCGGCGATGTCGCCCGCGGCGTACAACCCCTCAACCGGAGTTTGGAGCCGCGAGTCCACGTGGACACCGCCGCTCTCCCCCAGCTCCAGTCCGGCGCTTCCGGCGAGCGTGACGTCCGGAACCACGCCTGTCCCCATCACCACAGCGTCCGCCTCCAGCTCCCGTCCGGACTCGGTGATCACCTTGGTCACGTGGCCGTCGGCACCCTCGAATCGGTCCAGCGAATCCTCTGCGTAGACCTCGATCCCATGCTCCTGGAGGCGTGCCTCGAAGAACCGCCCGGCCCGGGCTCCGAACCCTCGGCTGAGCAGCACCGACTCAAGCATGATCAGCGAGCACGAACTCCCCAGCTCGGTCAGCGACGCGGCCACCTCGCTGGCGATGTAGGAGCCGCCGATGAGCACCACCCGTTTGCCGGCGGCGTTCTCCCGGATGGCCTCGCTGTTGCCCAGCGTGCGCAGGTAGTAGATCCCTTCCAGGTCGCAGCCGGGAACGTTGAGCCGACGTACGTTGGCCCCGGTGGCCAGCAGCGCTTTATCGAAGCGAATCTCGTCGCGGTTTGACAGCTTCAATCGCCGCTCGCTGAGGTCCAGAGACATGGCCGATACCTTGGTCAGGACCTCTATCTGCTGCTCCTCGTAGAACTCCGGGGGCCGGGACATGACCTCGTCCCGCGGCTTCTCTCCCCGCAGGTAGTCCTTGGAGCAGTCGGGGCGGTAATACGGCGGATCCGGCTCACGCCCGATCAGCAGGACCGAGCCGTCGGCGCCCTCCTCCCGCAGCCAGCGGGCGCAGTTGAAGCCTGCCTCGCCACCCCCGATGATCGCGTATTCGATCTGGCGCTCAGCCATCGGTCTGCGCGACCGCAGCGCCCGGAGCAAACTGAGGCGTGATCTGGGACTCCAGGCCGGGATCGAGAATCAGCAGCACCTGGTCGCCGGCCTGAATCACTGTGTCCTCCTTGGGCACGAACCCGGTGCCGCCGCGGAGCACCGAGATGATCAGCGCGCCATCGGGTAGCGGCACGTCCAGCACCCGGGAGCCTGCGGCCTCGGAACCCTGGCCCACCTCGACCTCGATGATCTCCAGGTGCTCCTCCTCCAGCTCCAGCAGCTGGACCAGCCCGTACTCCGGGACCTCGTGCTCGATCAGACGGAGGATGAGGTCAGTAGCCGACACTGCCGGCTGGACGCCCAGCAGGCGGAAGTGCTGGAGGTTGCGCGGGTTGTTCACGCGGGCCACGATCCGGCTCACGCCGTACTTCTCCTTGGCCACCTGGCAGATCAGGATGTTGTCCTCGTCATCGCCGGTGACCGCGATGACCAGATCGGCCCGCTGGATGCCTGCGCGTTCCAGCACCCAGAGCTCGGTGGCGTCGCCGTATTGCACCGCGTGCTCGAGCTCCTCCTCCACCACCCGGAACCGGGCGTGGTCGGATTCGATCAGCGTGACCTCGCGGTCGCGACCGATCAGCTCGCGGGCCAGGTTCCACCCCACCTTCCCGGCGCCCGCGATGATCACGTACATCCCGCTGAAGCCCGTGCTCACCTGACCTCCGCCGCGGTCATGACCAGCTCCGAAGCCTGATCGATGGCACGCTGGGTGGGAGACACGGTGAGCAGGCCCTGCTCGCCGTACCACGTGGCGCGACCCGGATCCGCCACCCGGACCACCACGCGGGGAACCTTGAACCGGCGCTGCGCGATCTGGGCGATCACCAGGTTTGTGTTGTCCCCGCGCGTCGCCGCCATAAACACCTCGGCCTGCTCGATTCCGGCCTCCAGCAGAGCGTCAATCTCCAGCGCCGTGCCGACGGTGAACCGTCCGCCCACGTCCTCCCAGCTGGTGGTCTGGTCCTTGTCCAGCCGTTCGTGGGACAGCGGATCGGAGTCCAGAACGGACACCTCATGCCCGCCGTCGAGCGCCCGCTTGGCCACCGCCGACCCCACCCGCCCACATCCGACGATCAAAATGAACATTTGTCTCGCAGCGTAGCGATAAGGGGTGGTACGGGAGGGTGATTAATGTGATCGACGGATGGTGGAGTGGCGGCCCCGAGCCTACGCGGGGTGCGACATTGGATGGAGCGGGCGGCGTACGCGCGGTCGGCGTGAGGTGACTCGCGTGAAGCGCGGTCAGATCACGGGATCGCGCGGAAGCCGCTAGGTAATGATGGGAATGATCAGCAGCGCCACGATGTTGGCGACCTTGATCATGGGGTTGATCGCCGGCCCGGCGGTGTCCTTGTAGGGATCGCCCACCGTGTCACCGGTGACCGCCGCCGCGTGCGCCTCGGAGCCCTTGCCGCCGTAGGCGCCGTCCTCGATCAGCTTCTTGGCGTTGTCCCAGGCGCCGCCACCGGAGGTCATCGAGATCGCCACGAATAGGCCGACGACGATCACTCCGATCAGCAATCCTCCGAGCGCCTCGACGCTGATCACCCCGACGATCAACGTGAACACGATCGGGATCAGCGATGGCAGGATCATCTCGCGCTGCGCGGCCCTCGTGACGAGCGCCACGGCGGTGCCGTACTCGGGCAGCTCGGTGCCCGCCATGATCCCGGGCTTCTCCCTGAACTGCCGGCGGACCTCCTCGACGACGGCTCCGGCCGCTCGCCCGACCGCCTCCATCGCCAGCGAGGCGAACAGGTAGACCATCAATCCACCGACCAGCAGGCCGATCAGCACCGGCGGGTTGCCGATCGAGAAGCTAGGGAGCTTCCCCTTGGCCGCCAACTCATTCTCGAACGCGCTGAACAGCACTAGCGCGGCAAGCGCGGCCGAGCCGATCGCGTACCCCTTGGTGACGGCCTTGGTCGTGTTGCCGACCGCGTCGAGCGGGTCGGTGACGTTTCGCACCTCCTCGGGCAGGTCGGCCATCTCGGCAATCCCGCCGGCGTTGTCCGTGATCGGGCCGAACGCGTCGAGCGCGACGATGAAGCCGGCGAGCGACAGCATCGCCATCACGGCGACGGCGATGCCGTAGATACCTTGACTGCCGCCGCCACCGAGCTTCCACGAGCCGAGTATCCCCAGCGCGACCACGATCGCGGGCGGCGCGGTCGACTGGAACCCCTGCGCGAGACCCTGGATGATGTTCGTCGCGTGGCCGGTCTGGGAGGCGCGGGCGGTGCTCTTGACCGGCGCAAACCGCGTCGAGGTGAAGTAGTCGGTGATCACGAACAGCAGGGCCGTGATGCCGACACCAATGAGCGCGCAGAGATAGAACTTCCACCAGTGCGGGGTTACGGCGTGGGCGGCCTTGAGCGTGGCGTGGCGCATCAGCCAGTAGGTCACCGGAAGGAACGCGAG
>DASZGO010000289.1:0-12616 GCA_035938755.1 Solirubrobacteraceae bacterium | reverse complement strand
CGCTACCGCCTCAACCTGAACACCTGGACCGCCTCCGACACGCCACGTACCCGCTCGCTGCCGCAATGCTCCCAGGCCAGGTTGGGGCACCGCTCGACGACCGGAGCGGTGACGAGGAGCTCGTCTCCCTCGGCCAGGGTCAGAAGCCGGGCCGCCAGGTTGACGGCTGTGCCGTAGTAGTCACCTTCGCGCGGGACGGCCCGGCCGTGGTGAACGCTGGCGTGAATCGCCGGCACCTCCGGCTCACGCATGACTTCCATGATCCGGACCGCGGCCTCAACGGCCGGCAGCGGCGCGGGGTAGACGATCATGAAACCGTCGCCGAGTAGCTTGGTCAGACTTGCCTCTTCCCCCCGCTCCAGCGTCACGGTGCTGGCGAGCTGATCGATGATCCGGATGGCGGCACCGTCGCCCTGCCGGTCGGCGAACGCGGTGAAGTCCTTCAGGTCGCAGAACAGAATCGAGACCTCGTCCAATCCCCCAAACAACCCCGCGTCGGCTCGGGACTCTGCGGAGCGCACCGCGATCTGAGCCGCTTCCCGCTCGACCCACCTGCGGTGAACCCCGGTCAACAGCGAATCGGCGACCGGCAGCAGCGCATCGAATGATTCGGCGGCGGCGCGCGCCCGCTGTGCCTCGTCCGGCTCCGCCGCACGGAGCCGCGGCTCGGCGACGGCGAACCACTGCTGGACGGAAGCCTGGGCGATGCGAGCCAGGAGCCGTCCATACAGCCGCGCGATCTGCACCGCCTCGTCGAACGGCCACAGATGCTGCTGGCGCCACAACCCGATGAACGCCTGTGCTTCTTCCGGCGTGAAGGCGGGATCGTGGGGTTCGGGCGGGGTAAAGCCCAGCGCCAGCATCAGCTCGCGCATTTGGGGCAGGGGCAAGCCGCCCTCGGCTTCGATATCCGCTGCCGTCACGGTCCGGGCCGCCGCCCCGCGGCGCGGCAGCGACTCGAAGAATGCACTCAGCGGGCCACTCCCGGAGGCATGGGAGATCAGCTCCTCCGGCACACCCAGGGACCGGAGCACCGCTTCGTCGGTTTCTCGCTCGGGCGCCACGCCCCCATCATCGCGCCATCGCGCGGGACTCGCTCAGCCGCTCAGCTGCGAGAAGAACGTGTAGATCACCATCGCGGTGACCACGAGCACGAACACCCGTAGCGCCCACAGCGCCACCTTCGCCCGTGAGCTCAGCGTTGCCCGCGGAACTGGGCGCGATTTGTCGAGCACGAGCTGGTCGGGCTCGAGGAACATCACCAGCCGCTCTGGGGCGTCGTCAGGCGCCGTCGGAGGAGCCACGGTGCGCGTCTCGTCGATCATCTACCCGCTCCCGATCAGATGGACCGCCTGGAGGAACGAGTCGATCCCATAGGCGGCTCCGCAGACTGATACGAACCCCACGATCGCGATGGCGAGCTTGTTGGTGGACGGCTTGTTCGCCCACCTGCCCATCAGTTGCCGGTCGTTGGCCAGCATGATCATGAACACCAGAGTGACCGGGAGCAACACGGTGGCCAGCACGTTCGCGTTCAGTGCGATCCTGAGCAGTGGCGCGCCCGGAATCAGGATGATCGCGGCCGCGATCAGCGCAACCGTCACGTTGGTCGCGTAGAACAGAACGGCCCGCCGCGGCGTGTTGTTGAAGCTGCTCGCCTTGCCGATGGATTCGCCGGCTGCATAGCCGGTGCTGGCTGAGATCGTCAGGACGGCCACCGCTCCGGCCTCGATCAGCCCGAGCGCGAACACCGTCCCCACCGCGCCCCCGGACACGCTGCGCAGCGCACCCGGAAATCCTGCGCCGGCCAGCCCCTGGATGCTTGCGCCGTTGTGGGAGGCCAGCGCGGCGCCGGCAATCAGCGCGCCACAGCCGAACAGCGCCGCCAGCGCACCGCCAACCACGGTGTCGATTCGGCCCAGCTTTATGTCACGCGGCGTCAGGCCCTTATCGGCCGAGGCGCTCTGCTGGAAGAAGATCATCCAGGGGGTGACCGTGGCGCCGACGGTCGAGGCCAGAAGCAACAACAGCGTGGTGAGGCTACCGCCGGGGAACGGTGAGAACGTGACCATCGTCTTGCCGACCTGGCCCCAGTCCGGCCCAACCAAGATCGCGGACACGAGGAACAAGCCGTTGAAGATGGCCAGGCCGAGCGCGATCCGCTCCCAGCGCCAGTAGCGCCCACCGCTGATCGTGAACAGAACCAGCGTGACGCCCAGCACCGCGGCCACGCCGGCCCCCAGATGAAAGTACGCCAGCCCGATCCGGATGGCGACGAACTCTGCGATCAGCGTGACCAGATTGGTAAACAGCAAATCGCCGGCCGCAAACCAGCCCCACAGCGGCCCGAACCGCTGCAGCACGAGCGCCCCGTAGCCGCGGTGGGTGACCGCGCCAACGCGCATGCACATCTCCTGGCAGATGACGGCCATCGCGAAGGTCACCACGATGAATGGCAGAAAGAAGCCGAGCCCGTATGTGGCGCCGGTGGTGGCGTAGGAGATCATGCTCGGTCCGTCGTTCTCGCCGAGCATGGCCAGGATCCCAGGACCGACGAGCAGCCACAGTAGGTGCCACCGCCGGCCGCGGTGCCGCGCGCGGTGGACACGCGAGCGATCCCGGGAGCGAGCCGCGTCCTCCGGCGTCAGGGGTGGACCCGGCAGCGCAACCGCGCCTCCCGCCGTCACCCCTGGCTCGGCTACGGCTTCCTCCAGCACGGGAACCGGCCGGCGTCGCAGAGCGCTCACTGACCGCCCTCCTCGACCTCGATGCGCATGGCCCGCGCCAGCTCGCCGCCCAGGGCCAGGCGGCGCCCGCCGGCCCTCACGAACACCGGGCCGCCGAACGGCTGACGGCCGCTGACCTCCAGCCGATCGCCGATCCCGATGCCCTGCTCGGCCAGATACCGCAGCATCTCGGGATCGGAATCTGACACCCGCACGAAACGGCCCGCGTCGGCCGGCTCGAGCTCGTCCAGGCTGCGCGTCTCGCGTTCGTCGATCTCAAACGTGGCTGTGGGAATGGGGTCGCCGTGCGGATCCAGCGTGGGATTGCCCAGCCGCTCCGCGATCAGCCGCTCCAGATCCTCCGAGAGCACGTGTTCCAGCACCTCGGCCTCGGCGTGCACCTGGTCCCACGACATGCCCAGCTCGTTGGCCAGGAACAGCTCGATCAGCCGGTGGTGGCGGAGCACCTCGAGCGCCACACGCCGCCCGTCCTCGGTCAGGCGAACTCCCCGGTAGGGCTCGTGCTCCACCAGCCCGAGATCCGAGAGCTTGCGCAGCATCGCTGACACCGAGCCCGGAGTGACGCCCAGGCGATCGGCCAGCTCCTGCGTGGCCACGGCCGAGCCGTGCCGCGCTTCGAGCGCGTACACGGCCTTGGCGTAATCCTGAATGTGGGAAGAAATCGAATCCGTCGTCGCCACAAGGCATATTTTGGCATACCAAACTTTCTTGTCAAGGCAAGCCCAATTGGTGCCGGCTTGGGGGGTCGGGCACCGGCGTTCGCGCTGTTCTGCCGAACCGGATGCTGATCAGGCGGCCGAGCGCCCAATCGGGGGCGAGCTACCGGCCAACAGGCGCGTGATCACCTCGGTGGCCTGGTCGATCTCCACCGCGTGGCCCGCGATCACGTCGGCGTACAGGAACGTCTCGCCGATCCGCACGATCACGTAGGCCAGCGTGTCGGCGTCGATCGTCAGCCGCAGTTCCCCCCGCGCCTCCTCCTCGTCGAGCAGCCGGCGCACCACGTCAATGGTTCCCCGCTGCACCGGCCCGTGCTTCGAGGTCAGGATGCGCAGCGCAATCTCCGGTTCGGCATCCAGCAGGCGCCGCAGTGGCGGGCGCCCGTGTACCCGCCGCATGAACGCGTCGACCAGCGCCACGATCCGGCCCGATCCGGCCAGCTCCCCCACCTCGGCCAACGCCCCCGCGATCTCCAGCCGCGTGAGAAACCACAAGACCTCGCCCAACAGCTGGTCGCGACTGCCCACCTTGCGGTACAGCGTGGCCCGCCCGATGTGGAGCTGGGCGGCCAGCGATCGCATGTCCAGCCGGCTGCACTCCAGGATGATCCGCAGCGCGGCGTCGAAGATCTCGCGTGGGATCCCGTCTGGCGGTTCAGTGCCGTCGGGAAGCAGGGCGGTCATCCGCTCCCGCGCGGTCTCGGAAGCGTTCACCGAGACACCGTACTGAATGTTGTTAGCTAGACCACACGGACCGGCGTTCCCACCCTGAGGTGGCTGCCCAACCACCGGTCGTCGGCCACGCCGGACAGGATCCGATCGGGGACCTCAGGCGCAGGATAGTCGCCCCAGTGGTGTAAAAAACCTCGCCGTGAGCACCCGGCAGCTGGCCGCGATCTCTACCTGCGCCCTGCTCGCGGCTGCGTGCGGCGGGACCACCACGCGAACCGTGACCTCGCCGGGTGCCCCCGTGGCGCCGGCAGGCGGCGGCTCGCTAACCGAGCTGGAGCAGGGCTATGTGAGCGTGATCGCCCGGGTGTCCGATCAAGTGGTCCAGATCTCCAACCCCCAAGGTCTGGGCTCGGGAGTGGTGTTCGACTCACGTGGCGACGTGGTCACCAACGCCCATGTGGTCGCCGGAGGCGGTCCGTTCAAGGTGACCGACTCCCGCGGCCATAGCTACTCGGCCACTCTGGTCGGCGCGTTCGCGCCGGACGACCTGGCTGTCATCCGGACCCAGGGGGCGTCGCTGCACGCGGCGTCGTTTGCCAACTCGGGTCAGCTGAAGATCGGCGACATCGTGCTGGCCATCGGGAACCCGCTGGGGCTGCGCAGCTCAGTCACCGAGGGCATCATCAGCGCCCTGGGCCGGACGGTCCCTGAGGGCAACGGGGTGGTGTTGCCCAACGTGATCCAGACCAGTGCGTCGATCAATCCGGGCAACAGTGGCGGGGCGCTGGTCGACCTGGCCGGGCAGGTCGTGGGCATCCCGACGCTGGCCGCCACCGATCCCCAGCTGGGCGGCGGCGCGGCCCCCGGCATCGGGTTCGCCATCCCCAGCTCGGTGGTGACCGACATCGCCGGCCAGATCGTCCGCAACGGCCACGTCGTCAACTCGCGCCGCGCGTACCTGGGCCTTGACTTCTCGGTTGGTCTGGGGGCGGCACCCGGCGCGCTCGTGGCAGAGGTTCAGCCCGGAGGCCCGGGCGCCCGGGCCGGCATCGGGCCCGGCGACGCCATCATCTCCATCGGCCGCCAGCCGATCAACACGCCTGACGACGTGGCCGCCGCGCTGGCCTCTCTCTCACCCGGGCAGACGGTCCCGATGCACCTCGTGCGCCAGGACGGCTCGCAGACCACCGTCCAGGTCACGCTGGGCCAGTACCCGGGCCGAGCCGGCTGACACTTACCGAACCGTGACCGCCCGCCGGGCCAGCACGTGACGGCCGCGCCGCACGATCAGCTCGTAGCGTCCCCGGGCCAGCCGATGGCGGTCGTGAGGATGCAGGGTGACCAGGTGCGGCACCGTGCCCACGCGTTTTGCGTGCCCGCTGGCCACCGGCCGCCCTCCGTGCAGCAGCTGGACGGTGAGCTGGGCGAACGTCCCGCGGGTGGTGCGCAGCCCGACCACCAGGCTGCGCCGGCCCTTGCTGACCCCGAAGTTGACCAGCAGCCGCTGCCGCACCGAAGGCCGCCCAGGCTGGACGGTGAACTTGATGGCCGTGCTGTCGCAGCTCGACTCGCTGGAATGCAGATCGGACGGCGCGGACAGCGTGGGCGCCTGGGGCAACGTCACCTGGGAATCCAGGAAGTCGAGCATCGTGGTCGCGTTGGCGTCCCGGTAGGTCATGGCCGGCAGGTTCCACTTGGCCTGGATCGTGGCCAGGATCGAGGTGTGGTCGTGGACCACGTTGGTCACCGCCCGCGGTCGCGCGTAGCCGGAGACGACCACGGCCGACACGCGCGGACCGTAGACGTCGTAGCCGCCGGGAGGGTCATGCGGCCCAAGCTTGGGGGGAATCGAGTCCGGAGCGATGGCCTTGGGCGGCGGGACATGGTCATACCAGCCGCCGTGCTCGTCGTAGGTCCAGACCAGCAGGACCCGCGGCCACAAGGGCGACTTCAGCACGGCGTTTACCACCTGACTGACGAAGTTCTCCCCCAGGCTCAGGTCGCCGTTCTCCTCATCCTGATTCTGATTGGACAGTGGGTCCGGCGAGCCGCTGACCTGTCCGAACGGCGCCAGGCCGGTCGCCACCGGTGCCGCCCCGATGTCGGAGTCCACGAAGCTCACCGAGGGCAGCGTGCCCGCCGCGCAGTCGACGTAGAACTGCTCGACGTGGGCCAGATGCGTCGGGTTGTTCTGGGGGACCGACTCGATCACCCCGGTGGCCGGGACATCAGTGAAGTAGTCCGTCCAGCTGAGGTTGTGGGCGTTCAGGCGATCGACGATCGTCCCGTTGGGCGGGTTCTGTGTGAGGCTCGAGGTGTCGGTCGAGATCAGACCGAACGCGGTGCCGGCGAGCAGGAACCTCCGGTTGGGATACGTCTGGCAGGGCGCGGAGCAGAACCACCGGTTGGCCAGGCAGAAGGTCTTGGCCAGCGAGTAATAGAACGGCAGGTCGGGCTCGTCCCAGTAGCACATCGAGGACTCTCCGGTCTGGGCAAACCCATCCATCCGGCCGTGGTTCATCTGGACGTGGGTGTCGTGCCAGGACTGGCTGCCGCTGCCGTCCGGCGTGCATAGTGAGCGGGCACGCTGGACCGTGATATGCCCGCCCTTCACCGGATTGTTGTTGGTCGGGCGTCCCGCCCGGTCGAAGGCGAACCCGTCGGCCAATGGCTGTCCGCGCACCGGCAGCATGCCCAGGTAGTTGTCGAACGAGTGGTTCTCCTGCATCACCACCACGATGTGGTCGAACGGGAACGCCGCGGTGGGTTCGCCAGCCGGCCGGCTGGGGTCAGGCAGCGTGTTCGGTGCTCGTACCGACCCGGCGGCCTGCGCCGCGGCCAGCCACCGGGCGTAGGGCGATGCTGCGGCCAGGGCGACCATCCCCCCGCCGGCCCGCAGAACGGTCCGACGGGTGTATCGGGACCGCGGGGTCTGGCTCACATGCGGCCCACGCGCTCGGCCGCCTGCCAGGCCGGAACGCCGCCGACCAGGTCGCTCACGCGCTCCCGCCCGGCCCGCCGGAGCAGGCTGGCCGCGATCGCCGACCGGTAGCCGGACGCGCAGTGCACGACCACGTCCCGGTCCTCCGGCAGCTCGGCCAGGCTGTCGTTCAGGCGGGACAGCGGGATGTTTCTCGATCCTGTGATGTGATCGTGCTCCCACTCGCCGGGCGAACGGACATCGACCAGCATCGGCGGGGCCGAACCGGCCAGCTGCTCGGCCAGCGCGGCCGCGGTCACCCGCTCGATCCGGTCGATCAGCTCCGGGGGCCCTGAGGCCAGAGCCTCCATCCCGCCTTCCAGGTTTCCGGCGACGTTGTCGAATCCGATCCGGCCCAGCCTGACCGCTGCCTCGGTCTCGGTTCCCGGCTCGGCGATCAGCACGATCGGCCGCTGGCTATCCAGGACCGTCCCGCACCAGGTGGCAAAGCTCCCGCCCAGCCCAACGTTGACCGCTCCCCGGAGATGGGCGCCCTCGAACTGTGCCGGATCGCGGGTGTCCAGCAGCTGGGCGTCGCCGTCGATCAGTTCCAGCGCTTCGGGCACAGAGAGGGGGCGTTGCTCCCGCTTGAGCGCCTCATCCAGTGTTGGCCGCTCCTGGGCGTTCAGCACCGCGTCATACGTGAAGTAGGCCGGAGCGTCCGGCTGATCCGCCGTGACCATGGCGATGAACTGATCGCGGTCCATCGGCTGGAGCGCGTAGTTGTACTGGCGCTGGACCGCCATCGTGGACACCGTGTCGGTGGACAGATTCTTGCCGCACAGCGAACCGGCGCCATGCGCCGGGTAGACCAACGTCGCGTCGGGCAGCTGGGCCAGCTTGTGGTGCACCGAGTCGTAGAGCATGGCCCCCAGCTCATCGGCCGAGTAACCGAGCGCCGCCCGCAGATCTGGCCGCCCCACGTCGCCGATGAACAGCGTGTCTCCAGTCAGGACCGCGAAGGGGTCGGTTTCACTGTGCTCTGGATCGAACACCAGGATGCTGATCGACTCCGGCGAATGGCCCGGCGTCTGGAGAACCTGAAGCCGCACATCTCCCAGCATCGTGGTCGCCCCCTCGGCCATCGGCGTGAACTCGTACGACGCGCTGGCTCGGGCGCCCAGGTGGATTTGCGCCCCGGTGCGCTCGCGCAGCTCCAGGTGGCCGGCCACGAAGTCGGCGTGCAGATGGGTCAGGAACACGTGACCGATCCGGCAGCCGGCCCGGTCAGCCGCCTCCAGATACCGCTCCACGTCGCGCTGCGGGTCCACCACGGCGGCCAGGCCACTGCGCTCGTCGGCCACCAGGTAGGAGGCGTGGGCCAGACAGCCGAGGTAGTGCTGTTGCAGGATCACGGTTAGCGGGTTGGGCGGGCCCCCCAACCTCGGTCCAGGCTACCGTCAGACCGGGCTCTCTACAAACCGATCCCGCAGCGTGGTCTTCTTGAACTTGCCGGTGGCGGTGCGAGGTATCTCGTCGATGAACTCGAACCGATCCGGGAGCTGCCACTTGGCGAACTTGCTCGACAGATGCTCGCGCAGGTCGTCCGGCGTGGCCTGTTGGCCGTCGCGGAGGACGCACACGGCCATCGGTCGCTCGGCCCATTTGTCATCGGGCATCGCGATCACCGCCGCCTCGGCCACCGCGGGGTGGGCCATCAAATGGTTCTCGAGGTCGACCGAGGAGATCCACTCCCCGCCTGACTTGATCAGGTCCTTGGACCGGTCGCATATCCGGATGCAACCCCGCGCGTCGATCTTCACCACGTCCCCGGTCTTGAACCAGCCATCATCGGTGAACTTGTCGGCCCCCTCACCGCGGTGATACGACGCGGCCACCCACGGGCCGCGGACCTCCAGCTCGCCCATGGTCTCGTCGTCCCACGGGATGAGCTCGCCGTCATCCCCGCGAGCGCGGATCTCCACGTACGGAGAGGGAACGCCCTGCCGGGTGCGGTACTCGTAGCGCTCATCGTCGGAGGCGTCCTCCAACTCGAGCGGCAGCCGGTTGACCGTGCCCAGGGGTGCGGTCTCGGTCATCCCCCAAGCCTGGACGATGGTCAGGCTGTGACGATCAAAACCCTCGAACATGGCCCGCGGCACCGCCGAGCCGCCCACGATCATCAGGCGCAGCGCGCTCAGGTCCCAGCGCTCGGGCTCGTCCTCGAGCGCCTGAAGGATGGCCATCCACACGGTGGGCACGCCGGCCGTGACCGTCACTCCCTCATCGGCCAGCAGATCGAGCACGCTCTCGGCGTCGAGCTTGGGGCCGGGTAACACCAGTGCGGCCCCGCCGAACGCCGCGATGTACGGCAGACCCCAGGCGTTGGCGTGAAACATCGGGACCACGGGGAGAATGACGTCGCGGGAGGACATGGCATGCTGGTCGGGGAGCGCAGAGCACAGGGAGTGCAGGACGATCGCGCGATGTGAGTACACGACTCCCTTGGGCCGGCCGGTCGTGCCCGACGTGTAACACATCGAGCAGGCCCTGCGCTCGTCCAGCTGGGGCCAGGTCATGGGCTGGCTGCCCTCGATCAGCGACTCGTAGTCGATCGTCCCGTCGGGAATCGATCCCGAATGCGAGATCACGATCACATGGTCGAATTCGCGGGCCGCGCGGAAGCACTCGAACACCTCGAGCAGCGTCTCGTCCACCACGATCGCCTTGTCCTCGGCGTCGGACACGATGAAGCTCAGCTCGTCTGGGTGGAGCCTGGGATTGAGCGTATGCAGCACCGCGCCCATAGACGGCAGCGCGAAGTACAGCTCCAGGTGCTCCGGCTGGTTCCACAGCAGCGTGGCCACGGGGTCGCCGTCGCCGATCCCCAACGCCTTCAGTCCCGCCGCCAGGCGACGAGCCCGCGCGGCGGACTCACCGATGTCGTAGCGATGGATCGAGCCGTCGGGCCGCCTCGAGACCACCTTCCGGCCCCCGCTCAGCTGCTCGGCGCGCTCGACCACGGCGCTCAGGGTGAGCGGAAAGTCGTCCATCATCCGGCCCATCAGCGTGCCCTCGCTCATTCTCTCCTCCGTATCGGAATCTCCTTGTCTCGTCTCAGAGGATACGGTCCGCCCGTGGCTCTAGCTCGCCCTGGAGGTCGCTATCCGGATGTCTCGTGGTCCGGCTGGGGCGATCCGGCGCTCAAGCCGGTCTTGCCCGACGCCGTTCTGGCGCTGTTGCGTGACGGGCTGGGGGTGCGCAGCGCGCCCGGGGAGCCCGGGCCGCTCGAGGCGATCTCGCTAGCTGAGCCTCGGCTCGAGGCCGACCTGTTCCGCCCGGTCATCGGCCACGACAACGTGCACGCCGATCCCGAATCGAGGATCCGCCACACCCGCGGCAAGTCCACCCCCGACCTGTTGCGGTTACGCGCGCGCGAGGCCAGCGACGCGCCCGATCTGGTGCTGCTCCCCGGCTCGCACGACGAGGTCCTGGAACTGCTGAGCCTCTGCTCGGATCGGCGGATCGCCGTGGTGCCGTTCGGAGGCGGCACGTCGGTCGTGGGCGGACTCGAACCTTCGGCCGGCGGCTTCGACGGGCTGGTGGCTCTTGACCTCCGGCGGCTCGACGCGCTGGTGGCGTTGGATGAGGAGTCGTGGCTGGCCACGCTCGAGCCCGGGCTGCGCGGTCCCCAGGCCGAGGAGCTGCTCGGCGCGCGCGGCTACACGGTGGGGCACTTCCCGCAGTCGTTCGAGTACGCGACGCTCGGCGGCTTCGCCGCGGCGCGGTCCAGTGGTCAGGCCTCCGCGGGCTACGGTCGCTTCGACGAACTAGTGCTGGGCCTGCAGGTGGCCGCCCCGGCGGGCACCCTGTCGCTGGGTCGCGCCCCCAAGTCGGCCGCCGGACCGGACCTGCGCCAGCTCATCCTCGGCTCGGAGGGAGCGTTCGGCGTGATCACCTCATTGACCGTGCAGGTGCGGCCGGTGCCCGAGCGCCGGACGTACGAGGGCTGGCGGTTTTCGTCGTTTGTGGAGGGGATCGCGGCGATGCGCGCGCTGGCCCAGGGAGGCCCGCGACCCACCGTGCTGCGGCTGTCCGACGAGGTCGAGACGGCGATGAACCTGGCCCGACCGGGCGAGATTGGGGGCTCGGACGGCGGTGGCTGCCTGGCCATCGTGGGGTATGAGGGTGCCGTGGACGACGTCGAGGCGCGGCGGGCCGGCGCCGAGCGGGTGCTTCTGAGCGCCGGGGGTGTCGCGGTGCCGGATGCGGGCGAGGCCTGGGCGCGAGACCGGTATCGGGGGCCGTACCTGCGCGACGCGCTGCTGGACGCTGGGGCCTTGGTCGAGACGCTGGAGACGGTCACGTTCTGGTCCTCGGTGCCGGGGCTGTACGAGGCGGTGTCGACTGCGCTCCGAGATTCGCTCACCGCCCAAGGCACGCCGCCAGCGATCCTGTGCCACGTCTCGCACGTGTACCCGACGGGCGCGTCGCTGTACTTCACCGTGGCCTGCGCCGAGGCCGACGATCCGCTGGCCCAGTGGCACGCGGCCAAGACGGCGGCCAGCGATGCCATCCTGGCTGGGGGCGGATCGATCAGCCACCACCACGGCGTGGGGCGAGATCACGTCCCGTGGTACGAGCGCGAGGTGGGGTCGCTTGGTGTGGGTGTGCTGCGGGCGGTAAAGGCCCAACTCGACCCCGCGGGCATCCTCAACCCGGGGGTACTGATCCCGCTACCCTAGGCGCCCGAGGGGGGGCAACCTCCCTCCCGCCTGGAGAGGTGCCGGAGTGGTTGAACGGGCGCGACTGGAAATCGCGTAACGGGGGTCAACCTCGTTCGAGGGTTCGAATCCCTCCCTCTCCGTGCCCGGTGTGGTTCCCGACGCTATAGGTTTTCGGAACCGTGTTGGCGTTCATGGCCCAGTTTGGGGCCGGGGCTCATCCGGGTCCTGACGATCTCCTGGAGCCGCTCGGCGCGCTGTTGCTCGCCGCGTGTGTTGGGGGGCTCCTGGTCGCGATACTCGGGCAGGTCGTGCCTCGCGCCCGGCGGGCATTGCGCTCCCGGCTCGCCAGGCGACGTCGGGTCCGTGCGGCGGCGAACGCCGAGGTACGCGCCCGGGCGATGATGGATGAGCTCTGTCCCCGTGGCTGGCGTGCGCAGATCACGCTGCTGCGCGCCTCTAGAGACTCGTCAGGTGAGACGACGGGCCCTCAGCGGGACTGGGTTGTGCTCGACTGGACGGCCTTCGAGGCCGAACCCTCTCGCGAGGCCGTTGTGAGGCGGGTCTGGGCACCGACGATCACCGCCGCACTCGAGCTGATGGTCGCCGGCCGTTGCACCGACGAGGCGCTCCAGCATGTCGAGCAGGACGCGCTCGCCGACGGTGCCAGCTGGCCGGATCCGTGAGCACACTGACGATAGGCTCGCGAGTGTGTGGAGCCTGCCGTGAGCCGCCTCGGCCGCCTCGTGCGGCGGGTCCCGAGACTGCCTAGCGAACGTGACTGGGAGCGCTCGGCGGTGCTTGAGCCGCACGTGGTAACGCGCCATCCCGAGC
>DASZGO010000288.1:0-2416 GCA_035938755.1 Solirubrobacteraceae bacterium | reverse complement strand
CCGGCGTACACCTCCTCGCCGCGGTACCACACCGGAATCTGATGCCCCCACCACAGCTGGCGCGAGATGCACCAGGGCCGGATGTGCTCCAGCCACTGCAAGTAGCGCCGGCGCTCTGAGTCGGGGCGGATCCGCAGCCGGCCGGAGCGCACCACCTCCATGGCCGGCTGGGCCAGCTCGTCCATGCGCATGAACCACTGCAGCGAGATCAAGGGCTCGATCCGCTCTCCCGAGCGATGGCTGAACGGCACGTCGTGCGTGTAGGGCTCGTCGCGCTCGATCAGGCCCTGCTCGCGCAGCTCGGCCACCACTAGCTGGCGGGCCTCCATCACGGTCAGCCCCCGGAACTGCTGGGGCGCCTGGTCGGTCAGCCGCCCGTCCTCGCCGATCACGCTCACCTTGTCCAGGCCGTGGCGGCGCCCGATCTCGAAGTCGTTGGGGTCGTGGCCCGGGGTGATCTTGAGCGCCCCGGTGCCGAACTCGGGCTTGACGAACTCGTCGGCGATGATCGGCAGCTGCCGACCCACCAGCGGCAGTATCGCCTCCTGCCCCACCAGCTCCTGGTAGCGCTCATCCCCGGGGTGGACGGCCACTCCGGTGTCGGCCAGCAGGGTCTCCGGCCGCACCGTGGCCACCGTGACGTGACCTGCGCCGGAGGCCAGGGGATAGCGGATGCAGTAGAGCGTGTCGGTGACCTCGCGCTCCTCCACCTCGAGATCGGAGATGGCCGACCGGCTGCCCGGGTCCCAGTTGACCAGATAGCGGTCGCGGTAGATGTAGCCCTTGTTGTAGAGCGCCACGAACACGCGCAGTACGGCCTCGACGTAGGCGTCATCCAGGGTGAACCGCTCGTCCTCGTAGTCGCAGGACGCACCCAGGCGCTTGAGCTGCTCGATGATCTGGCCGCCGTACTGCGCGCGCCAAAGCCACACCCGGCGTACGAACTCCTCGCGCCCCAGCTGTTCGCGGTCCAGGCCCTCCTCGGCCAGCGCGCGTTCGACCTGGGTCTGGGTGGCGATCCCGGCGTGATCGGTGCCCAGGATCCACTTGGTGCGCTGGCCCCGCATCCGGTGCCAGCGGATCAGGGTGTCCTGGACCGAGGTGTTCAGCGCGTGGCCCATGTGCAGCACCCCGGTCACGTTGGGGGGCGGGATGGCGATCGAGTAGTTCTCGGAAGGATCGCCAGATGGCTCGGGGTGAAACAGGCCTGACTCCAGCCACCGCCTGACGATCCGAGGCTCGACCTCGGCTGGCTCGTAACGGGTCTTGGCCTCGAGGTCGGACATCGGGCCGAGTGTATGTCGGGAGGTTTGGTGCCGGCAGCTTATCATATACGCTATATTGCATATAAGCTATGAATCCGGCGGACATGATCCGACAGGCACGACAGGACGCAGGACTCAGCCAGGCCAGCCTGGCCAGCCGGCTCGGGATGCCCCAATCGGTCGTGGCCCGGCTGGAGCGTCAGGGTTCCAACCCCACATGGTCCACGCTGTCGGCCGCGCTCGCGGCCACCGGCCACGTGGTGGAGCTCAAGCCCCGGCCATCATCCCCATCGATCGGACTTGATCTGGGGCCAGCTTCGCCAGCGACTTGCCTTGACTCCTGCCCAGCGGCTCCGCCTGTTCCAGGAATCCCAAGCCAGTCTTTAACGCCTGGTAGCCGGGGCCCGCCGGATCGGCGATGGCTAGGCGACCACGCTCGCGACTACGCGCCGATGAGTTGCTGCGTCGCCTCACCGCCCGCGGCGTCGACTTCGTCGTCATCGGCGGGATCGCGGCGATCCTCCACGGATCAGCCCAGGCCACCTATGACCTCGACATCTGCTACGCCACGGACGAGGGCAACCTAAAAACACTTGGCGAGGCGCTGGTCGACCTCGGGGCGAGCGTGAAGGGAGTGACGGACCAGGTGCCCTTCGTACCCGACGCCCAGACGTTGCGGCGCGTCGAGCTGCTGACGATGGATACCCCGGCCGGAGAGCTCGACGTGCTGGCCCGGCCCGCCGGCAGCCGCGGCTACGAAACGCTCCGGCGCAACGCGGAACGCTTCGATCTCGGAGGCTTTTCCGTATTGGTGGCTTCTATCGACGACCTGATCGCGATGAAGCTGGCCGCAGGCCAGCACAAGGATCTGGCCACCGTCGAAGAACTCGAGGCGATCAAGCGCCTCGGGAAAAGCTAAGCCGCCGCCTCGCCCTCTTCCTCGGGCGCGGCCACGGTGACCAGCGTCGGCGGGACGGCCTTCTCGATTGTCTCCCGGGTCACCACGCACTTGCGCACGTCGCGCCGTGAGGGAAGCTCGAACTGAACCTCGAGCAGCACCTCTTCGATGATCGAGCGCAGGCCGCGGGCTCCGGTCTCCCGCTCCAGCGCCTTGTCGGCCACCGAGGACAGCGCGTCGTCGGCGAACACCA
>DASZGO010000287.1:0-10470 GCA_035938755.1 Solirubrobacteraceae bacterium | reverse complement strand
AGCGGGAGCTCGGCCAGAGCCGCAATCTCCTCGTCGGTCGGCTCACGCTGGAGACGGTTGTTCAGCTCGCTCTCCAGCTTGCGGATCTTGACCTGCTGCTGGGCCACGTGAACCGGCACGCGAATCGTGCGGCCGTGGTTCTGCAGGCCGCGCTGGATCGCCTGGCGGATCCACAGGGTCCCGTAGGTCGAGAACTTGAACCCGCGGCGCCAGTCGAACTTCTCCACGGCGCGGATCAGCCCGAGCATTCCCTCCTGCACGAGGTCGCCCATCTCCAGGCCATGGCCCTGGTAGCGCCGGGCCTGGGACACGACCAGCCTCAGGTTGGAATTGATCATCCGGTTCTTGGCCTCCAGGTCGCCCTTCTCGATGCGCTGGGCCAGTTCGATCTCCTCGGCCGCCGTGAGCAACGGGTACTGACGAGCCTGGCGGAAGAACAGGGACAGCGAATCGGGCAGGCTATGCTCGGATGTGGCCGAGCTGGCCCGCGTCTGCCGCTGGCTCCGTCGCCGGGTTGTGCTCGTGGCTTGCTCCCGTGTAGGAGACTCTTCCCGCCGCCGGCGGGAACGAGTGTTCTCTATTGGTGTTGATTCGTGGTCGCGCACCCGCGTACTGGGGTCGCGGCCCTTCTTAGACGTATTCAGTTTGGTTTCTCCAAATTCAGACGGTTCGATACACATCGAATTATACACGTAGTTCGACGGTTGTCGAACTAGTGGAAGGTGCGATTTAAGCTTTTCTTCATGACCGATTCGACAGCCCATACCCACCGTGACGAAACCGACCCGGAGCGTTACGACCGCAACCTGACCGAGCTGATGGGCGAGCTCCGCGTGGCGTTGCCGGGAGTCCAGGTTCTGTTCGCGTTCCTGCTCGTGGTGCCGTTCCAGCAACGGTTCGCCCGGGTCAGCCACTTCGAGCGTGACCTGTACTTCGCCACCCTGCTGCTGACGCTACTGGCCTCGACGTTGCTGATCGCGCCGACCGTGCTGCACCGGATCGTGTTCCAACAAGGGGCAAAGGCCTACGTGGTGCACAAGGCCAACCAGCTGACCATCGCCGGGCTGGCCGTGCTGGCCTGCGGGCTGACCAGCGCGGCAGCCCTGATCACCCACTTCCTGCTGGGCCAGACCGCGACCATCGTCGTCGCCGTGGGGGTCGGCGTGACGGTCGGCGTGGCGTGGTTCGCCCTGCCGCTGCGGCAGCGCCATCGGCTGCACCGGCACTAGCCGTCCTGCTCCGCCCCCACGATCGAGATGAACGACACGCAGCCCCCGGGCCGGCCGCCCAGGTTGTGGGTCATGCCCAGCTGCGGATCCTCCAGCTGGCGATCTCCGGCCTCACCCCGGAACTGAAGCCAGCACTCGAACAGCATCCGCAGGCCGCTGGCGCCGATCGGGTGGCCGAACGACTTGAGCCCGCCGTCGGGGTTGACCGGCAGCTTGCCGTCCAGATTGAACGTCCCGTCCAGCTCGTCGCGCCAGGCCTGGCCACGCTCGGAGAACCCCAGGTCCTCCATCAGGACAAGCTCGGTGGGGGTGAAGCAGTCGTGCACCTCGGCCAGTGAGATCTGCTCCCGCGGCCGGTCGATACCCGCCTGGCGATACGCGTCCTGGGCGCAGTGCGTGACCTCGTGGAACGTCGTGTAGTCGTATGAGGGGTCGATCGGTCCGCTGGCCGGCCCAGCCACCATCGACAGTGCCTTCACGAACATGGGCCGATCGGTGTAGGTGTAGGCGTCCTCGGCCCGGACGATCAGGGCCGCGGCCGAGCCGTCGGACACCCCCGAGCAGTCGAACACGCCCAGGCGGCCCGCAACCTTCCCCGCGGCGGCCGAGATCTTCTCCTTGGGCACCTCGGAGCGGAACTGCGCCCGAGGGTTCAGCGCGCCGTTGGCGTGGTTCTTCCAGGCCACGTGGGTCATGGCCTCACGCATGTCTCCGCGATCCACGCTGTACTTGGAGCAGTAGGCGGGGTCGAGCAGTGAGAAGGCGGCCGGCGCGGTCTGCGTGGCGCCGGGATCGGTCCCGTCTCCCGCGCCCCGTCCCGCGGTGACCAGGCCCGAGTAGCCTGAGTCCTTGAGCTTCTCCACGCCCACCGCCATCACCACGTCATAGGCGCCGCAGGCCACGGCGTAGCAGGCGTTGCGGAACGCCTCCGAGCCGGTGGCGCAGAAATTCTCCACCCGGGTCACCGGCTTGTAGTCGATGCCCAGCGGCTGGCTGAGCACCAGGCCCGACTGCCCGGAACTGAGCGTCCCGAGCCAGTACGCGTCCACGTCCTCCTTGGTGATCGAGGGCGTGGAGGCGAAGCATTCCTGGGTGGCATCGACCAGCAGGTCGTCGGCCGAGCGGTCCCAGCGCTCGCCGAACTGGGTGCATCCCATCCCCACGATCGCCACTTGGTCCTTGATGCCATGACTTGCCATCTAGATCGGCCTCGCCTTCCAGAAGTAGTTGTGGACTCCGCCTGTGGTGTAGAGCTTGCGAAACGTCAGCGCCAGCCGGGTGCCGATGTCGACCTCGTCAGGTGATGCATCGGCCACCTCCAGCGTGTAGCGCCCGCCGCCCTCAAAGTCAACCACCGCGTCGATCATGGGCGGCGAGGGCGAGAAGGCCAGATGATCCACCGTGTAGGTGGCGATCGTCCCCTGCTGGTCGGCCAGCGGCCGGCGCTCCATGTGATCGACCGAGCCACAGGACACGCACACCCGGCGCGGCGGCACGTGCACCTGTCCGCATTGCTGGCAGGCGCTGCCCACGAAGGCGAATTTCCAGGCCTCGGCGCGCGCGGCGGGCGGCGCGGCAGGCCGCTCGGGCTCAGGCCGGCGCGGTGGCTCGCGGTCGAGCAGCCCCCGCCACATCAGGTATTGCGCGTAGGTCACCTCGCGTCCGCCTTCGAGCTGCCGGGCCACCGGCAGACCGCGCCGAGCCTGGCCGATCGGCTCGCGCACCCGGAGCATGACCGCGTCGCAGCCGTCCACCGCGGACACCACCAGGATGGTCTGGCCGGGCTGGGCCTCATCGAGCGCGGCCGCCAAACGCAGTCCCAGGTCAGCCGCGCCGGCGTAGCCAAGCGAAAGCGCCGGCGCCCTGGCGCCCAGTTCTTTGGCCGCGGTGGCCGCGGTCCGGACGTGCGCCGAGGAGATGACCACGTGGTCAGGTTCGGCATCGCCCGCCTGCGCGCGCACCTGCCCCACCGCCTCACGGATCAGCGGCATGTACACCTCCACCCCGAACCGCTCCTCCCACTGATGGCTGGCCGGTTCCCCGGGCAGTCGCCACCGGTCCAGAAACTCGGCCGTGGTGGCCGCCGCCGCGACGATCTCCACGGCGGCCTCGTCGGCGGGTCCGAACAGGAACGCCGCCGCGGCGTCCGCCCCGCCCCGCTCTTCGGCTGACGTCGGCAACCCGGTGCGCACATCGGATAGCACCGCCAGTCCGCCGCCGTGCGCGGCGGCGCTCAGCGCGCCGAACCCCGACCGGGCGGACCCCGCCATGTCGACCGCAAAGCCCTCGTGGCCCAGGTCAAGCGCGGCGTGGATGGCCGCGGCGTTGGTCTTGTCCAGGTAGGGCGGCGTGGTGGTGGCGAAGTAGATCGCGGCCGGCCGAGCGGGCGGGCGGGGTCCCTGGTTCACCGCCCGCCGGGCGGCTTCCACCCCCATTGTGGTCGAGTCCTCGTCGTACGAGGCGATGACGCGGGAGCCATCGCCCCCAAGTCCGAGCTGCGCACGCAGTTCGTGGAAGGGCAGGCGATGACCCGGAAGGTAAGTCGCGTAGCCGAGGATCCCGTGGTCCATCTGGTCAGCTCGATCGTACACACTGTCCGATCGAACTGTCTTGTGGATAGGATTCGGTGACCATGGCCCCTCCGGTGCTGCTGGACCATGAGGACGGCGTGGCCGGGTTGCGGCTCAACCGCCCCGACGCGTCTAACGCCTTGAACCAGGAGCTGCTCGAGGCGCTGACCGACGCCATCCGGTCGCTGCAGCGAGATCGCTCGGTGCGCGTCGTGGTGTTCAGCGCCGAGGGCAAGAACTTCTGCGGCGGAGGCGACGTGCGTGAGTTCGCCGCTCAGGGCGAGTCGCTCCCGGACCACCTGCGCCACCTGACGCGACTGTTGGCATTTGCAGCTCGTGGGCTCCTCACCCTGCACGCTCCCGTGATCACCGTCGTCCAGGGGGCGGCCACGGGTGGAGGCGGGTTGGGGCTGGTCTGCGCCTCCGACATCGTTCTGGCCGGCCCGCGGGCGCGCTTCCAGCTCGGGGCAACCCGAGTCGGCATGGCACCCGATGCCGGACTCTCGCTCACGTTGACCCGGCTGGTCGGCCTGCGCCAGGCGCTCGCCCTAGCCCTGCTCAACCCGATGCTCGACGCCACGCAGGCCCTGGATCTGGGGCTGGTGACCGAGGTGCTCCGGGACGACGAGGAGTTATGGGCACGAGGCATCGAGTTGGCCCGGACACTGGCCGCCGGTCCGCCCCTGGCCCAGGCGCAGACCAAGCGCCTGGTGTGGCAGGGGTTGAGCCGAGCCCTCCAGGACTCGCTGGCCGACGAGGCCCAGACCGTGTCCGAGCTCTCCGGCACGGCCGACGCCCGGGAGGGGCTGGCGGCAGTGATCGAGCGGCGGGAGCCCCGGTTCACGGGGGGTTAGGCCGCCGCTCCAGGACCCCGTTCTCCCGCCAGCGGTGGAGCGAAGGGTCGAGCAGCGGATGCAGCGCGCCTTCGGGCAGCCAGGCCAGTGTCTCCAGCTCGAGCGCGTCGAGAAATCCCACCTGACCGGTCCGCAGGTCCTCGATCCGCAGCCGCGGCCCGTTCCCGGCGTGGTCAATGCTCAGCGCCACGCTGCCGAACTCGCTCTCCACGACGATCGGCTGCATCAGACCAGAAACGCCATCGTCGGCAGCGGACGGTCGTTGTCCACCAGGAGGACGGTCTTGCGGGCCAACCTGAGCTCGTCCCCGATCCGGCGCAGCGTGTAGCGACTGCGGCCGGCCCAGACAGTCACGCCCCGCTCGCGGGACTCGTAGAGCATGAAGTTGGCCCCCGCGCCGATGTCGGTGGGCTGGCCAGTCTCCGGCTCGATCAGCTCCACGTTCGCCATCAGCCGCCGCAACCGCGAGGGTGGCGTCTGGGCGTGCCGTTTTCCCGTGTTGAGCTGCTTGACCCGAGTGGCGATCCGCGCCCGATTATCGAAGATGATCGACACCTGCCGTTCCGGGTCGATGTCATCGCCGCCGGCCGGCACCCAGTACACACCGTCGTCGGTCCACAGGGCCTCCCACTCGTCGTAGCGCAGTTCGTCGGCCAGCCGGGCCTCGCGGTAGACGAACTGCTCGGTCTCCCGGAGCAGATCAGGCACTCATCAGTTCCAGATAGTGGCGCCAGATGCCGCGCTGCGGAACCTCGTCGGTGGCGTCGCCCACCAGGTACCCCCGCTCGTCGTGACGCTCGCGGTGCAGGCCTCGCCGCAGGACCAGCCACTCGGGCGTCCGGGCCTGCACTCCGCGCTGGTTGCGCTCGTACATCTCGGAGTCGTCGGCCAGCAGGAACCCGGCCGGGCCCACCGAGCCGATTGTCTGCTGCAGCAGGCGCCGATTTATGTCGGGGCAGCCCTCGAACTGGATCGCCGTCACGTGCTGCACCGTGCAGTCGACCGACAGCGGCTGCAGCACGAACAGCTGAATTTCCGCGATGAACAGGTTGGGGAAGATCATCACGTGCGGGGCACCGTCGATCAGGATCTCCCGGGCCTGATCCGGGCCATGCGCGCGGTCGAGCTTGGCCACGTAGTCGGGAACCCGGTCGGGCGTCGTGCCGAACCAGCCGAGGGGCTGATCGGCGCGCCGGAACTCGGGCCGCAGGTCGTTCTCGGTGTGCCCATTGCCGTAGTCGCGGGATAGCGCGGCCGACTTCTCGTCATACAGCTTGCCGATGCCGCTGCCGGCGACGCTGAAGATCGAGGCGTGGACGAACTGAGGGTGGTAGCCGTCGGTCTCGTTCTCCAGGAGCAGCTTCCAGTTGGCCTTGACCTGGTGTTTGACCCACCCCGCGGTCAGCTCGATCCGGCCCGTCGGGGCCAGTGCCACCAGCCGGTCAAACGCCTCGGCGGCGCCGCCCAGGTGCTCGGCCAGGGTCGGACCCTCCGCCGCGAAGGAGCCGAACACGAACCCGTGTATCGATTCGGTGCGGGCCACCCGGCCCAGGGCCAGGCCCTGCTTGGCCGCGGTCCCGCCGTACCCACTGTTAAACGGGTAACCCAGCAGTTTGCCCGTGTTGGAGAACGTCCAGCCGTGGTACGGACAGCGAAACGCGCTCGAGTTCCCGTGCGGCGCGTCGCACACCAAGTTCCCCCGGTGGGTGCAGCGGTTGACCAGCAGGTGCACGTCGCCCTGCCGATCGCGGGTCATGATGATCGGCTGCGGCCCGATCGCCTTGACCACGTAGTCGTTGGGCTGGGCGATCTCGCTCTCGTGACCCACGAATACCCAGGTCCGGCGCCAGATGCGCTCGAGCTCGGCGGTGAAGATGTCCGGATCGGTGTACAGCGACCCGTGGACCCGGTCGGGCTCGATCAGCGCGGGCCAGTTTGGCTCGGTGGCCGGCGAGGCGATCGCCATCGGCCAACCGTAGCGCCAATCGGACGGCGTGTCCAGGCAAGGCGTCTGATCAGCGCTTCGCGATAGGCTCGCGCCGACTTATGGCGGAACGCAACATCGGAGCGCTTCTGGAGAAGATCGATGGGTTCGTCGAGCGTGAGCTGAAACCGCTTCAGGAGGAGCACCCGGAGTACTTCGACCACCGCCGGGAGTTCGCCCGGACCGACGTCAAGCGCGGGGGCGCTCCGGTCCGCGAGTGGGAGGAGTTGCTGGTCGAGATGATGCGCCGAGCGGATGCGGCGCGGTTGTATCGGTTCCCGCTGCCCAGCGAGCTGGGCGGATCGGATGGCACCAACCTGGAGATGGCCCAGATCCGCGAGCACTTGGCCAACCAGCCCCTCGGACTTCACTCCGACCTGCAAACCGAGAGCTCCTGCGTGGGCAACTTCCCGATCGTGCTCGTCCTCCACGCGCTGGGCTCCGAGGAGCAGAAGGAGCTGATCGAGCCTCTGCTGCGTCACGAGGTGGCCTGTGCCTTCGGGCTCACCGAGCCGAACCACGGCAGCGACGCCACGTGGCTTGAGACCACGGCCCGGCGAGACGGCTCCGAGTGGGTGATCAACGGAGCCAAACGGTTCAACACCGGCATGCACGTGGCTCGGTACGACATCGTGTTCGCCCGCACATCGGGCGAGGCTGGGGACGCGCGGGGAATCACCGCCTTCCTGGTTCCCACTGGCTCGCCCGGCTTCGAAGTTCTGTACCACCACTGGACGTTCAACATGCCTTCCGACCACTCCGAGGTCTCGCTGCGTGACGTCCGCGTCTCGGACTCGGCGATCGTGGGCCAGGAGGGCCATGGGCTGGCGGCGGCGATGCTGTTCGTGCACGAGAACCGGATCCGCCAGGCGGCATCGAGCTTGGGTGCGGCCCAGTTCTGCGTGGATCGCAGCGTCGAGTACGCGCAAGAGCGGATCGTGTTCGGCAAGCCGCTGGCCGTCAACCAGGCCATTCAGTGGCCGCTGGTCGAGCTCCAGACCGAGTGCGCCATGCTGCGCGGGCTGATCCGGGACACCGCGGCGGAGATGGACCAGCAGGGCGGTCAAGCCGTCTCGGACCGCATCTCGATGTGCAACTACCGGGCCAATCGCCTGGTCTGCGAGGCGGCCGATCGGGCGATCCAGGTCCACGGTGGAATCGGCTACACGCGGGGGATGCCGTTCGAGCACATCTACCGCCACCACCGGCGCTACCGGATCACCGAGGGCTCGGAGGAGGTTCAGATCCGCAACATCGCCCGCAGCCTGTTCGGGTTCGGCCACCGGTCTCCGGGCCGGTCGTAGGCCTTGTCGCTCGCCGAGTCCGCCGCCGACTCGCTGGCTGCCCCGCTGGCCCGAGCCCTGGGGGAGGAGGTAACCGAGCTGCAACAGCTCTCGGCCGGCGCCTCCCGGGAGACCTGGCTGCTCAGCACCGCCAGCGGCCAGCGGCGGGTGCTGCAGCGGCTGCCGCGGGGCTCGGCCCGGGCGACGGTGGATACCGAGGCCGCGATCCTGCGGGCCGCCGCGGCGGCCGGAGTGCCGGTGGCCCGGGTGCTCGAGGTGTTCGCCGCCGGCGGTCCCCTCGGGATGCCTGCGCTGCTGCTGGAGGCGGTGCCGGGTGAATCGCTGGCCCCCCGCCTGCTGCGGGATGGCCGTTACGCGCGGGCACGCGACGGGCTGGCCGCGCAGTGCGGCCAGATCCTGGCCCGGCTGCACTCGATCCCAGCCGATGCGGTGCCCGGCCTTCAGCTCCAGGACCCGATCTTGCGCTGCTACGACGTGCTCGACTCGCTGCCCGAGCGCCACCCGGCGTTTGAGCTCGTGCTGCGCAAGCTCGCGCTCACCCGACCCCTCGCCCGGGCGCAGACGATCGTTCACGGCGACTTCCGGCTCGGCAACCTGCTGATCGACGAGACCGGCATCACGGCCGTCCTCGACTGGGAGATCGTCCACCTGGGCGACCCGTTGGAAGATCTCGGCTGGCTCTGCGTCCCGGCCTGGCGATTCGGGGGCTCCGGGCCGGTGGCCGGCGTCGGCGAGTACGAGGCGCTGCTCGACTCCTACCGGGCGGCTGGAGGCGAACCGGTCACGCTCCCGGAGCTCTTGTGGTGGCAGGTGGCGGGCACCGTGTGGTGGGGCGTTCTGTGCCACGTCCAGGCGCAGCGCCACCTCTCCGGCGCCACCCGTTCGGTGGAGCTGGCGGCGATCGGGCGCCGAGCCTGCGAGCAGGAATGGGACGCGCTGGCCATGCTGGAGCGGCTCGTCGCGTGAGCGAGCCTCACGACCTCCCGGACGCGGCGACACTGCTCGAGGCGGTGCGGGAGTTCCTGTCGGGAGAGCTGGAGCCGCAGCTCGAAGGGCGGCTGCGCTGGCACGCCAAGGTGGCGGCCAACGTGCTGGCGGTGGTGGAGCGCGAGCTCCGGCTCGGACCGGAGCAGGCCGCGCGCCACCGGGAACGGCTGCAGCGTCTGGGGTTCGAGAGCGACGCCGCCCTCGCCGACGCGATCCGGGCCGGCCAGCTCGACGGTCAGCTGCCCCAGGTGGCGGAAGAGCTACGTGAGATGGTGGCCGACAAGCTGGCGGTGGCCCGGCCGCAGCACATCGATCGGAGGTGACCCATGTTCGAACTGAATGACAGGGTGGCGGTGATCACCGGCGGCAGTCGCGGCCTGGGACGGGCCATCGCCGGAGCGTTCGCCGAGCGTGGCGCAACCGTCGTGATCGCCAGCCGCAAGCCGGAGGCCTGCGAGGCCGCGGCCGCCGAGATCACTGAGCAGACGGGGGCGCCGGCGCTGGGCCTGGCCTGTCACGTGGGGCGGTGGTCAGACTGTGACGCGCTGGTGGAACGGGTGTATGGGGAGTTCGGCCGCATCGACGTGCTGGTCAATAACGCCGGCTCATCCCCGCTGTATCCCTCGCTCGATCAGGTCTCAGAGGAGCTGTTCGACAAGGTCATGGCGGTCAACCTGAAGGGACACTTCCGGCTGTGCGCACTGGTGGGGACAAAGATGGCGGCGGGCGACGGGGGCTCGATCATCAATGTCTCCAGCACCAGCTCGGTCTCCCCAAATCCGATGGAGCTGCCCTACGGCGCGGCCAAGGCCGGGCTGTCCACCCTGACCGTGGGCTTTGCCCGGGCGTTCGGTCCCTCAGTCCGGGTGAACACGATCATGCCGGGCCCATTCCTCACCGACATCAGCCAGGCCTGGGACATGGAGGCGTTTGCCGAGCGGGCCCGGGTGGGGATTCCGCTGCAGCGGGCCGGCCGGCCCGAGGAGATCATCGGCGCCGCGCTGTACCTGGCCTCGGACGCTTCGACGTATGTGACGGGGACCACGATCACGCTGGACGGCGGGATGACCGCGCGGCCGGGGTAGCGAGGCCGGGGCGGCGCGGCGCGTACTTTGGCGCTCCGCGTCGGCATAGGCTACGTGCAGCGCCAAAGTTCGCCTGCCCCACGCCGCCCGCCGCCCGCCGCCTCGCGCACCGCCCTGCCCCGCCGCCCGCTGCTAGATCGACCGCCCGGCGCCCTCCCAGAACGGGTCGCGAAGCTTGCGCTTGAAGATCTTGCCCGAGTCCTCGCGGGGAAGGTCGTCCCGGAACTCCACCGTGCGCGGCACCTCGTATCCGGCGACGCGCTCGCGCAGAAACGCCCTGACCGCGTCCTCACTGGCCGACTCGCCTGGCCGCAGTTGGACCACCGCGTGAACCGCCTCGCCGTACTCCTCGTCCGGGATTCCGAACACCGCACAGTCGGCCACCGACGCGTGCTTGTGCAGCACCGCCTCGATCGCCGCCGGATAGATGTTCACCCCACCCGAGATGATCATGTCG
>DASZGO010000286.1:0-3231 GCA_035938755.1 Solirubrobacteraceae bacterium | reverse complement strand
TGCCAGTGGCCCTGGGGCCAAGTGGCTGCTTTCGGTGGGCGGCGCGGCCGGGGCCGAGCGGAGCGGCGCGTCGGGCCGAGCGGGCGACTTGAGCGGCCGGGCCTAGCGGGCGGCGTGGGAGATTTTGGGCGTACAGCGCCCAAAATCTCCCAACCGCAACCGAGGCATTGCGCGTTTCCGCGGCCCGGCGTCCGGGTGTGGGATATAAGCCCATCTCTCTGTGCTTTTTATCCCTCGCCTCGAGCGCCGCAGCGCTCGTTGCGCCTCAGGTCGGGCGCGTCACTGCGGCAATCTGGGCCCAGGCCGCGGTGATAGCGTCCGCCTCAACCTCTTTCCCCATTCTTGGAGCGGTAGATGACGACTTCAAACGTGACCACCTTCGAACTGGCCGACCTGCCGGGGGCCGTGGGCAAGGACCTCGGCTACACCGACTGGCGCGAGATGAGCCAAGAGCGGGTCAACCAGTTCGCCGACTGCACGGACGACCACCAGTTCATCCACGTTGACCCAGAGCGGGCCAAGGAGACGCCGTTCGGCGGCACGATCGCGCACGGCTACCTGACCCTGTCCATGTTGGCCTGGGCGATGGGCGAGCTGATGCACGTGTCAGACGCCAAGATGGGGGTCAATTACGGTCTGGATCGCGTCCGTTTCCCGGCCCCACTGCCGGTGGGCGCGCAGTGGCGCGTGGGCGCCGAGCTGGTGGAGGTGACCGAGGTGCCGGGCGGCTACCAGGTCAAGACCAAGTGCACGGTCGAGGTCAAGGACCAGGAAAAGCCGGCCTGCGTGGCTGAGACGCTGGCCCGCATCTACGGCTGATTTGTCCCCCCGAGCTCAAGGAGCTGTGGCATGACCGTCACCTGCCGGCAGATCCACCTGGCCGCCCGCCCGGTCGGCGAGCCGAAGCCCAGCGATTTCAAGCTGGCCGAGGTCGAGCTGCCCGAACCGGGCGAGGGCGAGGTGCTGATCCGCAACCGGTGGATGTCCGTCGACCCGTA
This sequence comes from Solirubrobacteraceae bacterium, assembly GCA_035938755.1. Taxonomy (GTDB): domain Bacteria; phylum Actinomycetota; class Thermoleophilia; order Solirubrobacterales; family Solirubrobacteraceae; genus Palsa-465. The sequence continues at coordinate 2,233 of DASZGO010000286.1, read as the reverse complement.
CATGCGGGGGCGGATGAACGACACGCAGTCCTACGTGCCTTCGTTCCAGATCGACCAGCCGCTCCAGGGGGGCGCGATCGGTGAGGTGGTGGCCTGCGCCGACGGCTCGCTCGAAGTGGGGCAGCCGGTGCTGCACATGCACGGCTGGCGCGAGTACGCCCTGATCCCGGCGGGCCAGGCCCAACCGGTGGACGCCGACGCGGCTCCACCCCAGGCCTATCTGGGTGTCCTCGGGATGCCCGGCCTGACCGCCTACGTGGGGATCACCGATATCGCCGCGCTCAAGGACGGCGAGACCGTGTTCGTGTCGGGCGCGGCGGGCGCGGTCGGCTCGGTGGCCGGGCAGATCGCCAAGGCTCGGGGCTGCACGGTGATCGGCAGCGCCGGCTCGCCGGAGAAGGTGGCGTTCGTCCGGGACGAGCTGGGCTTCGACGCCGCGTTCGACTACCACGACGGTCCGGCCGAGCAGCTGGCCGAGGCCGCGCCCGACGGGGTCGACGTGTATTTCGACAACGTCGGCGGCAAGCATCTGGAGGCGGCGATTGGCGCCATGCGGGACTTCGGCCGAATCGCCATGTGCGGGGCCATCTCCTTGTACAACGCAACCGAGATACCGCCCGGGCCGCGAAACATCGTGATGGCGATCCCCAAGCGGCTCACGCTCAAGGGCTTCATCATCTCCGACCACTTCGACCGCATGCCTGACTTCGTGCGGGACGTGGGGGTCTGGGTGCGCGACGGCAAGATCCGCTACCGCGAGACCGTGGTCGAAGGCTTAGACAACGCGCCGGACGCGTTTATCGGCCTGATGCGCGGGGAGAACATCGGCAAGATGCTCGTGAAGCTCTAGCGCGATGCAGACGCGGAAGCTCGGCACCCAGGGCCTCGAGGTCTCGATGCAGGGCCTGGGCTGTATGGGCATGTCGGAGTTCTACGGCGACACCGACGAGCCGGAGTCGATCGCCACGATTCACCGGGCGCTCGAGCTGGGGGTCAACCTCCTGGACACGGCCGACATGTACGGGCCGTTCACCAACGAGCGGTTGGTCGGCCGCGCCATCGCTGGCCGCCGCGACAAGGTCGTGCTGGCCACCAAGTTCGGCATCGAGCGTGGCGAGGAGGGCGAGCGGCGGGGCGTCCGAGGCGATCCTGAGTACGTCAAGCGAGCCTGTGCCGCCTCGCTGGAGCGCCTCGGGGTGGAGCACATCGATCTCTACTACCAGCATCGGGTGGATCCCAAGGTGCCGATCGAGGAGACCGTGGGCGCGATGGCCGAGTTGGTGGCCGAGGGCAAGGTGAGGTACCTGGGGTTGTCCGAGGCCGCGCCCGAGACCATCCGGCGCGCGTACGAGGTCCACCCGATCTCCGCGCTACAGACCGAGTACTCGCTGTGGAGCCGGGATCCGGAGGAGCAGATCCTGCCCACGATTCGCGAGCTGGGCATCGGGTTCGTGGCCTACAGCCCGCTCGGCCGGGGCTTTCTGTCCGGCAGCTTCAAGTCGCCGGCCGACATCCCCGAGGGTGACTTCCGGCGCTACAGCCCGCGGTTTCAGGGCGAGAACTTCGAGCGCAACCTGGCCATCGTGAAGCGCGTGAAGGAGCTGGCCGAGGAGAAGGGAGCGACCCCAGCCCAACTGGCGCTGGCCTGGGTCCACCACCAGGGCGACGATGTGGTACCGATCCCCGGCACCAAGCGGCGCCGGTATCTGGAGGAGAACGTGGGGGCCACGGAGATAGCGCTGACCCAGCAGGACCTGGCGCGGCTAGATGAGGCCGCGCCGCGCGGATCGGCGGCGGGAGACCGATATCCGGACATGAGCACGGTAAACGGTTAGCAGGCAGTGGGAGCCTTACGGTGGCGGGGGTGGCCGGAGGCAGATCGATGTTCGGCACCACCGCGGTAGCGGCTACATAAAGGATTCATGTCAGCCGTCCCGAAAGTGCCGGCGTGCGCCAGTCCATGGATTTGCCCATTCTGGCCGGGACCAGCCACAAAGGCCTGGCCGGAGAAACCCCTGGAGACTATGATGTTTTGGGGTCCATGGAACCGATACTGCCCGGTGCCGAGAACTCGCCCGGCTCTGCCGGGCCCGTCGGCAATGGGCGAGTGGAGGTCGGCGATGACGGGAGCGGGGTCGAGCCGGTGAGCCAATCAGCCGCAGAGCAGATGACCATCGCCGGCGCGGCCTGGAAGAAGCTGGGCGAGGAGGCCACACTGGTGGTCCTGGGTCGG
>DASZGO010000285.1:0-7345 GCA_035938755.1 Solirubrobacteraceae bacterium | reverse complement strand
GTTCGAAGCCGTCCACCTGCGGGGCGGCAAGGTCGCCCGGGGCGGGATCCGGTGGTCTGACCGGCCCGAGGACTTCCGCTCGGAGATCCTGGGTCTGATGAAGGCTCAGATGGTCAAGAACGCGCTGATCGTGCCCGTGGGAGCCAAGGGTGGGTTCGTGGTCAAGGGCCCGCCGGCGGACTCGGAACAGCAGCGGCGCGCGGACGGAATCGCCTGCTACCGGATGTTCCTGGCCGGGTTGCTCGACCTGACCGACAACATCGTGGACGGACAGGTCCGCCCGCCCGAGCGGGTGGTCCGGTACGACGACGACGACGATACCTACCTGGTGGTGGCCGCTGACAAGGGCACGGCCGCGTTCTCAGACATCGCCAATGAGGTTTCCGATTCCTACGGCTACTGGCTGGGCGACGGGTTCGCGTCCGGAGGCTCCCGCGGCTACGACCACAAGAAGATGGGCATCACCGCCCGGGGGAGCTGGAAGTCCGTTCAGCGTCATTTCCGTGAGCTCGGCACCGATATCCAGACCACCGACTTCACGGTGGTGGGGATCGGCGACATGTCCGGCGACGTGTTCGGAAACGGCATGCTGCTCTCGCCTCACATCAAGCTGATGGCGGCCTTCGACAACCGGCACGTGTTCGTGGACCCCAACCCGGACCCGGAAGCCAGCTTCGGCGAGCGCCAGCGGCTGTTCGAGCTCGTCGGCTCGAGCTGGATGGACTACAACCGAGAGCTGATCTCCGAGGGCGGAGGAGTGTACGAGCGGACGACCAAGTCGATCCGGCTGTCGCCCGAGGCGCGAGGAGTCCTGGGGGTTGAGAGCCAGGAGCTGGCGCCGGCCGAGCTCATCCGGGCCATCCTCAGGGCGCCGGTGGACCTGCTGTACAACGGCGGGATCGGGACCTACGTGAAAGCGTCCACAGAGACGCAGGCCGACGCGGTGGACAAGGCCAATGACCCCCTGCGGGTCGACGGCCGAGAGCTCCGCTGCCGGGTGGTGGGGGAGGGCGGCAACCTGGGTTTCACCCAGCGGGGGCGGATCGAGTACGCCCAGCCGGGTGGGCTGCCGGGTGGGCGCGGGGGCCCAGACAACGATGGCGGGCGGATCAACACCGACGCGATCGACAACGTGGCCGGCGTGAACACCTCCGACCACGAGGTGAACACCAAGATCCTGCTCGACGCTCTGGTCCGGCGCCGGGAGATCCAGGAATCGGAGCGCAACCAGCTGCTGGTGGAAATGACCGATGCGGTGGCTGAGAACGTCCTCTACGACAGCTATGTCCAGAGTCAGGCGATCAGCCTGTCGCTGGCCCAGGCCGAGCCGATGATCGATGTGCACGGCCGGCTCATCCGTTGGCTCGAGCAGGCAGCCGGGCTGGACCGGGAACTGGAGGCGCTACCGAGCGAGGAGGAGATCTCCGAGAGTAAGTCAGCCAACCGCGGGCTGGTATCGCCGGAGATCGGAGTGATGATGGCCTATACCAAGATCGAGCTGTACACCGAGCTGCTGAAGTCGGACTTGCCCGAGGACGATTACCTGGGGCACGACCTGGAGCACTACTTCCCGCACGCGCTGGCCCGTTTCCGGCCGCAGATGCGCTCACACCGGCTGCGGCGGGAGATCGTCTCGACGGTGGTGGCCAATGAGCTCGTGGACCGGGCCGGCACCACGTTCGCCTTCCGGATGGGCGAGGAGACCGGCGCCCCCACTCCGCTGCTGGCCCGGGCCTACACGGTGGCGCGCGAGGTGTTCCGCCTGCTCTCGTTCTGGCGGGAGGTGGAGGCGCTGGACGGCCACATCGACGCCGCGGTCCAGCTCGACATGCTGATCGAGGGCCGGCGGCTGGCCGAGCGCAGCGCCCGCGCGCTGGTCCGCGGCAACCCCACCAGAATCGACATCGAAAGCGCGGTGCGGAGGTTCGAACCCGGGGTGCGGCTGCTCGAGGAGCAGCTGGAGGATCTGCTCGAGGGGAGCGACCTCGACTCGTTTCGAGGTCGCGCCGAGCAGCTGCAGAAGGCCGGCGTGCCGGCCGAGCTGGCCCGTCGAGTGGCGGCGATGCCCAGGCAGCCAGCCGCGTTTGACGTGGTTACGGTGGCCGCGGACGGCCGCTACGACCTGGCCGCCACCACCCGGGCGTACTTCCGCATCGGCGGCCGGCTGGAGCTCAACTGGCTGCGCGACCGGATCGCCGGGCTGCCGCGGACCGACCGCTGGCAGGCCCTGGCCCGCACCGCGCTGCGCGAGGAGCTGCTGGGCGCCCAGCGCGAGTTGACCCGGGAGATCCTGGAGGCCACCGCCGGCGTGATCGACACCGACCCGGCGATCGACCGCTGGGCGGGCACGCACGAATCGGGGGTGGAGCGGCTGCTGCAGACGCTGGCCGAGATCCGAGCCTCCGGGACCTACGACACGACCACGCTGGCGGTGGCGCTGCGGGAAGTGCGGGCGCTGATCCGGGGCCAGGCCGGATTCACCCGGGCCTAGGGCGCCTAGGACACGGACACGGTGCGGCTGTAGACCACCGAGCCGCTCGGATTCAGCCAGCCCAGGCGCACGTCGCCGGCCGAGGGGATCGCCACGTGGTTGTAGATGAACCCCTCGGGGCTGGAGGTCTGGACGTTCGCCAGCTTGGACCAGCGGCCCGAGCCCCGGGCACGGAACTCGATCACGCCGACCTGGCTGGTCGAGTGGTCGGCCGGGCGCAGCTGACCCCACACCGCGACGCTGCGCCCGTGGCGGGCGCTGGGCAGCCAGATCGGAATCTGGAAGGCCTGATAGGCCGGTTTCACTCCGCTGTTGCGGAATTCCAGCCCGGTCTGGAACGAGCTCCAGTACAGGACGCTGCCCTTGGGCTCTTCGGCTCTGGGCGGGCTGTCCACCAGCTCGAACTGGTTGAGCGCACGGACGTACGGCATGCGCCAAGTCATGTACTCGCCCTGGTTGATCCACTCGGCCTGCTGCGCCGTGGTGGTCTTCACGTAGGGGTTGGGTGGGTTGCTCTTCTCGCCCCACTCGGTCAGGTACAGCGGCACACCGCCCGTGGGGTGCAGGCCGTAGGTGACGAAGATCCCGGCCAGCAGGCGCTCGAACGAGGGCAGGTTGTAGATCGCCACGTATGTTCGATCGGAGTAGGGGCGGTTGGGGGGTGTATCGAACGCGTACGGGTGATGGGCCCACCCCGCCGACTCGAACAGCCCGGGATGCTGGTTGGCGAACTGGGCCGGACTGCCAGAGGTGGGACAGCCGATGTCCGAGGCCGCGCTGCCGGTGAGCGGGCGCAGGCTCGCCCCTACGCAGTACAGGCCTCGCACGAACTGGGTCGGGGTGAGGGTGCCCCGGTTCGCCGTCTCCCCGATCATGATCGTGTCGCTGGAATGGCTGGAGGCCGATAGGCCGTTCCAGGCCGCGTCCACCAGCCCGCGGTACCACTGGGGCTGGATGTAGACCCGGCGGCGTCCCACCTGCCGATACCAGGGGTTCATCCACGAGCGCTCGTTCGGCTCATTCCAGATCCCCCAGTCGTTGACCCGGGGAATCATGGTCGGCGGGGTGCTGGAGCGCTGGGTGACCGTCACCGGAACGGTGACGCCCTGGACCGCTACGCTGGGGGTCGAGGACGAGCTGGACTGGGGCGCGGACGGATCGGGCCAGGCCCCGCTGTAGCGGCGGCCCACCGCCTCGACGAAGTTCTGATAGTCACCCACGTTGGGCGCCAGACCCAGATCGGGGCCCTGCCGGCTGTTGCGCACCCCGTTGGAGATCGCCCACTTGGGCGCGGGCCCGATGACCAGGAAGTACACCTTCATTCCCAGCCTGTGCGACGCCTTGACCAGCGCGTCGTAGCGGTCCCATGCCCCCTGCGGGTAGGCCGCCGGATCGGTGGCATCGAACTTTGGCCGGTGGGTGGAGCTCGGGCTGGGCGCGATCAGCTGCCAGACCACGGACACCTTGACCGTGTCCGCACCCAGCGAGCTCATCTGCTGGAGGGTCCGGGCCATGTGCGACTGGGAGACGTAGATCAGCTGATCGTCGTCCATCATCGACGTGCTCTCAGTGGTCGAGGCCAGCGCGGCGGTAGGCAGCGCACACAGGAATGCGGCAACCGCCACCGCCGCCGGCACGATCCGGGACCGACGGCTCATGGCCGGGGAATGGTAGAGGGCCGCAGCCGTGCTCGCGCCGCTCTCATCAGCCACTCCGCCCAGTACACGGCGACGTCGATCATCCCGGCCAGCAGGAACGCGAACGGTCCGGTGAGCCGTCTTCCGGCGCAGGCTGACGGGCGCGCAGCCGGGTCCGACGAGGCCGTATGCCTAGCCGGCAAGCGTGTGCGGGACATCACCGGGGCCAAGCTATCGTGTGATTCGTATGCCCAGTGTGAAGACCAACGTCACCGAGCTCCCCGAGTCGCGGGTGCGGGTCGAGGCCGAGGTGGCGCCCGACGAGGTCGAGCGCCGCGTCACCGAGGCGGCCCGGCAGCTCGGCCGCCGCATGCGCATCCCCGGGTTTCGCAAGGGCAAGGTGCCGCCGCCGCTGGTCATCCAGCGTCTGGGCCGCGAGGCGGTGCTCGACGAGGCGCTCCGCAGCGCGCTCGGCGGCTGGTACGTCGACGCCATCGAGGAGGCCGGGATCGCGCCGGTGGGCGAGCCCGACCTGGACGTGGCGGAGATGCCGGGCGAGGGACAGCCGCTGTCGTTCTCGATTGAGATCGGCGTGCGCCCGGAAGCCAGCCTGGGCGACTACAAGGGTCTTGAGGTGGGCCGCCGGGAGCCAGCCGTGGAGGCGGCGGCGATCGACGCCCAGCTGGAGCGACTGCGAGACCAGTTCGCCACGCTGGATACGGTGGAGCGGTCGGCGGCCGAAGGCGATCAGGTGGTGATCGACTACGTGGGCTCGATCGACGGTGAGGTGTTCGAGGGCGGTGCGGGACGCGACCAGCTGCTGGAGCTCGGCTCGGGCCGGCTGATCCCGGGTTTCGAGGAGCAGCTGGTCGGGACCAGCGCGGGCGACGAGCGCACGGTGGAGTTGACGTTCCCCGAGGACTACGGGGAGTCCCGGCTGGCGGGCCAGCCAGCCAGCTTCAGCGTGACGGTCAAAGAGGTCAAGGCCAAGCGCCTGCCCAAGCTGGATGACGAGTTCGCCGTGGAAGCAGGCGGCTTCGACACGCTCGACGAGCTGCGCGAAGACATCGCTGAGCGACTGCGCGAGTCCGAGGAGCAAGCCATCGACCGGGAGTTCGAGGAGGCGGTTCTGGACGCGGCCGTAGCGGGTTCCCAGGTCGAGGTGCCGGAGAAGCTGGTGCACGCGCGGGCGCACGAGGTAATGGATGACACATTGAGCGCGTTGGCCCGCCAGGGCATCTCCAAGGAGGTCTACCTGCAGATCGCCGGCAAGGACGAGGAGACCCTGGCCAAGGAGGCCGAGCCCGACGCCGAGCGGGCGCTCAAGCGGGAAGCGGTGCTCGCCGCGGTGGTCGCAGCCGAGGGGATCGAGCCCACAGACGACGACGTGCGCGAGGCACTCAAGCCCACGGCCGAGCGGACCGGCCGCAGCGTCGACGAGCTGTTCAAGGAGCTCGAGTCCGGCGACCGGCTGGAGCGGATCCGCCAGGAAGTGGCCACCCGCCAGGCGGCCGAGCTCCTGGTCCGGGAGGCCAAGCCGATCTCGGTGGACCAGGCCCAGGCCCGGGACAAGCTGTGGACGCCCGGCAAGGAAGGGGCCGAGGCCGGGCAGCTCTGGACCCCCGGGGGCGACTGAGCGCCGCTGATACCGTTGGCAGCGTTGGCAGGAATCAGGCCGAGGAAGCGAAAGAAGCGAGGACGATGAGCCCACTCGTACCGATGGTCGTCGAGCAGACCTCCCGCGGGGAGCGTGCGTTCGACATCTACAGCCGTCTGCTCAACGAGCGGATCATCTTCCTGGGTACGCCGGTTGATGATCAGATCGCCAACCTGATCGTGGCCCAGCTGCTGCACCTGGAGTCCGAGGACCCCGACAAGGACATCTCGGTTTACATCAACTCCCCGGGTGGATCGGTTTACGCCGGGCTGGCCATCTACGACACGATGCAGTTCGTCAAGCCCGACGTGCAGACGATCTGCGTGGGCATCGCCATGTCGATGGGCGCGCTGCTGCTGGCGGGCGGCGCGCACGGCAAGCGGATGGCGCTGCCCAACGCCAAGATCCTCATCCACCAGGTGTCCTCCGCTTTCCAGGGTCAGGCCACCGACATCGAGATCCACGCCAAGGAGATCATCGAGGTGCGCCAGCGGCTTGACGAGATCATCGCCAAGCACTCGGGCCAGGACATCGAGAAGGTCCGTCAGGACACCGACCGCGACTACTTCATGAGCGCGGAGGAAGCGAAGGACTACGGAATCATCGACCGGGTGATATCGCAGCACTGACCGTCTACGCTTAACCGACGCGGCCGGCTGGATGGTCGCGTCGGGAGAGGTCCCCATGGCACGTCCTACCGACTCCAACGAACAGCTTCTTTGCTCTTTCTGCGGAAAGTCTCAGCGCCAGGTGAAGAAACTGATCGCCGGCCCGGGGGTCTACATCTGCGACGAGTGCATCGATCTCTGTAACGAGATCATCGATGAGGAGCTCACCGCCCCGCCGAGCTTCGACATCGAGAACCTGCCCAAGCCGCGGGAGATCTGCGAGGTCCTCAACGAGTACGTAGTCGGGCAGGAGCAGTCCAAGCGCACCCTGTCGGTGGCGGTCTACAACCACTACAAGCGCGTGCAGATGATGCAGTCCGATGAGAACGACATCGAGCTGCAGAAGTCCAACATCCTGCTGCTGGGTCCCACCGGCTGCGGTAAGACACTGCTGGCCCAGACGTTGGCCAAGATCCTCAACGTCCCGTTCGCCATCGCCGATGCCACCGCGCTGACCGAGGCCGGCTACGTCGGCGAGGACGTCGAGAACATCCTGCTCAAGCTGATCCAGGCGGCCGACTACGACGTCAAGAAGGCCGAGACGGGGATCATCTATATCGACGAGGTGGACAAGATCGCTCGCAAGGCGGACAACCCGTCAATCACCCGTGACGTGTCCGGTGAGGGGGTGCAGCAGGCGCTGCTGAAGATCCTGGAGGGCACGACGGCGTCGGTTCCACCCCAGGGCGGCCGCAAGCACCCGCATCAGGAGTTCCTGTCGATCGACACCACCAACGTGCTGTTCATTTGCGGCGGCGCGTTCGCCGCACTGGACAAGGTGATCGAGCGACGGATCGGCCACCAGGGGATCGGCTTCGGCGCGGCGATCAAGACCAAGGAGCAGCGCGACCTGGGCGAGATCTTCGAGCACTGCCTGCCCGAGGACCTGATC
>DASZGO010000284.1:0-4978 GCA_035938755.1 Solirubrobacteraceae bacterium | reverse complement strand
CACGACCAACACCGCGCTGGCCAAGGCCGACCGACTGGCCCGCAACCTGGGGCCGGCGCTGGCCCAGCTGCGTCCGGCCGCGCGGTCGCTCGGACCCACGCTGCGCGAGGTACAGCCGTTCCTGCACCAGACCACTCCGGTGATCGCCAACCAGCTGCGCCCGTTCACGCGGGCCGCGCTGCCGACGGTCGCCGAGCTGCGGCCCGCAGCCGCTGCCCTGGTCAAGGTGATCCCCAACCTGACCAAGACCTTCGGGGTCGTCAACTACCTGCTCAACGAGCTGGCCTACAACCCGCCGGCTCCCGACCGCAGCTTCCTGTTCTGGGTGTCCTGGGCCAACCACCTGGGCGCTTCGGTGTTTAACACCCAGGACGCTCATGGTCCGGTCCGCCGCGGCCTGTTCCTGATCTCGTGCGGCGGCTTGAGCCTGCTGAACCAGATCACGCAGGGCAATCCCCAGCTGGGCACGCTGATCTCGCTGATCAACCTGCCCCAGCAATCCAGGATCTGTCCCTCCTCCAGCCAGGCGGGCAACGTCCCGCCCAGAGGGGGTTAGCGCGTGCAGAAGCAGGCTCCTTCGCTCGGAAGGCTGGCGGTCATGGTGGGCTTCGCGCTGTCGTGCTTCGGCCTGCTGCTGTTCCTGTGGCTGGCCTTCGGCGGCGCCATCCCGCTCAAGCCCAAGGGCTACCGCTTCTCGGTCTCCTTCCCGCAAGCCAACCAGCTCGCCCAGGAGGCCGACGTGCGCATCTCGGGCGTCTCGGTGGGCAAGGTCAAGTCGATCAGCGTCCAGCCCAACGGGTACAGCAACGTGACGATCGAGCTCAACCGCCGCTACGCGCCCATCCCCCGCGACAGCAGCGCGATCCTGCGCCAGAAGACCCTTCTGGGGGAGACCTACGTCGAGCTGACCCCGGGCCAGAAGTCGAGCGGCCTGCTCCCCGAGGGGGCCACGCTGCCCGCCTCCCAGGTGGCGTCCTCGGTCGCGCTCGATCAGATCTTCCGCGCCCTCGATGCCCCGACCCGCCAGGCGCTTCAGGTCTGGTTACAGACCCTGGCCGCCTCGGTCAACGGGCGGGGCCGGGATATCTCCGACACGCTCGGGACCCTGGCGCCCTTCGCCCAGGACGCCAACACCCTGGCCATGCTGCTCAACGCCCAGCAGCCCGAGGTCAGGCGCGTGGTGCGCAACACCGGCGCCGTGTTCGCGGCCCTGAGCGAGCGCGACGCCCAGCTGCGCAGCGTGATCACCAATACCAACACGGTGTTCCAGACCACGGCCCAGCGCAACCGGGAGCTCGCCCAGACATTTGTGGCCCTGCCCACCTTCGAGCACGAGTCGACCCTCACGGTGAACCGCCTGGCCCGCTTCGCAACCACGACCAACCCGCTCATCACTCAGCTGCGGCCCGCCGCCCGCCAGCTCAGCCCGACGCTGATCTCGCTGTCCAAGCTGGCCCCGAACCTCAGGGGCCTGTTCCGCGACCTGGGTCCGCTGATCACCGCGTCGAAGGCCGGGCTGCCAGCGCTCGAGCGCTTCACGGACGAGCTCCATCCGCTGCTGGCCGAGCTGACCCCGCTGCTTCACCAGGTCAACCCCATCGTGAGCTTCCTGGGGCTCTACCGGCGCGAGCTGACGTCCTTCTTCGCGAACGTCGTGGCCGCCACCGAGGCCACCGACCTCCCGGCCGGATCCAGGACTCCCGTCCACTACCTGCGCACGACCAACCCGCTCAACCCCGAGAACCTGGCCGCCTACCCGCGCCGCATCGGCTCCAACCGACCCAATCCCTACGGCATGCCCGGCATCTTCGATGCCCTCCCGACCGGGATGCCCCAGTACGAGACGCGCCAGTGCGCCAACGGCGTGCCCACGCTGGCGAGCGGCCTGACCAACCTGATCCCCGACCAGCTGCGCAAGCAGATCCAGCAGTTCGCCTTTGCCGCCAACGGGACGGTTCCGGCACCGCCGTGCAAGCAGCAGGGCCCCTACAACTTCAGCGGCCAGGTGACCCTGTTTCCGCACGTGAACGCCCTCCCGTGAGCGGCGCCAGCCCGGTAGCGCCGCCGCTAGCCTCCGCGTGACCATGGCAGCCCGAGCGTTTGCGGCGATCGCGCGCGTGGCCCTGCGCCGCCCACTGGCCGTCGTCGCCGGAGTGGCGGTGCTCAGCGCCGCCGCGGCGGTGGCAGCCTTCGGGCTGCGCCCGACCGGCGCCGTCGACACACTGGTCTCTCGGTCGGACTCCACCTACCGGGCGACCCAGAGCTATCACCGGCTCTTCGGCGACGACGCCGTGATCGTCCTGGTGCGCACGCCGCCCGGCCAGCTCTCCCAGCTGGTGCTCACCCAGGACCTCGAGCGGGTGCTGGGACTCGAGGGCTGCCTGTCGGGCAACGACGCACCCCACGGCGTGGTGCCCGCTCAGCAGGGCGGGCCCCACAGCCCCTGCGGGGCGCTGGCCCGCGAGCACCCGGCCCAGGTCGTCTACGGACCGGGGACGTTCATCAACGAGGCCGTCAGCCAGCTGGCCGACCAGTTCACCCAGGAAAGCGCGGCGAAGGCCGCCCAGGCTCAGCGCGTGTACACCGCCGCCTACCACGTCGCCCGGGCCCGGGGCGCCGCCCCGGCCCAGGCCCGCCAGCTGGCCAAGCAGGCCCAGCAGCTGGTCTACGCCGAGTTCACGCGCTCGGTGCTCCAGCTCGCGCTGCGCTACGGGATCAGGTCGGTCCCACGCCTCAACGACCCGGACTTCGTATCGGCGTTGGTCTTCGATCCGCTCAAGCGCCCGGGCACGCCCAAGGCGCGCTTCGCCTACCTGTTCCCCAACCCGGATCCCAAGAAGCCGGGGTCGAGCGCGCTGGTTCAGGTCCGTCTCCGGGCCGGCCTTTCGGACGCCGCTCGCGCCCACGCCATCACGCTGATTCGCCAAGCGGTGAGGATGCCCCAGTGGCATCTCCAGAACGGGGAGACCTACACGGTCACCGGAGCCCCGGTCGTCCTCTCGGACCTGACCTCCTCCATCTCGCACTCGATCCTGATCCTGTTGCTGGCGGCCGTGGTGGTAATGGCCGGCACGCTCGCGCTGGTGTTCCGCAGCCGCCTGCGGCTGCTTCCGCTGGGGATCGCGCTGTGCGCCGCGGCGCTGACGTTCGGCGCGCTGGCGCTCGTGGGCGCGTCGCTGACGATGGCGAGCATCGCGGTCCTCCCGATCCTGATCGGCCTCGCGGTGGATTATGCGATCCAGTTCCAGTCGCGCTTCAACGAGGCCACGGCGGGCGGCGCCCCGGCCCCCGACGCGGTGCTCCGGACGGTCGGGCGGGGAGTGCCGACCATCGCCGCCGCGGGCGCCGCGACGGCGGGCGGATTCCTGGCCCTGCTCCTGTCGCCGGTACCGATGGTCAGGGGCTTCGGGGTGCTGCTGGTGGTGGGCATCGTGCTGGCGTTTGCCTGCACCCTGACCGCGGGGGCGGCCGTGCTGGTGCTGGCCGGGCGTGGAGGCGCGCCGCGGCTGGACGCGCTCGGGCTGGCCGGCCCCCGGTTGTCGCAGTCGCTGGGCGGGGCGCTGCGCCGGGGCGGGGAAGGACTCCTGGCCGCCTGGCGCGGCGCGGGTGAGCTCATCGTCGACAATCGCGTGTGGCGGCGCCTGGCCCCCGAGGCGATCGCCCTGAGGGAGCGAATCCGGCGGGCCGGCCGAGACTCGTTCACCTACGCCACCCAGCGCCCCCGGCACGTGCTCGCGCTGGCCGCGGGGCTCGCCGTCCTGGGCTGGCTGGTCGACACCCAGACGCACGTCGAATCCAACGTGCAGAAGCTGGTTCCCCAGAACCTGCCCGCACTGCAGGACCTGCAGACGCTCGAGACCACCACGGGGGTGGGAGGCGAGATCGACGTCACCGTGGCGGCTAGCGATCTGACCAGCCCCCGGGTGGTTGGGTGGATGACCGCCTACCAGGCCGGGCTCCTGCAGCACTTCGGCTACAGCTCCAACCGCCCGTGCGGAAAGGCGCAGCTGTGCCCGGCCTTCTCGCTCCCCGACCTGCTCGGGGGCCTGGGCAGCGCCCCGCGCCAGACGGACATCCGCGCCCTGCTCAACTCCATTCCGCCCTACTTCTCCCAGGGCGTCATCACCCCCGATCACCGCACCGCGACGCTGGCCTTCGGCATCCGCCTGATGCCGCTGGATCAGCAGAAGAGCGTGATCGACGCGATGCGCGCGCGCCTGCACCCCCCCTCGGGCGTGAAGGCCAGCCTGGTCGGGCTGCCCGTGCTCGCCGCCGAAGCCAATGCCCGCCTGTCGTCTCCCTGGCGGCGGGACCTGACTCTGCTCGCCGGCCTTCTGGCCGTCGGCGTCATCCTGCTCCTGGCGCTGCGCCGGGGAACCCGCGGGCTGATCGCGCTGCTGCCGATCGTGCTGGCCACGGGCTGGTCGGCGCTCGTCCTGTTCTGCCTGCGGGTGCCGCTGAACCCGATGTCGGTCACGCTCGGAGCGTTGGTGGTCGCGATCACGACCGAGTTCAGCGTGCTGCTGTCGGAGCGCTACCGGCACGAGCGCGACGACGGCCACCCGCCGACCGTCGCCCTGGAGCGCACGTACGCGTCCACGGGCGCGGCGGTGCTGGCCTCAGGGGTCACCGCGATCGCCGGCTTCGCGGTGCTCGTGTTCTCGGACATTCGCATGCTGCGTGACTTCGGGCTGGTCACGGTGGTCGACCTGACCGCCGCCCTGCTCGGCGTCATGGTCGTGCTGCCCGCGGTGCTCGTCCTGGCCGAGCGGGGCGAGCTCGCCCGCCTCCCCGGGGAGCTGCTGGGCTGGCTGGCCCGGGCGCGACCGCGGCTGCGGCGTCCGTCGGCTGCATGATCTCGACCGCGCGGTCGGGGCGATCGTGACCGCCGGCCCGAGCGATCGCCACGGTCCCCCCCCTTTGCCCGGCGCCGGCCCGGGACACGTCCCCCCGCCCGCCGGCCCCCGGGGAAGCCGCT
>DASZGO010000283.1:0-10360 GCA_035938755.1 Solirubrobacteraceae bacterium | reverse complement strand
GGCGTCTGGTCGCCGGACAGGCGGACCGCGTAGCTGCGACCCGGCGCGTACACCGCCGGGGTGCGCACCGAGGCCGAGCCACTGCCGGACAACGAGAAGCCGGCGCGGCCACTACCGGTCAGCGTGGCGAACTCGCGCGCCGTGCGGTGCAGGCTGACCTGCCAGCCGTAGACCGTGTAGACGTCGTCGGCGCTGGTGTAGGTGAACTGGGAGGGCGCCGGGGCCGGGTGGGCGAAGTTGAACGTGATCTTGTCGATCGACCACTCCAGGTCGCGCTTCCAGTACGGCCAGGTGTGGGTGCCGGGGCCGTAGGCATCGAAGTAGGCGGGGATCTGTAGGGCGTTCAAGCGCTTCTGGAAGTCGTTGTTGTCGCCCCAGATGGCTCCCTCGATGCCCGCGCCGGCCGGGTTGACGCCGCTGTCGAACGGCCCGTTCTGGCCGTTGCCCCAGTACATGTACATCCGGGTCCAGCGCAGGTTCTCGGCCAGCGTGGCCGGGTCATGGGCCGCCCAGTTGATGCCGTCGCTGGTCTGGTCGCCGAAGAACGTGTCCGGGGGCACCCCCGTGAGGCCGACCTCGGTGGCGTTGATCACCACCTTGGCCCCGGCGCGCGCGTCGGGGTCGAAGTAGATGTCGGGCGCGCCCGAGTAGCCGAGCGCGGTGGCGAACAGGTCGGGGTGCCGGGCGGCGTAGCTCGTCGAGCAGAAGCCGCCCTGCGAGAGGCCGGCGATCGCCCGCCCGGCCCGCGTGGCGACCGTGCGCAGGTTGGCGTCCACCCACGGCAGCAACTGCCCGATGTGGAACGTCTCCCAGCGCTGGGCGCCGTTCGGCCAGTCGGTGCACCAGCCGCCGCCGTTGCCGTTCAGCGTGATGTCAGGCATCACCGTGATCACCGGCCGGTTGCCGATCACCTGCTGCGCGTCCCCGAGGTGGGTCCAGTCCGAGGCGAACCCGCTGGTGCCGTCGAGCAGGTAAAACACGGGGTAGTGGCGTCGCGGGTGGCTGTCGTAGCCCGGCGGCAGGAGGATGTAGACGCTCGCGGGGTCCGGCAGCGCGGCGGTCTTGACCGTCAGTGCCACCAGCCGCGAGTTCAACTGCTTGACCGAAGTGACGGTCAGCCCGTGGCCGCTGGGCCAAGCGACCGCGGACGCAGCGGGCGTGCTGACCAGCCCGGCGGCGATCACCAAAAGCAGCGCTAAACGCTTCATCGTTCGCCCGTCACCTCCGCCATGGCGGCAGAGCTTAGCCCTGATCCGCGGTCAGCTCCTCGCTTCGGCTCTGGCCGTTGCCGGCGATGTCGAGCTTGATCGGCTCACCGGCCTTGGTGAAGGCCGAGTAGTCGAGCGTCGCCGTGTCGCCAGCTGCCAGCTGCAGGTTGTCGTGCTTGAACTTCTCGGTGCCCTGCTCGGTCAGGCGGACCACGCCGACGGCGTAGGTGCCGTTGCCCTTGGTGCCGGCGGTGTCAACCGTCAGCTTGCCCGCCTTCTCGTCCAGGTTGAGCGCGATCTGTGAGCCGCCGGCCAGGTCCTTAGGCGCGATGGCAAAGCCGTAGTCCGGTCCCGGCGAGCTGAAGCCGACGGCCAGGCTTGGAGCCTCGGTCTGGTTCGGGTCGGTCTTGAGCGTCAGGCCGCTGCCGTCGCCGTTCAGCGTCAGCTCGTCCTTCTGGCCCGGAGCCATCTTCATCTCGTCGACGCTGGCATCGGTCCCGGGGCCGACCAGCGTGATGTTCTCAGTGTCCGCCTGTTTGAGGTTCGACCCGTCCACGGTGATCGTGACCTTGGTGCCCACGGGGACTCGGTAGCTCGGCTCGGGTGAGGACTCCCAGGTGCGGTCGGCCCGGGCGAAGATCGCCTTGGATCCCGGGATGTCCTCCACGAAGTGGCCGTTGTCGTAGCCCGTCTTGTGCCCCTGGTCATCGGTGAGCAGCAGGTGCGCGTGGTTGACCGGGTCTGACTCCAGGCTGATCTCGTTGTACTGCTCGTTGCTCGGCAGCACCGTGCCCTTGGACCCCTTGCTTCCGCCGCCACCGGGCTGGCCCTCGCAGAACGGGCACGGTTGCTGGCCCTCGCCCGGGGTCTCCGGATCGAGCTCGATGGTGTTGGTCTGCGCGTCGCCCTTGTAGTCCTGGGCTGGGTCGCTGGGGTTGGTCTGGGCCGTGTAGCTCCAGGTGTCGGCGTTGCGGTCGAACTCGATCACGCGCGTCTTGCCCGGGTAGTTGTTGTCGTAGATCAGGAGGTTCATCTTGCCGCCGCCCTTGTCCTCCACGGCGTACGGCGTCACGGCGTGACCACCGGTGCGTCCGCCCTGGCCATCGGAGCGGTAGATGCCGACGGTGTAGTACTCGCTCTTGCTCTTCAGCACCTCAATCAGCTTGTCCAGGATCTGGGTGGGGGTGCCGTGGACCTGGGCGGACCGCACGGAGGGGAAGTCCTGGGTGACGAACCCCTTGGCGATCTCGGCTTGAATCGGGACGCCGAGCTGGAAGGCGAACGGGTCGTTGGCGCCGAACTCGTCGGATTTGAGGCTGCCCTTGAACAGGCGTAGGGCCGCGACCGAGAAGCCCTCACAGTGGCCCCCCGCCATGCTCTTGTTCGCCTCATCCATCCACTGCTGGGCCGGAGGCGTCAGCTGGCAGCTGTCGCCGCTGCCGCTGGCGCACACCTGGTCGCCGAACAGCTGCTGAACCTGGGCCGGCCCCAGGTTCGTAGGGTTTTTGTCGTTGCCGTAGTTCTCGAACGGGAAGCCGTTCTTATTCGGGCGGAAGCCGTCATCGGCGACGAGCTGGCCCGTCGGCTGGTAGTCGGCCACCGAGCCAGCGGACGCCTCCTCGCCGCCCTTGCCCAGGAACGCGCCGTTGGCCGTCGTGCCGGTCCCGGTCGTGCTCGCGTTCGGGGTGAGCTTGTTGTTCGAGCCTCCGCCGCATCCGGCCACGGCGATCACAACCGCCACCACACCTGCCAACCCGACACGACCCCACACCATTCGTTCCCCTTTCGCGGCTAACCCGAAGCCGGAGCAGTGTCAAGTAGCCATGGGGAGCGGTCAATAGAACGTTCGGCTAGCCCGAGCGTCCACGACCGCTCAGCGGCGACGGCCACGCACTGCGATCCTACGCCGATGCATAGCTCAACCGTCGATATCACCACCCCGGACGGCGTGGCCAACGCCTACCTGGCGCGCCCGGATGACGACCCCCACCCCGGGGTCCTGTTCCTGATGGATGCCTACGGGCTGCGGCCCACGATCCAGGAGATGGTGGAGCGGATCGCGGCCGACGGCTACGTCGTGCTGGCCCCGAACCTGTTCTACCGCGCCGGGCGCTCGCCCGTGCCCGGGATGCCGGATCTCAGTGACCCCGACCAGCGGATGAGCTTCTTTCAGTCGCTGCGCCCGCTAATGGAGGAGCTCACGCCCGAGCGGCTGGCCAGCGACGGGACGGCGTACCTCGACTACTTGGAGCAGTCCGGCGCCTCGGGTCCAGTCGCGATCACCGGCTACTGCATGGGCGTCCGAGTCGGGTGGCGGATCGCCACCGCGCACCCGGACCGGGTGGCCGCGCTGGCCGGCTTCCACGCCGGCGGGCTGGTCACCGACGCGCCGGACAGCCCGCACCTGTCGGCCGGCCAGCTGGAGGCCGAGCTCTACTTCGGCTTCGCCGATCAGGACCCGAGCATGAACGCCGAGCAGATCGCCACCCTGGAGCGGGCGCTGGAGCAGGCTGGCGTGCGCTACCGCTCGGAGGTATACGAGGGCGCGCAGCACGGCTACACGATGGCCGACACCCCGGCGCACGACAAGGCGGCCCGCGAGCGCCATTTCCGGGAGCTCCGGGCGCTGCTCGAGCGCGGGGGGGCTTGAGTCACCACGTGCGGGCGGCAACTGACCACCCACACGCGCGAATTTGGTACAACTCAGTCGAGTTGTACCGTTTGTTGTTGGGAGGATTGAAGGCTCGCGCCGCGCTAGCGTGTGGCATCGCCGCCGCAGCGGCGGTGCTGGCCGTGCTCCTGGCTCTGGCGCCGGTGGCCGGCGCCCAAGCGCCTCGTAACCCCGTCATCTTCGTTCACGGCTACGTCGGCTCGGGAGCGCAGTTCGAATCGCAGAAGCAACGCCTCGTCGAGAACGGCTATCCCGATGACTCCGTGCAGGTGCTGGAGTACGACTCCACCCCCGCCACCCCCGTGCCCGGCGTCACCGGGCTCAACCCAGCCGGTGTCCAGGTGATCGAGGCGCAGCTGTTTCCGCGGCTCGACCAGCTGATCGCCCAGCTCAAGGCGCAGGCCGGCCGCCCCAAGGTCGAGCTGATCGCGCACTCGCTGGGGACCCTGCTCATGCAGGACTATCTGAAGAGCGACCCGGCGCGGGCGGCCAACGTGGCCGATTACGTGAACGTCGACGGCCAGACCGCCAGCTCCCCCCCGGGCGGCGTGCGCACGCTGGCGCTGTGGGCCACCAAGGGACCGCTGTCGCCGCCCGGCCGGTCGATCACCGGCGCCAAGAACGTGACCATCCCTGACTCCACGCATGTACAAAGCGCCACTTCGCCGATCTCGTTCCGAGCGATGTACGAGTTCTTCACCGGCTCGGCGCCGGCCACCACGGACATCCGGTCCCAGCCCGGACCGATCACCCTGTCCGGGAAGGCCCTGAACTTTCCCAACAACACCGGACTGGCCGGTGCGACCGTCCAGGTATGGCCGGTCGATGACGCCACGGGACAGAGGACCAGCCCCGACCCCACCGCCACCTACCAGCTCGGCTCGGGCGGCGACTGGGGCCCGGTCAGCGCGCAGTCAGGCCGGCGCTACGAGTTCACGCTCCTGCGGCCCGGAGTACCGGTGCATCACTTCTACTACGAGCCGTTTCTGCGCAATGACCACCTGATTCGCCTGCTGGAGTCGGATGCCCTGAGGAGCGCCGGTGGCCCGGCTGATTCGGACAGCGTGGCCATGGTGCTCATCCGCTACAAGGAGCTGTGGGGCGATCAGGGCGCCGGCAGCGACGTCCTCACCCTGGACGGCGTCAGCGCCTGCACGGCGGCGGTGTGCCCGCTCAGCCACTTGACGAACGCGTTGTTCGCAGGTGATTTCGACCATGACCGCCAGAGCGACACCAGCAAGCCGAATTCGACCTACTACCAGCTCCCATTCGTCTCCGGGGTGGACGTGTACATGCCCGCGCAGACCCCGGCGGTGGGGAAGGTGACGGTGAGGCTCCGCTCGCGGGGGGTGGGGCCGGTGCGCACGCTGACCTTCCCCAACTTTCCCGGTTTGACGGACGTGGTCACCGTCCAGCTGAACGACTTCGAGCAGCCGGTCCCGGTCGCCTCCACACCGGCCGCCTGCGTGCCCCATCCGCGACTCGTGCTGCGCCTCCGGCAGCCGCGTCACGGCCGGATCGTCCGTGTGCAGGCGTATATGGACGGGCGGTTGATCAAGCGGGCCCAGGGCCACAGGGTCAAGCGCCTCACGCTGCGCCGCCCGAGCCGGGCTGACTTCCGTCTGGTCATCGTCGAGTGGACGGCCGGCGGGCGGCGCCTGCAATTCGTGCGTCACTTCCGTCGCTGCGGGAGGATCTGACCCCGCTCTGTCAGAATCGGCCACGCACGCATGAGCCAGCCGTGGCCGTCACTCGAATACCCGGCATGGAGCGCAACCTGCGACACGCTCCACGCGCACACGCAGGTGCTGGGCAAGCTCGCGGTCGCGCTGGCGCCGCCTGAGCCTGAGCTCCAGCACGCCGCGCTCCGGCTCACCGCGCGGGGCTGGGAGACCCTGGCGCTGCCCGCGCCCGACGGCTCCGGCGCGTTGGTGGTGGCCCTAGACCTGCGAGCTCACGAGGCGCTGATCGAACACTCGGGCGGCGCCGCCCGAGTGGTGCCGCTGGTTCCAGACCGCGCCGTGGGCGAGGTCACGCGGGACGTGCTGGCGGCGGTGCGCGAGCTGGGCGGTCCGGTGGACATCGACCCCACTCCGCAGGAGGTGTGGTGGACGGTGCCGCTCGACGAGGACTCGGAGCACGCGAGCTATGACCCCGCCGCCGTGAGCACGTACTTCGCCGCCGCCACTCAAGCAGCGCTGGTGCTGGCGGCATTCCGGGCGCCCTTCCGCGGCCGCTCGACCCCGGTGAATGCCTGGTGGGGCTCGTTCGATCTGGCCGTCAACCTGTTCTCCGGTGCCCCCGCCGACCCCCCGTCGAGCGATTTCATCATGCGCAATTCGATGGACGCCGAGGAGGTGGCCATCGGCTGGTGGCCGGGAGACCCCCGCTACGACAAGCCCGCGTTCTACGGCTACGCGCACCCTCGGCCCGAGGGGTTCGTCGGCGCCGACCCCTCGCCGTCGGCCGCCCACTGGGACGAGACGCTAGGTGGGGAGTACGTGCTCGATTGGAGCGATGTGGTGGGCAGCTCTGACCCCCGGGGGACCGCGCTCGAGTTCGCGGACTGGCTGTTCCAGCACGCCTGCGCCGTGTGCGGGTGGGACCGGGCATTGGCGGAAAGCGGCCGGGGCGTCCCGCCGCCGGTGCGCTGAGCCGGGGTCAGTTCCAGGCCAGGTTGGAACGGCGGGCCCAGTAGAACTCGCTGTCCTCCCGGAGCGGGACCAGCCGGCGTTCGAGCTCGTCGGTCCAGGCGACGTGGTTAGCCCGTAGGTTGCTGCGGAGCGTCTCGGCGTTGGCGGCTCCGCTCAGGACCACGTCCGCCCAGGGTCGAGCCAGCACCGCGGCCAGCGCCACCGCGTCCGGGCTCGTCCCGGCGTCTGCGGCCGCGGCCTCCAGTTCAGGGACCGGCTCCCGCCCGGCCAGGCGACCGTTGGCCAGCGCCTCCTTTACATACACGCGGAGCCCGGCGGCGTGGGCTCTGGCCAGCGCCGGCTGTGCCGCCCGCTCGTGCAGGTTCCAGGTCGCCTGTACGGCGTCGAACGCGCCGAGCTCCAGAGCTCGGGCCAGGGTCTGGGGCTGGCTGGTCCCGCTCACCGTGACGCCGACGGCCACACCCTGGCCACGCAGCTCGGCCAGCTCGCTCAACACCGCATCGTTCTCCAGCACGCGACTGTCCGGGGTGGCCGAGTGGATCTGGTACAGCGTCAGCCAGTCACCGAGCTGCTCGCGAGTCTCGGCCAGCTGGCGGCGCAGCGTCTCCACGTCGTGATGCTTGACCTCGGGCGGATCGGCCTTGACGCGCCAGTCGGCGGTGTACACGTAGCCCCACTTGGAGCTCACGACCACGTCCGCTGGCTGCCGTGAGCGCAGCCACTGCCCCAGGAACTCCTCGGCCCGGCCGTAGGACCGTGCCGCATCGAATGCCCGCATGCCCGCCGCGTAGGCCGCGTCCAGCACCCCGTGGGCGTGACGCCGCAGCCCCTCCACCGACCGGTCCTCACCGAGGTCGGCGCCATGCCCGAGGTTGAGGTAGCCCGGGCGGCCCAGCGCCGCCAATCCTAGGCCGAGCCTCACTCCCGGCTCCTACGCCACGGCCCCCTCTTGGGCTGACCGGGCACCCGAGCTCTCAGAGCCCGGACGGGTGACTCGCAGCGGCAAGCGAAGCACGAACGACGCCCCACGACCCGGATTGTTGCGCGCGGTCAGGTCGCCGCCGTGCTCCTCGGCGATCGCGCGGGCGATGGCCAGACCGAGCCCGGCCCCGGCCTGCGAGCCGCGGCCGACCCGCTTGGTGTAGAACCGCTCAAAGATCTTCTCCAGGTCGTCGCCGGCTATGCCTGGCCCGGCGTCGCTCACCGTAACGCGGGCGTAGGCATCGGTGGTGACGAGAGACACGACGACTTCATTCCCGTGCGGGCTGACTTCTAGTGCGTTGGCGATCACGTTCAACACCACCTGGTGCAACCCGATCGGGTCGCCCGCATCGAGAATCGCGTCGTCGAGCTGGCCGACGCGGACGGCCGCGCCGTGCCGCAGCGCGCTGGCGTCACGCACTGCGCCCAGAACGACGGCGTCAAGACGCACCCGGGTGTGCAGGCTCTGTGGCTCTCGGTCGATCCGCTCGAGTGCCAGCAGGTCTGCCACCAGTCGTGAAGCGCGCCGCGCCGCCTGGTCCAGAGACTCCAGCGTGGCTTCGCGCGCAGCCGGCTCGGCCGAGGCCCATCCGCGGAGCACCTCGACATTCGCTCTGATCGCTGCGATCGGAGTCTTCAACTCGTGCGATGCGTCAGCGGCGAACCGCCGCTGCCGTTCGATCGATTGCTCGAGCTCGGTAAAGCAGGCATCGAGTACGTTCGCCAGCTGGCCGACCTCATCGTGCCCGCTGTAGCCGATCCGACGGGTCAAATCGCCCGCACGAATCGTCTCGGCGGCCGCGGCGATCCGCTTCAGTGGGCGCAGGGCCCGGCGGGCCAGAAGCAAGGACAGGAGCGCGGCCAGCGCTACACCGCCCAGGACCCCGAGCACCAGCGTCATCCGCAGCGTGGACAGCGACGCCAGCGAGTCCTTCAGTGGCACTCCGACGGCAATCGTCCCCACCGATGCGCCCGCAGGACCCACGCGCGCGCACACGACTAAAAGGGGTGGCGGAGACAGGCGCGTCTGAGCGTGTCCAGTGCCCAGGCACTGCGCCTTGAACGCCGCGGTCAGCCCCATGGCTTGGGAGCTCGACTGCACCACCGCGCCGTTGGGACGGTCGACCTCGATCCTCTGGCCCGGCGAAGAGAGCTGGCGGGTCAGTGACGTGTCCGCTATGTCGACGAGCTGCCCGTCGGCCCTCCCGCCGCCCTCGACCAGACCTACCAAGCGCGTTGCTTCGGTCTGCGCCGTGCTGGCTGCGCGGTTGAGAACCGAGCTTCGGAAACTCAGGTACGCCGCCAGTCCCACCGTCGAGGCGACCAGCAGCACCAGCAGGGCGGCCAGTAACGCGAACCGCAACCGCAGCGGCAGGTTCATGGCGTCGGCCGGAACGCATACCCCACACCGCGCACGGTCCGGATGAGCCGTCCCCGGCCAGCGCGCTCGAGCTTCTGGCGCAGGTAGCGGACATAGCTGTCGATGACGTTGGATCCCCCCAGGAACTCGTAGCCCCACACTGCCGAGAGCATCGTCTCGCGGCTCAGCGCCATCCCGGGGTGACGCAGAAACAGCTCCAGTAGATCGAACTCTCGCGGGGTGAGCTGGACCGGCAGGCCATCGCGCGCAACCGTCCGGGTACGGGTATCCAGCACCACGCCCGCTACCTCGAGCCGATCCCCCTCATCGCGCAGCCGAGCGCGCCGCAAGGTCGAGCGTATGCGGGCCAGGAGCTCTTCCAGCGAAAACGGCTTGGCGATGTAGTCGTCCGCCCCGGCGTCCAGGCCGGCCACCCGATCCTGGACCGACCCGCGTGCTGTCAGCACGACGATCGGTGTCGCTGCGCTCGCACGGATCCGTCGGCACACCTCGATGCCGTCCAGGGTCGGCAACCCCAGGTCGAGCAGCACCAGATGCGGATCCCAGTCACTGACCGCCGAGAGCGCGGCAGGCCCGTCTGTGACCACCCGCGGCTCATAGCCGGCGTGATCCAGCTCCAGCACCAGCACGCGCGCTATGTCGCGGTCATCTTCGACCAGCAGCACGCGAGTAGTGCGTTCGGCGGTGAGAGGCACGGGAATTCGAGGCTACTGCGCCACTACGCGCGTCCCGGGCCTCTCATCAAATCTGCATCTTGGCGTCATCGCCACCTCACACACCGCGCCTAGTTTGATCTGCGTTCTAGTCAACCCAAAGCAAAGGAGGACCCATGGAGCTTCGATTCACTCCTCGCCGCTTGCTCATCCTGCTCGCGGCCGCAGGTGCGGCTCTGGCGTTGGCCCTGACGCTGACCGCCAGCCTCAGCGGTTCAGTCGCCAAGGCCGCGACCCACCACAAGAAGCATGGGGCTCACCGCGTCCAGACCAAGCACAGCCAGATGGTTGTAGCCGAAACCGTCCAATCGGGCAGCCAGTCCGGCAGCCAGGCCGGGGGCAACGACAGCACGGGCCCGGGCAGCGAGTCCACGTCGGAGTCAACGACGTCGGAGTCATCGACCTCCGAGTCCGCATCGTCCGAGACCAGTGCCTCGAAGGATGGTCCCGGCGGACCCGATGCCGGGGGCGACCATCAGTGTCCGCCCGCCTGCGCCCCGGGCGAGCAGGGCCAGTAGCCCTATCAGGCGCGACAAGATGACCGGAACGGGGAAGAACCAGGGGACCCGCGCGAGCGGGTCTCCTGGCATTTTCGGGGCCCATCCGTACTAGTAGGGGTCCTTGGGCGCGCGGTCGGGTGACAGCGACTCGCGTGAGGCGGCGACGAGTTCCTCGATCGCGTCGGCCAGGTGCACCGGAGCAATGTTGTAGTCGCCGCGTTCCACGCGCAGCCGGTGCGCTCTCAGCAGTAC
>DASZGO010000282.1:0-6791 GCA_035938755.1 Solirubrobacteraceae bacterium | reverse complement strand
GCAGCACTCATGTTTTCTGACTAAACGTATGGTCTAGGGTCTGGACCTGGACACATGTTCGATTGCGCAATTGCCGTCCACCCGTGATTATTGCTGGCCATGGGTCAGGTTTACCTGGCCCAACATAGGTTCGGGCGAAGCCGCAGACATCGGCGCCTCCCGCCGTCCGAACCAATCAAATCGGCCCTTTCTGGCACGTACCCCTGCCCGTCCCGATTGGGCCAAACCTGGATCGGAAGCCGCCCGCTGAGAATGCGGGCGGTTTTCGTTAACGACCGCCGTACGCGCCATGATCGGCGGCATGAGAGTCACAGCACTCGCGCTACTGGTCGGCCTGACGCTCGCCGCTTGCGGCAGCGGCCGCAGTTCCAGCTCCGCGGCGACCAGCTCCACCCCAACGACGGTCAGGACCACCGCCTCCCCTCCCTGGCGCGGTCTGCGCAGCGTGCGCGTTACCTTGGTCCAACCGGGGCTGCCACCGCCTTACGGGCGGCCCCAGACCCGCGTTTTCAGCAATCGGATCCAACTCGAGCGGGTGACTGCAGCGCTCAACCAGTACCAGATAGCGGAGCGGGTGCCACCTTCGTCAAACCACGGCTGCGCCGGCGGCATGCAGATCACCGTCACCATCGTGCGCCAGCAAGGGCCGCCGGTCAACCTGAACGGCTACCGCTGCGGCGGACTGACCACGGGCAACGCAGAGGGCGACCTGGTCAGCTTCTTGAACGCGCTCCCGGTAGTTCACTGAAACGGACGGTCAGGCCAGGTTCGACCGCCGCGGGTACGCCACCGACGGGTCAGTCAGAACGTTGATCAGCGTCGGATCCCCCGACTCAAACGCCCGCTCCAGCGCCGGCCGCAGCTCACCCGGCCGGGCAACCAGCTCGCCCCGACAGCCGAGCGCCTCCGCCACGACGTCGTAGCGGGTCTCAGGACGGAGGTCGGCGGCCACCGAATAGCCATACAGGGCCTCCATGGGGTGCTTCTCCAGGGCCCAGATGCCGTTGTTGCCCATCACCCCCACCACGGCCACGCCGTGCCGGGCCAACGTGTCGAGCTCCATCCCGGAGAAGCCGAAGGCGCCGTCGCCCAGCAGCAGGACCACCTGCCGCTCGGGCCGGGCCAGCTTGGCGGCCAGCGCGTAGCCCAGCCCTGAGCCCAAGCAGCCGTATGGCCCGGGATCGACCCAGCACCCCGGCTCGAACGAGTCGATCATCCGGCCGGCGTAGGACACAAAGTCGCCGCCGTCCCCCACCACGATGGCATCGCGGTCAAGGACCTGGGAGAGCTCGCCGTAGATCCGCATCGGATGCAGCGGGGCTCGCGGGTCCGCCAGCTCCGCGGCCTCAGCGGCCCGCTTCTCGTCCTCGATCGCCCGCAGAGAGGTGATCCAGTCCGCACGAGCGCGACCACCCGGGACAACCGTGTCAACCAGCGCCGCCAGCGTCGCCGGAAGCGCCCCGTACAGCTCCACATCCACGGCTCGGGGGTGCGGACGTTCCGGTTCGGCCACGTCGACCACGATCAGCGAAGCCTCGGGGGCGAACGCCGCCCCGAACCCCAGCCGGAAGTCCAGCGGCGTGCCGATCACCACCGCTACGTCGGCGCCGCTCAGGGCCGCTCCCCTCGCGCGCGAGTAATAGAGCTCGTGGTCGGCGGGCAGGCAGCCTCGCGCCAGGCCGTTCAGGAACACCGGCACGCGCAGGCGCTCGGCCAGCTCACGCAGACCAGCCTCGCCGTGACCCCAGTACAGGCCGGTGCCGGCCATGATCACCGGGCGCTCGGCATCGCGCAGCAGCGCCGCCCCGCCGTCGACCCCGGGAGCGGCCGCCCCGCGCCACGGCTCGGGCAACGGAGGCCCCGGACCCGGTTCCGGGGCCTCCATGAACACCTGATCCAACGGGAAGTCCACGAACGTCGGCCCCGAGCGCGGTTCCAGCGCCACCCGGAACGCCTGATCCAGCAACGCCGGAATCCGAGCCGTCTCCAACGCCGTCTCCGCCGACTTGGTCAACGGCCGCACGAACGGGACGTGGTCGATCTCCTGCAGCGACCCCTGTCCCCACCGCATCTGCGGAGCCCGGCCGCCCAATACGACCATGGGAGACGAGTTCAAAGAAGCCGAAGCCAGCGCGCTCATCCCGTTGGTCACACCCGGGCCGGCAGTCAGGGCGCACACGCCCACCGTGCGCGTGACCTTGGCCCAGCCCTCGGCCGCGAACGCCGCCGTCTGCTCGTGGCGCACGTCGATCAGTTCGATCCCCTCGGCCCGGCAGCCGTCGTAGATCGAGAAGAGGTGACCGCCGGACAGCGTGAACAGCTTGCCCACCCCGTGAGCCCGCAGCCGCTTCGCCACCAGACGACCGCCGTGCATCTGGGCGGTGGACTGAGTGTCGGTCGCCACGAGCGCGCACGCTAACACGCAAAGGAGGGACCAGCTTGAGGGCGTACTTAGCTTGGGGCGTAGGATGGGACGTGAACCCGCAAACGAAGGAGACGGAGAGATGGGACCAGTACAGACTCCTTCGCCGGAACGGACCCGGCCTTTCGACGAGATGGTGGCGCACGTAGACGAGTTCGACCCGCTGCCGTGTCAACCAGTGCCGCTCGAGTCCGACCCGCCCGACGGTGAGAACAGCGAACTCGGCGAGATGATCATGACCGGGCTGGTTAGCCCGGTCTAGCTTCGAGGCGGGACCCCCGGGACGCTAAGCGCCTCGGGCGCCGCGGGCTGCGAGAGCCGCGGCGCCCATAGCGTCACCGGCTCGCGCTTGCCCTTGAGCTCCATGGGCGCGCACTCCACCAGATCGACCCGCGAGCTCCGCAGCAGCGCCTTCGTCGAATCGGTGATCAGCACCGGGTCGCCGGTCTCTCGCGTGGCCGCCTCGACCCGCGACGCGGTGTTGACCGCATCGCCGATCACTGTGTACTCGACGCGCCCTCCCCCACCCACCGTCCCCGCGATCACGCCCCCGGAGTTCACCCCGATCCCCACCTCGAACGAACCGCCGTAGCGCCGCGCCACCTCGGACGCGATCTCCAGCGCCGCGGCCAGGGACCGGTCGGCGTGGTCGGGCAGGCCCTCGGGCGCCCCGAATACGGCCAGCAGGCCGTCGCCGATGAACTTGTTGGCGTGGCCGCCGTGGCGCTGGACGATGGGCACGATGAGCTCCCAGAACTCGTTGAGCCGGGTCACCACCTCGTGTGGCGACGCCCGCTCGGCGAACTCGGTGAAGTCCCGGATGTCCAGGAACAGGATGCTGACCTCGCGCTCCTCGCCGCCCAGATCCGCGCCCTCCTGCAGAACCCGATCGGTCAGTGCCGGGTCCACGTAGGCCCCGAACGCTTCCTGGAGGCGTTGACGCTCCTGGAGCCCCTCCATCATCAGGTTGAACGACTGGGCCAGGCGCCCGATCTCGTCGGTAGACACCACGGGCACCCGGGCCGAGTAGTCGCCCCGGCGCACGCGCTCGGTCGCCTGCTGGACGTCCTCCAGCGACGAGTGCAGCGAGCGCAGCACCAGCACCACCAGCTCCAGCGACAGCGTGAAGGACACGCCGACCGCGACCAGCCAGGCGATGCCCAGGTCCGAGAGGCCAGCGCGGTGACGGTGGCTGGAGATCCCGGCCACCACCATCCCGGTGATCACATTGATCACGGGCAGCGTGGCCAGCAGCCGCCAGCGCAGCGACAACCCGACCGTCCCCGGGGTGAACCGGGTGGGCAGGTGCGTGGCGATCTGCTCCAGTACCGGCCGCGCCACGATCTCCATCGTGAAGTAGCGCACGATCAGCTGTGTGCCCAGCACGGCGGTGCCGGCCGCCGCGATCAGGAAGAACGAGTACCAGTGCAGGTGGAGCTTCCACGTGATGAACCCAACGAGCGGCAGGTAGGCGAACACGAATGGGTATCTGCGCATCCGGCGCACGTACTCGAACGGGAGCATGGCCGCGGCGAGCCAGGCCACGACTGTCGACTCCGGATCGCGGGCCCCGTTCTCCCAGGCCCGCACCGGCCGCCACATCCGGTAGGTCAACCTGACCGAGATCAGGTTGTCCAGCGCCACCACCGCCTGCGAGACGCCCACCAGCAGCCAGAAGTCGGACGCAGAGATGTCCTGATAGAGGGCCAGCAGTGCGATCCCGCCCAGCGCGATCAGATGGGCCAGACCGAATTGGGCCCAGATCAACGCGAACGAGTTGCGCCGGGAGATAGCGCGGACCACCCGGTCCACGGGGTTCCTCATCGCGCAGAGTGTGACGAGAGCGGAGCGCTTACGCAGACCGCGCGTGGAGCACAGCCGCCGCCTGGACCACGGCCTCGGAGCCGCTGAACAGGCTCGCGCCCACGCGCACGGCCGGCAGGGCATCCAGCCCCTGGGCCACGACCGGATCCCAGCCCGGGTCCTCGGCCGCCTCCAGACAATGATCGACGCTGATGCCCGCCGCGGCCGCGGCCTCGGCCAGAATCTCCGGATCCTCCAGGTCGAATCCGCCGCAGAAGGCCAGCCGCAGCGCGGCCAGGCCGAATCGCGCTCCGTGGCCATCCGCTGTAGCCGCCGCCGCAGCCCGAGAGGCCCGGATCAGGGCCGCCGGATAGCGCTCGGGCCAGACCAGCGGAAGGTGGTGGGCCTGGGCCTGCCGGGTGACTTCGGCGCGGTTGAGCGACTCGACACCAGCTCCGCACGCGGGAATCCACTCCACCTGCCCCAGGCTAGGCTCGACCTGCTCAGCCGCCAGATAGGACACCGGACAGGCCAGGTCGTACAGGAACTGCGGTCTCGCCTGGCGAACCCACATCCGGTCGCCAAGCACAATAAGTTCGCCCATTGCGAGTGATATCGGCGAAATCGGGGAAAACAACAGCTAAATGGATCAATGGACTACCGGACCGGTGTCTGATGGCCAGACAGACGTACGACCAGGCATGTACACAAATCTGGTGTCTCACGGCCCGCAACCGGAAGGAGCATGATGCCCGGCGTACCACCGCCCAAGAGACATCCCTACGACCAGTGGTCGCCTGATGCGCGGGCGCTGGACCTCGTCGGCGACAAGTGGACGCTGCTGATCGTCCGTGACCTGGCGGCGGGACCTCGCCGCTTCGTCGAGCTGCAGCGCGTGCTGCCGGGAATCTCCACCGAGCAGCTGCGGTCCCGGCTCAACCGCATGGTGGCCGATGGCATGCTGACCCGCAAGCGCTACCGCGAGGTGCCGCCGCGGGTGGATTACGCGCTGACCGACCGGGCCCGGGAGCTGATGCCGGTCCTGGGCGAGCTGGCCCGCTGGGGCTACGCCTGGGCCTGGAGCTCACCCCGGACCTCGGAGGACGTGGACCTGGGCGCGATCTTCCGCCTGGCCGCGGGCCTGGTGCATCCGGACGGTCGACGCGGGACGGTGGAGTTCG
The DNA here is from genome assembly GCA_035938755.1 of Solirubrobacteraceae bacterium. Taxonomy (GTDB): domain Bacteria; phylum Actinomycetota; class Thermoleophilia; order Solirubrobacterales; family Solirubrobacteraceae; genus Palsa-465. The sequence goes on along the minus strand of DASZGO010000282.1, from coordinate 1,385 downwards.
CGGTCGAGGACAGCACCGAGCGCGTGTGCTACGCGTTCACGCTGGGCCCGGAGGAGCTGACCATGCGCGAGTGCGACACTGACGGCGCCGATGCTCGGGTGGCCGGCGACCGCAACGCGTGGATCAACGCGTTCTCCCCGGCTCGTGACCACAGCGGGCTCACGTTCAGCGGCGACCGCCAGCTCGCCGAGTCGGTCCTGGGAGGGCTGAGCGGGGGAAAGTCCCAGCCCGCCCTCCGGACCGCTGACGCAGCGTAGCGGCGAGCTTCCCGCTACTTCTTAGAGAACGTCGTCGGCTTGATCTGGGGGATCAGGTACTGCTGCGGCGCGCCGGGCTGCCGCGGCTGGACCCAGCACGGCTGCTGCGGCGGGGTTCCGCCGCCCGGCGTGGACCCGTCGCCGCCCGCACCCGTGTTCTTGCAGTCCCAGGCCGGCAGGTTGCCGTTGGTGAAGTCACGGATCTCGCCCGCCGGCAGCCACAGCGGCTCGGGGTAGTTGTTGCCACGGTTGTTCGGATCGCGGCCGTTGGGCGAGAACGAAAGCGTCTCCGGCCCGCTCGGCGCCACCTGGCGCAGGTAGTGTCCGGTGCCGTTGCCGGCAAACGACGTCGTGCGGTCGAACAGGCCGACGCCACCGGCCGAGATGAAGTCGGAGATCAGCTGCTGGTGGACCTTGAGCCAGGACAGGATCGGGTTCAGCTGGCCCAGGAACGCCCCGGTGCTGTCGAGCAGTCCGCCCGGGTTCAGCCCCGCGAGCACGCGCTCGGTGGCCGGTAGCCCGGCGTTGGAGGCGTCGATCAGCGGACCCAGCTGCTGGAACAGGTTCTTCAGATACGGCGACAGGTTGTTGACCGCCTGGAGCGTCGGACCCAGCTGTTGGGCCACCGGGATCAGCTCGCGGATCACCGGGTCGGCGTTCAGCGAGAAGCTCTTCAGCGCGGTCAGGGTGAGCCGCTGCTCGGTCAGGAACGTGGGGAAGATATGGAAGATCTGCTGGATCGAGCTGGCGTTGGCCGCGGTGGTGCTGAACGTGGTGTCGCCGGCCGTGATCAGCGTGTGCAGGGCGGCCGGATCACGGTTCAGCGCGGTGAACGTGGTCCCGCCGTTGCGGGACAGCGACACCACCGCCGAGTGCTCGATGTCGAGCACGCCCAGCAGCTGTGTCAGGTTGGTAGCGAACGTCGGCAGGTTGCCCAGGACGTCGTTCAGGTTCTGGCCATTGCCTCTGACCGACACGGCCAGGCTCTGTTGCCAGGTCCGGAAGGCCTGCCGGGTCACCGGGTCGAACGTGTCGAAGATCTGGCTGAGCTGCACCGCCGGCACGACCTGGGATCGGTTGAGCGTCCCGCCATCCGGCAGGGCGGGGCTGGTGCGCGAGCCGGGGGTG
>DASZGO010000281.1:0-20551 GCA_035938755.1 Solirubrobacteraceae bacterium | reverse complement strand
TGCTGCATCCGCTCGCCGTGGAAGGCGGGCAGCAGCAGCTTGCGCTGACGCATGTGGGCGTCGTCGTCCAGCAGCAGCAGCGAGTTGGGGCCGAGCACCGGGAGCAGGATCCGGTTGCCCTCACCGGCGTGGAACACGCGCGGATGGCCAGTGAACACCTGCTTGACGTGCTCGGGGTTAGACAGGACGACGAACGGGCCCTCGTTGACCAGCCGGATGGTGAACGTTTCGCCGTACCGGGCAGCGCACTGACCGAGCATCCACTGCGCCTTGCCGAACCAGATCGCGGTCTGGAGTGCGGCGGGCATCGGCGGGCCGGCGGGAAGCCCATGACCCGGCCGGTCGACCGGCGGGGTGGTCTGCGGACCAGTCGGTTCGTGGGTGAGCGTGCTCATGCCATCGCCTCCGCGCGGGTCGGCGCCTGGCCGCAGCTCCACCGGGGAAGGCGCGAGCGTCGGCGCTTGGGTTCAGACTCGGACGCTAGCTCGCCGTCGGCCGCCGCGAGATACGTGGGCACCGGCTCAGGAACGTTGCGCAACCAGTGCAGCTCGCGCCCACCCCACCTGACCTGGCGCACCGCCCCGGCCGCCTGGCGGGTTTGCTCAGAGACCATGACCTCGCCGCCGGGCGCCACGGCGCACAGCCGGGCCGCCACGTTCACCGTGCGCCCGTAATAGTCGCCGTCGTTGGCCAGAGCGGGCCCGGTGTGGATGCCCACCCGCACCGGCGGGAAGTCGGCCTGGCTGGCCAGCCCCTCGACCAGCCGCAGCCCGAGCTTAATCGCGCACTCGGGCTCCTGCACGCGGAGCATCAGCCCGTCGCCGATGGTCTTCACCTGCTCGGCGCCGTGGTCGTCGAGGAGCTCGCGAGCCCGCCGCTGCAGCCCCAGCACCACTTCCAGCGCGCGATCATCGCCCTCGAGCTCGGCCAGCGCCGTGAACCCGACGAGATCGGCGAACAAGAAGGTGTGGTGCTCGTCGGCCATTTCCGAATACCGTCCGGTATTTGAATCACATACCGGGTGGTATGTCAAGGGTTGGGGCGCGGCGGCGGCGGCTGGCGCGCCCCCGGCGGCCACCCGGCGGGCACCGACAGCGGGCGGGGCAATGTCAAAGATCCTGAAATAGTCAGGAAAATCGACATCGCTCGCCGTCGTGGGCTGGCCCGCGCCGCGCGCTTGCACCCCCCAAACCCCCCTGACAACCCGAGCGGGCGCGACGGCCCCTGCGCCGCCGCGCCCGCGCCCGGGACCCGCGCCCGCTCCCCGCTCCCCGCTCCCCGCTCCCGCTCTAGAGCGTTGGCACCTTGATGGTGCCGCTCAGCTGGATCACCGCGCTCCCGCGATTGGCAGTGAACGAGTTCGTCGAGGTCGAGACCTGGAGCTCCAGCGTGTCGCCCTTGGGCAGCTTGTAGGCCACGCCCGGCAGGTCGACCGAGAACGGCTGAGACGCCGGCGGGTGCGCGCTCGTGCCGAGGTTCTGCTGGTCGAGGTTGTCCACCCGCAGCGGGGTGGTCTGGAGGTCCAGGACGTCCCCGGTGTTCTGGTCGACCAGGCGGAAGAACAGCTCGGTGGCCGCGCCGTTCACGGTCACGTTGCCGGTCACCCGCCCGATGCCCACCACCGGCGTGTCCGTTCTGGCCGTGAACACCGGCACCGTGACCTGGCCCGGATCGCCGGCATTCGTGGCCCCGTCGGTTACCGCGGTGTCCACGCCGACCGGGCCCGCGCCGCTGGGGGCGTTGTGGTCCACCAGGGTGCCCGAGACGGGGGCCGAGACCAGACTGGCCGGGCCGGGCCGATCCACCGTGGGGAACGTGCGCAGCGGGTGGTAGTCACCGGTCTGGTCCTGGTAGACGACCCTCGCCGGCATGCCGTCGTTTGGCCCCTGGCCCTTCAGGTAGTGGTTGAACCAAGCCAGCGTCTGGTTCTCGTCGAACTGTCCGGCTGACTGGCCGGCGCCCACCGGGCTCGAGCTCGAGGAGGTATCGCTGTAGCCGGCGCCGCTGGGTGGTGCCCCAGTGGGACAGCTCACGTGCCCGCCGCAGAACGCAATCAGCTTCACCGGCACATCCGAGTCGTGGCTCTTCAGCAGCAGGTAGTTGTTCCACGCGTCGTTGAGGTTGAACAGCGTGTCCACGGTCCCCTGCTCGAGCAGCGTCGGAATGTGGGGCAGGTGTCCGGCCGAACCGGCTCCGTAGACGGCCATCGACCGCTGCCCGAACCACGCCATCGTCGTGTGGTCAGGGAAGCCAAGCGTCGCGCCGGTGACCTCGGAGTAGTGGATCATCGGGTCGTAGCCGCCGATCTGCATCCCGCCGTCGCCGCCGGAGAACGGATTCCCGGAGGTGATCGCGCCGGTGTTGACATCGGCCTGCCCGTGCTCGGCGGCCTGCTCGGCCAACCCGGCTCCGTAGAGCAGCTCGCCCCAACCCAGCTTGATGACGCTGTTGGGCCATAGCGACCAGTTCAGGTTGTTCCAGGTGATCACCGGGACGATCGCCTTGACCCGCTGATCGAACGCCGCGGTGGCGAACTGGATGCCGCCGCCGTAGCTGCCGCCGGTCATCCCCACCACCGGCTGACCGCAGGTGCGCGACGCCTCGGTGTCGTTGGCGTAGCGCGGCTGCCCTTTGTCGCCGCACTGATCGGTGGCCATCTCCGGCCGGCCGGTCACCACCTGGTCGATCAGCGCCGAGGCGTCACGGCCTTCCGCGTACGGGGCATCGACCTCGGCCACGCCGCCCGATTGCCCGAAGCCGCGCGGATCCCACGTCAGCTCCGCGTAGCCCTGGGAGATCAGGTTGGGGTCGGGGCTGGTGTCTCCCGCGCTCCCCCAGCCGGGACCAATCATGATCGGGTACACGGAGCCCGCCGCCGGGTGAAGCGGCTCGAACAGGTTGTAGACGATCGCCGTTCCGTCGTAGCTGACGATGCAGCCGCGCGTATACGTGTACGACGGGCTGCCGCTCACGGTCTGGGTCGACGTGTTGGGGCACGCCTTGGCCGCCGCTCCCGCCGCCCCCAGGCTGGCGGCTACGGCCAGCGTCCCAGCCAACCCCGCGGCCAGCCTGCCGATCCTCTGCCTGAACACTCGAATCCTCCCGCGCTTGAATTGGTCCCGTGTGTCGAGCCCGCGGGCGCGACGGGGACAATGTGAACGCGACGTGCACCGCGCGTCAAGAGAGACACACCCCGGTCTGTCCTAATTTCGTCCCCGCCGGAGGTTCGAACCGACGCGCCCCCGCTCGCAGGGTCCCCATAATCAAAGGACATGCCCCTGTACGACTTCGCCTGCCGCTCGTGTGGCGAGCGCTTCGAGGCTCGGAGCAGCCCCGACGCGCCGGTGGCCTGCCCGGTGTGCGGCGCGCCTGAGGCCGAGCGCCAGCTCTCCGGGTTCGCCGGCCCGTTCACCGTCGGGCTGCGAGGAGTGGCCGCTCGCCGGTCCAACGCCCGCCGGCAGGCCCGGGAGGAGCAGCGTCAGGAGCGCCGCCAAGCCCGCAAGCAGCAGGAGAAATAGCGGTCAGTGACGAATCTCACTCAAGCAACTGCCCTCATCCGCCGATCGAGTTCGTACCCTTCGGAACCGTCGCGATGACCTGGTCACCTCTCCTCCGCGCAGTCGGCCTATCCCCCCGCCGTTCCCGGCGCTGGCACGTTGCGTCTGATTCATCGCACACACCGGCAGTGGACCAGCGCAGTCGCCACTCGGCCATGGGGCTCGACGTTCCCCCGGTGCACGGCTGGCACTGCATCTGCGAGCGCTGCCAGCGCCAGGCTCGCGGCCGGAGCTAGCAGCCACCGACCATGCTGACCGTCCTCGGCGGCGGGGGCTGGCTGCCCGCCCACGGGCGCCACACCGCCACCGCGCTGATGCGTCAGGCCGAGAGCGCGATCATGATCGACGCCGGCACCGGCGTGGCCCGGCTCATGGAGTGCCCCGAGCTCCTGGCGGGCGTGCAGAGGCTGGACATCGTGCTCACGCACTTCCACCTGGATCACATCGCCGGCCTGGCCTATCTGCCCAGCCTCGACATCTGCGAGGAGACCACGGTCTGGGGCCCGGGAAGCCTCCTCTACGGCACGTCCACGGCGGAGCTGCTCGATCGCGTCTCACAGGAGCCGTTTCACCCCGTCGCGCTGGATCAGCAGGACATCGAGGTCCGGGATATATGCCAGGGTGAATTGGAGCTGGGAAAGGTGCGCATGACCCACCGTCGCCAGGGCCATCACACGGCGCCGACGATGGGACTGCGCTTCGGCGACGAGCTGGCCTGGGTTACCGACACGGCGAACGACCCAGGATCGGTCGAGCTCGCCGGCGGCTGCCAGATGCTGGCCCACGAGGCCTGGTTCACCGAGGACGCGCCGCGCAACCCGGAGATTCACTCCTCCGCCGCCCAGGCGGCTGAGATCGCCGCCGCGGCCCAGGTCAGCCAGCTGCTGCTGATCCATCTGCCGCCGTTCACGGCCTCGATCGAGGCCATCGTCAGCGAGGCCGAGCAGCGCTTCCCGTCGGTGATCCCCGCCCGCGACGGACTGGTCCTGGAGGCCGTCGGCGCGTAGTCGCGGCGCGGCTCAGGCCACCGCGGGGGCGGCCTGCCGAACCGCCGCACCCGCTGGCTCCGGCGCCCCGGCCCGGGCCAGCGCCACCCCGGCGCCCAGCAGGGTCCAGGTCACCGGGTCCTCCAGGAAGTCCGCGTACAACTGGGTGTGGAACATCAGGGCCACGAACGCGGCCGCGATCGCGGCCCGGTAGGGATTGCAGCGCGCGCCCTGCAGCAGCAGGACCGCGGCGACCACCACCAGGGCCAGATACGGCAACTCGCCGATCAGCCCCTGCTCGGAGGCGATGGTGATGGCGATGGTGTGCGAGGCCGACAGGGTCGAGGTGCTGCCGGCATTGAGCGCCCGGTAGCGAACCGAGAACGACCCCGAGCCATAGCCCCACACCGGGCGATGGGTGAACAGCTGCCAGCCGCCGCTGACCAATCCCGCGCGCCCACTCGAGGCGCCGTTCAGGCCCTGGTTCAGCCCGAACGTCTTGGGCGAGATGGCCACGGCCGCAATCCCGGCCGCGATCACGACCGCCGTGGTGACCAGGATCGGCTTGGCCCGCCAGCGCAGCGCACCCAGGATGCCCAAGCCGACGAGCAGCGCGGCCAGGCTGGAGCGCGATAGCGTGAGCACCAACCCGGCCCACAGCACGCCCAGCACCCCGAGCGCCCCGAGTTGGACCCGCCGCTCACGGCCGTAGAGCAGCGCGGCCGCGACCAGGATCATGACCAGGGCCAGGAACCGCCCAAAGATGTCGGGATCGAAGAACACCGAGTTCACGGTGAAGTAGGTGTGGACGTCGTTGGCCGCGATCAGCTTGGGATTGAGGAACAGCGTCTTGGTGGCGTACTCGACAAACCCCAGCCCGGCGAAGGCGATGGCCAGGCCCGCCGCGACCAGGAGACACGTCTGCAGCATGCGCTCGGTCCAGTCCAGGCGCCTCAGCAGACAGAACATCACCGCGAACGGGACGTAGAAGAACACCATCTGCTGCAGCGCCTTCTCGAAGTCCCCGGAGTAGATGGCCTGGATGGCGTACAGCGACAAGTACAGGGCCAGGAGGCGCTCCAACCAGGGCCAGCGCAGGGCCACGGGCTGAGAGGCTTCCCCTCCGTGGCGCAGGGTCCGCCAAATGAAGGCCAGGCTGCCCGCCGCGACCACGAGGTACAGCGGGACCAGCAGGTTGTTGGTCGTCCCGCCGGCCTGGATGGGGATTCGGAACGGTAGGGCCACGAGCGCCAGCACCGCCAGTAGCTGCGGGCGCCGGACGATCAGGGCCGCCAGCGCCAACACGACCGCCAACCCGGCCACGCCGATCCCCGCGGCCACCAGCGGGTGACGGTGGACCACGCCCAGCTGGGGGGAGTGCCAGATGTCGGCCAGCAGCAGCACCGGCGCCAGCACCAGCCCGCCCGCGATGCCGGCCGCCTGACCGCCGCGGCGGGGATGCAGCAGCGCCAACGCAATCACACCGGCGGCCGCGATCACACCCGCCTTGGGGAGTGGTCCACTGAGTGCGGCGATGGCAATCACGCCGGAGATGATGCTGTATTCCTCTACCGTGTCACCGATGTCGTTCGGCACAGCACCGGCGTACGCCGTCGTCATCGCCGTGGTCGCGACCCTGGCCGGCTGCGGTTCGGCGACCAAGCCCGCCCGCGGCCGCGGGGTGGTTGACAGCGCGATCACCACCAAAACCAACCACCTCACGTGCCTGCGGCACGAGCACCTGCCGGTCCAGGTGACCAGTGCCACCACGCTGCAGATCGGCCCGCTGCCCAACGGCCCCACCGTGGAGTTCCTGCCCACCGCCGGCGCGGCGCAGGCCCTTCAGATCACGGGCGTACGGGCGAACCAGGGGGCCGAGGTGATCGGGAGCGCACAGCTCTACCCCAACGGGGCCAGCGACGGAGAGCTCAAGCAGATCGAAACCTGCCTGGCCAAAGGCGTCTCCGGTTAACCCCGCGAGCCGGGCGCGCCCCCCAAGCCATTAGAATCTCGGCCCATCGCCCGCGCTAGCTGCGCTGGCTCGTGTGCATTTGACCTGGCGCCGGCCCTCCCTCGTCGAGCCGCGGGCCAGCTTTTCACTTTCGCAAAGTGTCCGTTCCCACAGCAGAGCTGACCGCTGCGCCCGCGGCCCGCCGTCCGGCGATATCCGCAGCCGCGCTGACCCGCAGCCTGACCGGCGGGCGGCTGTACGTCGCCCTGGCCGTGGCCGCGCTGGTCCTGGCCGCGCTGTCGCTGCTCATCCCGTCCACCCCGAGCTACGACCCGTGGTCCTGGCTGGTCTGGGGCCGGGAGATCGCCCACGCCAATCTCCAGACCACCGGCGGCCCCACCTGGAAGCCGCTCCCGGTGATCTTCACCACAATCTTCTCCCCGTTCGGCTCGGCCGCGCCCGACCTGTGGCTGGTCGTGGCCCGGGCGGGGGCGCTGATGGCCGTAGCGATGACGGTCCGCGTGGCCTGGCGGCTGGCGCGTCCCCTGGTGGTGGCCGTCGAGGGCGGCGAGCGTCGCTCGTCCCTGGCCCTGCTGCCGGCCCTGCTGGCCGCATTGATCGCGGCCGGTAGCTTGATCAACTCCCCCGGCTTCATCACCGACAACGCGCTCGGCTACTCCGAGGGCCTGATGACTGCGCTGGTGCTGGTGGCGTTCGAGCGCCACCTGGACGGGGCCCGCCGCCAGGCGTTCGCGATCGGGTTCTTCGCCGCGCTGGATCGGCCCGAGCTGTGGTTGCTGTGGGGCCCGTACGGCCTCTACCTTTGGTGGAAGGACCCGGGGGCGCGGAAGCTGGTGATCGCGCTGTTTGTGCTTATCCCCGTCCTGTGGTTCGTGCCCGAGTACTGGGGGTCGGGTCACTTCTTCCGGGGCGTCACCCGGGCCCAGCACGTGCGCTCCAACAGCGCGGCCAACGCCAAGTGCCCGTTCTGCACCGAGTTCACCAAGCACGCCTGGCCCCGGGTGATGTTCCGGATCAAGCTGGTCGGCCTGGTGGCCATGGCCGTGGCCGCGTTAGGGCTGTGGCGCACCCGGGCCGCGTGGTGGCGCGCCCGGTCCCTGGCCCCCCGAGCCCAGGCCATGCTCCTACTCGTCGTGGCCGGCTTCGTGGGCTGGGCCTGGTGGATCGGGGTCGCCGTCCTCACCCAGGCCGGCTTCTCCGGCAACGATCGCTACCTGGTGCTGGGATCGGCGCTGGTGTCGATTGCGGGCGGAGTCGGCTGGGGCTGGGGCGCCGCGGCCGTAGCCCGGGTCCTAACCCGCCGCCTGAACCTGGCCGTCGCCGGAGCGATCGGCACCGCCGTGGCCATCGCGGTGATCGTGGCCACCCCACCCTGGATCGGCCCCAGCATCGTCGACCTCCCGGCCACCCACCGGGCCCTGGTCTATCAGGCCCACCTTCGCCAGGACATGGCTCACGCGGTCAAGCTCGTGCAGGCCAAGCGGATCCTGGCCTGCGGGACGGTGATGACCGAGGGCTTCCAGGTGCCGATGCTGGCCTGGAACCTCGATGTCCACACAGCGCGGATCGCGGCGTCGCCGGCTTCGGTCAGCCGCCCCGGGCCAGCGCCCAACGTGATCTTCCAGACCCGGGCCCAGCGCAACGCCCACCTGCTGCCGGTGATCGGGGGCTGGAAGGGCGTGCCCTATCACCGGGTGACCCGCGTCCGCACGTTTAGGGTGTTTGCACATTGCGCCAATAAGGTGACGCTCTGATCATGGCTGCCACCGTCGCCCCGCCGCCTCCGCCTCGCCTGATCCCCCGGGTGATGGATGTCCGGGCGCCCAAGTGGTTCGAGCGCCTGCCCAACTGGGCCATCGCCGGCGGCTCGCTGATCGTGCTGATGGGGGTCTCGGCGGTCCTGCGCTCCTACTTCATCACCGGCCAGTTCTGGATGGACGAGGCGATTACCACTGGCATCGCCTCCCACTCGCTGAGCGCGATCCCCGGCCTGCTCCGCCACGACGGCTCGCCGCCCCTATTTTACTTCCTGCTGCACTTCTGGATCCAGGTCTTCGGGACCGGCGAGGCGGCCACCCATGCCCTGAACCTGCTGTTTGGGCTGCTGACGATCCCGGCCGGCATGTGGGCCGGCTGGAGCCTGTTCGGCCGCCGGGCCGGGCTGATGGCCGCGGTGCTGTTCGCGTTCAGCACCTGGCTGACCACCTACGCCCAGGAGACCCGGCAGTACGAGCTGATGGGGCTGCTGGGGATCCTGGCCACCGCTACGTTCATCCACGCGTTCGTGTTCCGCCGGCGCAAGTACGTGGTCATGTTCGCCATTTGCCTGGCGCTGATGCTCTACACGCACGCGTGGGGGATGTTCTTCGCCGCCGGGGGCGTGCTGGCCCTGATCCCCGTCTGGCTGAACACCGCCCGGGAAGAGCGACGCCCCCTGGTCCGCGACGCGGTGCTGGCGTTCGTGGGCGCCGGGATCCTGTTCCTGCCCTGGCTGCCCAACTTCATATACCAGGCCTCGCACACCGGCGCGCCCTGGGCCCCGCCGCCCCGGTTCGGGGCTCCAGTCCTCATCTCCCGGGATCTGCTGGGCGGCGACCGGATCCTAGTCGCCCTGCTCACCGCGCTGATCATCGGCCTGGCACCACTGTTCACCCGGGCCTACCGCCGGGGCCGGGAGGCCACGGCCATGTGGGCGCTTCTCGTCCTGCCCATCGCGACGCTGCTGCTGGCCTGGCTGAGCTCGCAGATCACCCCGGCGTTCGTGTCCCGCTACTTCGCGCCGGTGCTGGCCTCGATCCTCCTGCTGGCCGCCTGGGGCGCCTCCCGCTCGGGCATCGTGGGCATCGTGGCCATGATCCTGTCGGTGGTGTTCGTGGCCCACGTCTCCTCCTACACCCCGCAGTACAAGAGCAATATGAAAGACATCAGCGGCGAGATGACGCCGCTGATGCACCGGGGTGATCTGGTGATCATGGGCCAGCCCGAGCAGGTGCCGCTGGCCTGGTACTACCTGCCCAACGGGATGCGCTACGCCAACACCCTGGGCTCGGTGTCCGATCCCCGGGCTTTCAACTGGGTGTACGCCCTCCGGCGCCTTCGGGCCGAAAAAGCCGTGCCGACGCTACAACCGCTGCTTGCTAGCCTGCGGCCAGGACAGCAGGTGCTTTTCGTGCGTCCGCTGACCGAAGGCGCGCAGAACTGGCAGGCCGACTGGACACGACTGGTGCGCCGGCGGTCGGCCCAGTGGGGCGCGCTGCTGGCCAACGATCCGCACCTGGTACCTGAGGGCTGGGCCCCGCACAACTACCGTGGTGTGTGCTGCGTGGGAGACAGCGCCGTCCTGTACCGCGTTACGTGAACATGAGCCCTGACTCCGATTCCCCTGAGACGCCGCCGCCGGCCTCCGATGGCATAACTCCTCAGCGCCCCGTGGTGGCGCTGGGCGGCGGACCGGCCGGGCTGACCGCCGGCTACCTGCTGGCCAAGCAAGGCAAGCCGGTGATCGTGCTGGAGTCCACCGACCAGGTGGGCGGGATCGCGCGGACCGACGTGCGCGAGGGCTATCGGTTCGATCTGGGCGGTCACCGCTTCTTCACAAAGGTCAAGGAAGTCGATGACCTGTGGCACGAGATCCTGGCCGACGAGTTCCTCAAGCGGCCCCGGCAGTCCCGCATCTACTGGAACCACAAGTTCCTCGAGTACCCGCTCCAGGGCATGGACGTGATGAAGAAGCTGGGGCCAGTGGACCTGACCAAGGCGCTGCTGTCTTACCTGTGGGCGGCGATCAAGCCCAAAGGGCGGGAGGACACGTTCGAGCAATGGGTGACCAACCGGTTCGGCCGCTGGCTGTTCAACCAGTTCTTCAAGTCCTACACCGAGAAGGTGTGGGGCGTCTCGACCTCGGAGATCCGCGCGGAGTGGGCGGCCCAGCGGATCAAGGGTCTGTCGTTCTTCGCGGCGGCCAAGAACGCGTTCTTCGGCAACAGGGGCAACAAGATCAAGTCGCTGATCTCGGAGTTCAACTACCCCCGCTACGGGCCCGGCCAGATGTGGGAGAAGATGCGCGACGAGATCCGAGACCAAGGTGGCGAGGTCCGGCTGAACGCCCCGGTGACCAAGCTGCGGATCGAGACCGGCCGCGTGGTCGAGGTGGTGGCCGGCGGTGAGACGATCACGCCGTCGCACGTGGTCTCCTCGCTGCCGCTGCGCACCACGGTCGGCATCGCCGAACCAGACGCTCCAGGCGACGTGCGCGACGCCGCGCGCGGGCTGCGCTACCGGGACTTCCTCACCGTGCTGCTGGTGATCGAGGACGAGGATCTGTTCCCCGACAACTGGATCTACGTTCACGATCCGAGCGTGCAGGTGGGCCGGATCCAGAACTTCCGCTCGTGGAGCCCGTGGATGGTGCCCAACGACACCGACGCCTCGATCGGCATGGAGTACTTCTGCTTCGAGGGCGACGAGCTGTGGAACATGGCCGACGACGACCTGGTGACCATGGCCACCCAGGAGATCCAGAAGCTGGGGCTGGCCCGGGCCGACAAGGTGAAGATCGGCTTCGTCGTCCGCGTGCACAAGGCCTACCCGATGTACGACGCCGAATACGCCGAGCGCGTGCAGATCATCCGGGGTTGGCTGGAAGGCATCTCGAACCTCCAGCAAGTGGGTCGCAACGGCCTGCACCGCTACAACAACTCAGACCACTCGATGCTCACCGCCATGCGCGCGGTGGACAACATCCTCCAAGGCACCCACCACGACCTCTGGGCAGTCAACGCCGAGAGCGTGTACCACGAGGAGGACACCGAGCCGGAGCAGCCCTACAAGTCGGCTCCCGAGACCCCGGCCATGGAGCAACCGCTCGCCTAGTGCGGGGTTCGCGCGCGGCGAGTCTGGTGCTAGCGGCCATGTTGGCCGCGCCCAGCGTCGCCGTGGCCGCACCCCCGGCTAGCCCGTTTGCCCCGCTGCCGGCGCAGCCCGCGCCGACCCCCACGCCCCCCCCGGTCCAACCGGTCCCTCAGACTTCGACGACAGCGGGCGCGGGCGGCGGCCTGAGCGGCGGGGCCGCGGTGGCCATCGGGGTGGGCGCGCTGGTCATCCTGGGCGGGATCTCGTTCTTCATCTGGTACGACGCCCGGCGCCGCGCGCCGGTCCGCCGAGCTGCGGCGGTCGCCGGCGGGAGCAGCCCGGGCTCAAAGCGGGCCCCCAAGCCGCGCAAGCTCAGCACAGCCGAGCGTAAGCGGCGCAAGCGCGGGCGGGCGCGGTAGGGCCGAAGCCCTAGGCCGGCGCTCGGCGCACGGCCCGTTTGGCCCTCAGCAGCTGCCGCTCGACCGTGCGGCGCGTGCACCCCTCGTGGCGCGCCATCTCCTCATAGTCCCAGCCCATCGCGTGCAGCCAGAGGAGCCGCTTCTGGCGATCGGACACACCGCTGAGCCCGACCAGGCGTTGCCGCGCCTCGATCACCTCCTCGGGGCTGGGCGCCCAGTGGCCCAGGACATGTTCGCCGCGCTGCTCGAGTTCGCGCTCCAACGACTGCTCACGTTGCTCCCGGCCGAGCAGCCTCATCGCTTCGTGAGTGGCGGTAGTGGCCAACCAGCCCAGCGCACCCTCGCCTCGGACCCGCTGCCGGTGCCGGATCAACTGGCTCCAGGCCAGCTGGCAAGCGTCCTCGATCACGGCTTGCGGCGCCACCACCCCGGCGCGAACCCGCCTCTCCAGCCGCCGCCCCAGCTCCGCGTAGAGGTTTCCCACGTCATTTGTCGGGCTGGTGGCAAGCGATGGAGTAGCGGTGATCACCTTGCGGATCCTTTCTAATTGAGACTATTTTGGATCAGTTAACACTATCAGATCCGGTATAAGTGTATGACATTCAATTAGTGTCAGAGAGGCTGCATATGAACCTGCTGCAGGCTGTTACCGCCCACCCGAACATGACCGGACTCCCTGGAAGCAATGTGCTTCAGCAGCTCGTGAACGGCGCCGAGGCCTGGGCTCTGGCCATCGCGTTGCTCGGCGCCTTCGTCGGCGCGGGTATTTGGGCGGTGGCGTCCCACACCCACAACCACCATTACGCCGGGCGCGGGAGAATGGCCGCGCTCATCTCGGGAGCCGCCGCGATGGTCATCGGTGCCGGGCCAGGCCTGGTCAACTTCTTCCAGCACCTGGGGAGCACGGCCCATTGAGCCGGGGCCGCAGACTGAGCCGCGGCCTGGCCACGGCGCTGGTCGTGAGCACGGGCGCCCAGGCCGGGCTGGCTGAGCCGGCCCACGCTTTCAACCCGGGCAATTCGCTCAAGGCCGCCTGCACGGTGGCGGGTGCGCTGCACCCCACCGCCAAGAAGGTGTGCACGGGACTCCAGCTCGGCCTCCGGGCGATCTCGGCTCTGAAGAGCCTGTTTGGTGGCCACCTGGGTGGCGCGGTCAAGTCTCTGCTCGGACAGGGTGGCGGGGCAGCCACGACCGCTGCCAGCACCGCGGCCAGCGCGGCCGTCGGCCTGGCGGCCATCGGTACTTGGGTGCTGGGCGGCGCCACGTTCGCGCTGCACGAGACGGCCAAGGTGCTGGGCCAGACGACCGAACCGCAGCTGAACACCACCTGGTTCTCATCCACATACTGGCGGGTGGCCGGCTTGGCAGCCGTTCTCACGCTGCCGTTTCTGTTTGCCGCCGCCGTCCAGGCGTTGCTCCGATCGGACATCACACTGCTGCTCAGAGCGGCTCTGGGCTACCTCCCGCTGGCCATGCTCGCGGTGGCCATTGCCGCACCGCTGACCATGCTGCTGCTCGCCGCTTCCGATCAAATGGCCAGCGTCGTAGCGTCGGCCTCCGGTAACGCCAGCGTCCACTTTCTGCGGATCACCGGGGCGGTGATCATCACTCTGAGTGCGGCGGCGCGCTCGCCCTTCATGGTCTTCTTGGTCGGCCTGCTGACAGTGGCCGGGGCCACGACCCTGTGGATCGAACTCCTAGTCCGCGAGGCAGCGGTGTACGTGATTGTGCTGATGCTGCCGCTGGTGTTCGCGGCCATGGTCTGGCCGGCTCGGCGCGTATGGGCGCTCCGGGCGGTCGAGCTGCTGGTCGCCCTGATCCTGTCGAAGTTCGCGATCGTGGCCGTCATCTCGCTGGGGGGCGCAGCCCTCAGCACCAGCTTCATGCACAGCGTGTCGGGAATGCTCATCGGGGTCGCCCTATTGGGTATGGGGGTGTTCGCGCCGTGGGCTCTGCTGCGGCTGATCCCGTTGGCCGAGCTGGCCAGCAGCGCGGCCAGCTCGCTGCGCAGCCAGGGGCGCGCACCGGTGACCGAGTTCGGCCGGGCCTGGGGCGTGGGAGATCAGGGCGAGGCTTGGGTAGCCACCACCGCGGCCATGCGGAGGGATAGTGAGCGCGGGCTATCCGCGGGTACCGACGCGCCGACTCAAATGAATGGCGCCGGCCCGGCCGACGCGAGCGAGCGTCGCAACGGTCGCCCGGTATCGGCCGAAGCCGGGGACGACGATCACTCCGAGGACGACCTGCCCACCCCAGAGCCGGACGCCCCGGATCTGGCACCGGCCAGGTCAGGTGGCGCCGGGCGGGAGCAACCAGAGCCGGGTTCCCCGGCGCCACCCGCCCGTCGCCAGAGCCAGCGGATCCCTGAGCTTCCCGAGATCTGGCAGCAGGACGACCTGTCCTGGGAGCCAGTGATTCTGGGGCCCGAGGGCGTGCCGGGTCCGCAGCGATCGCAACCGTCGGAGCAACCGGAGCAGCCCAAGTCGCAGAGCACCAGGCCGCCGACACCTCCCCGGCAGAGCCCAACGGATGACCGCGATCCGACGCCTCCTCCGCAGCCCCCGCCCGAGGGCAGGTTGTGATCGGAGACCGCGTGTTCTACCGCTTTGGGCCGCTCGAGCGCCGCGGCATCTTCGGCGCCATCAGGCCCGGCCAGGCCATCGTGATCCTGGCCGGCGGGCTGGCTGGGATCGGGGTGCTCGACCAGGTTCCCAATGCGCTCGGAGCGGTGATCGCCACCGGGCTGTTCGGCTTGGCGGTGCTCGTGGCGGTGGCCCCGGTCGGTCGCCGCACCGCGCAGGAGTGGGGCCCGATCGCGGCCCGCTTCGTCGGCCGCCGCAGCCTGGGCCGAACCTGGTTTCGATCGCCAGCGCCGGCGAGCGGATCGGGCAAGGCCAAGCCGCCCCCAGCCCTGCGTGAGGTGACGATCGCGCAGGCGCCGTATCGCGACCGCTCGATCGGCGTGATCTCCGAGCGCCGGGGCAAGCGCCTCACCGCGGTCCTGGCCTGTCGCGTGGTGTCGTTCACGCTGCTCGATCCCGAGGCCCAGGAGCGCCGGCTCGCCCGCTGGGGGCTGGTGCTCTCTGGCGCGGCCGGCACGGCGGTCCGGAGGATCCAGTGGATCGAGCGCACGGTTCCCGCCCAGGGAGATGAGCTGGCTCGCTGGGTCGCCGCCGAGCGCGACCCCCACATCCCTCTCCGGGGCACTCCGCTGATCGACTCCTACCTGGAGCTGATCGACACCACGGCCCGGGTCACTCAGGAGCACGAGATCCTGGTCGCGGTCCAGGTTGATGCCGCCCGCGTGCGCGACCGAGGCTCAGATGGCGTGACCCGGGCACTGATCGAGCAGACCGAACGACTGGCCCAGGGGCTGGAGGCGGCCCAGGTGAGCGTGCTCGGCGCGCTGAGCCCGGGGCAGCTGGCCCGGGCCACCCGTACCGCGTTCGATCCTTACTCCGGCTCGGAGCTGGCGGTGCTCGAGACCGCCGATCCCGAACGCGACGGGCTCCCCGAGGCCGAGGCGTGGCCGGTTGGCTGCCAGGAGAGCTGGGAGCACTACCGGAGCGATGGGGCCCTCCACACGACGTACTGGATCGGGGCCTGGCCCCGGGTCGAGGTGTCACCGATGTTCATGGACGCACTACTGGGGCGCTCGAGCGCGGTGCGGACGGTGGCCGTCACGCTCGAGCCGATTCCCATCGACCGGTCAACCCGGGATGCGGAGGCGGCGGTGACCCGTGATCAGGCCGACCGCGAGCTGCGGCGGCGGTTTGGTCAGTCCGATACCGCGCGGCAGCGACAGGCCGAGGAGGCGACCATGCGTCGCGAGTCCGAGCTGGCGGCCGGACACGGCGAGGTTCGCTTCGCCGGGTTCATCACCGTCACCGGTCGGGATCCGGATGATCTGCGGCGGGCCTGCGCCGAAGTCCACGAGCACGCCGCCCGCGCGCGGCTGGAGCTCCACCGCATGTACGGCCAGCAGGCCGACGCGTTCACGTTCACGCTGCCGCTGTGCCGAGGGCTGCGATGAGCCTGCGGACGATCGAACGCCCCGGCCACCGTTGCACCACGCGGCATGCCCAGGCGCTGTATCCCTTCACCGCGGCGGGTGGCCTGGGCGGTCGCGGCGTGTTCATCGGACGCGACTCCAGCGGCGGTGCCTTCTGCTACGACCCCTGGGTCCTCTATGGCGAGGGCCTGCTCGACGATCCCAACGTGATCGTGCTGGGCAAGCTCGGGCAGGGCAAGAGCGCGCTGGTCAAGACGCTGCTGTGGCGGATGCTGCTGTTCGGCCGCCGGGCGTTCGTGCTGGACATCAAGCGCGAGTACGGTCCGCTGTGTCTTCAAGCGGACGTCCAGCCGATCTCTCTGGTTCCGGGCGGAGGAGTCCGGCTCAACCCGCTCGCCTCCCGGCCAGAGGAGCACGCACAGGTCGAGCTGCTGCGGGCGGTGGCCCTGACCGCCACTGGGGCTCGACTGACCCAGGTCGAGAACGCGGCGCTGCGGGAGGGGCTACGGACGGTGCGCTTGCGCGCCGCCGGCGAACCCACCCTCCCCGAGATCGCTCGGGTTTTGTTTGCCCCCACGGGCGAAATGGCCCAGCGCCTCCGGACCACGCCCGACCAGCTGGCTGAGGACTCCCGCCGGGTGGCTCTCGCGCTTCAGGATCTGTGCGAAGGGCCGCTGCGCGGAATGTTCGACGGCCCCACCACCCCCGGCTTGGACCTCGACGCCAAGCTGGTCGTGCTGGACCTCCACGCGGTCAAAGACTCGCCGGCCGTGGGCATCCTCATGGCCTGCGCCACGGCCTGGATGAGCGCGCTGCTGGCCCGCATGGCTGAGCAGCCAGGACGCGAACGTCTGATCAACGTGGCCGACGAATCCTGGAAGATCGTCCAGCACACCGGGCTCGGAGAGTGGTTTCAGTCCAACTTCAAGCTCGCGCGCCAATTCGGCGTGATGAACCTGGTCGTGCTCCACAAGTTGGCCGATCTCCAAGCCGCGGGCGATGCCGGGTCGCGAGCCGCCCGGATCGCCGAGGGCCTGATCGCCGACGCCTCCACGCGGATCGTCTATCACCAGGACGAGAGCCAGGTGCCCCTGACCCGCACGCTGCTCGGCCTGTCCGAAAACGAGGCGCAGCTCATCTCCATGCTCTCAGCCGGACAGGCCCTTTGGCGCGTGGCCAGCCGCTCGTTCGTCGTCCAGCACTACCGCTCGAGCCTGGAGACCCAGCTGACCAACACCGACGTCGGTATGCGGATCAGCACAGACAGGCTGCGGCGAGAATGACTCAGCCTCCGCTGGCGACGCTCGCCGACGAGCTGCTCGAAGCTCACCTGGACACGCTCGAGCTAGCCCGGGAGCTCTCGAGCCGGCCCGACTGGGACGCCCATTTCGAGTACCTACGGGCGTTGCAACGGCGCGGACGCGAGCTGCTGGCGGCCGCCGGAGCCGAGCTGACCGGGCGATGACGGACCGTTCGCAGCCAGGTGTGTCAGACGGCTTCATGCTGGCCCTCATCGGATGTGGCCTGGCCGTGGTGGCGATCGTGTGGCTGTGGGGTGGTCTGGCTGGGACCCTGTTCGGGCGCGGCTGGCCTCAGTCCGGACCGGAGCATGTGCTGGCGGTCGTGTACCGGTTGCCGTCACACCTCTCCGATCCGGCCAACGCCTGGCCGCAGCCGGCTCGAGCCCGGCTCCCCGGGGCCTCCGCCACCTACGCCGCACTGGCGCTGGTGCTGGCCGGCGGTCTCGCCGTGGCCGCCCTGGCCCGGCGCACAGCCGCAGCGGTGACCGGTAGCCAGTCGGGCCATGGCGCCCGATGGGCCGCCGGGGCGGAGCTGAGATCGTTGCGCGGGAAGGGGCACCGCGACGGCCGGCTCGTGCTGGGCAAGGTCGGCGGGCGGCGCCTGTACGCCGAGCAGCGGCACGCGCTCGTGGCCTTTGGGCCTCCACAATCAGGGAAGTCCGCGGGCCTGGCGGTTCCCGCCCTGCTCGAGTGGACGGGTCCGGCCGTCGCGTCCTCGATCAAGACCGACCTGCTCAGCGCCACGCTGGCGCGCCGGCGAGTCCTGGGTGAGGTGATGGTGTTCGACCCGTTCAACCTGGCCGGGACGGGCACGCACGGGTGGTCGCCGCTGGGCCAAGCCGGCACCTGGGATGGAGCCCTCGAGGTGGCCTGGCGCCTGGCCGGCGCGGCCGAGCTCGCCTCCAAGTCAGTAGAGGGCGGCGATTTCTGGACCGTCGCCGCCGAGCAGCGGCTGGCTCCGCTGCTCTACACCGCGGCCAAGACTGGCGCGGGCATCGAGGCGCTGGTCCGCTGGGCCTACGGGCAGGGCGCGCGCGAGCTGGACGCCGCGCTGGCCCAGATGACCGGCGAGGCCCGAAACGAGGAAGAACTGGCGGCGGCCCATGCGGCGTACGACGCGGTCCGGGCGTTCGAGGCCCAGGCCGACCGCACCCGGAGCTCTATCGAGGCCACGGCCCAGTCGCTGCTCCGGGCCTACCGCTTCACCCGCGTGGCCCGCTCGGCCCGGTCGTACGAGATAACGGCCGAGCGCTTGCTCGACTCCAGCGCGACGCTGTATCTGGTCGGCGATGCGCGGGCCTCCAAGCTCCTACGGCCGATCTTTCTGGCCTTGCTGGGCGAGATCGTCGATCGGGCCTACGAGCGGGCCACGCTGACCGGGGGACGGCTGGAGCGGCCGCTGTTGCTGTGCCTCGACGAAGCGGGCAATGTGGCGCCGCTGCCCAACCTGGGCGAGATCGCGTCCACGGCGCCCAGCCACAACATCCAGTTGCTGTCGATCTTCCACGACCTGGCCCAGGCGCGTAGCCGCTACGGACGGCAGGCCGAGACCGTGATCAACAGCCACCGCGCGCGCATGCTGCTACCCGGAGTCGCCGACCTGGACACGCTGCGCTACTTCGCCGGTCTGGTCGGCGAGGCAGAGGTTCCAGAGGTGACCCGCACCGTCGGTGCAGGTGGGACCACCCGCTCGAGCGGGCGCCGGCGGCGTCCGTTGCTGGCCGCCGAGGCCCTGCGGCAGCTGCCCGAGGGCCATGCCCTGCTGATCTACGGCCGGCTCGCCCCGACCCGGCTCAAGCTCCGGATGTGGTTCCGAGACCGGCGGCTGCGCGCACTGGCTGCGGGCTCATGAGCGCGTTCGACCCGCAGGGGGAGGCCTGGGAGGACGAGGCCCCCAACGTCCGCTGGCCACTGCACTGGCATGGGCTGTACCCGCGAGAGCGGTGGCTGTGGTTTGAACAGCTGTGGAGCGACGCGTGCATGCTGCGCACTAGATACCGGCTGGCCATCAGATCCGGCTGGTGGGAGGACCAGGTGCAGGTCGAGGCGCTGGCGGCCCTGGCCTCGTGGGTGGCCCGCTACGACTCGGGCGAGTGGGACGACCCTCCCGGCAAGCTGGCGCTGCTGTTCGAGCTGGAGCGAGTGGCCCTGCTGCTGCGAGACGGTGGCGATCCGTTCCATGCCCAGCGCGACCGGCCGGTGTTCGAGCGCTACCTGAGCGAGTTGGGGTGCCAGGCTGTGGAGAGCTGACCCCTCTGCCGCCACGGCCGCGGAGCCGGCTAACAGATAGCTGGCATTGCCCGCCGACGCGGTCAGTCCGGGTACTCGTCCTTCCGCCAGGTGCGGGGCTCTTCGGGCTGCGGCTTCGGCGTCCGCTTGAGCAGGAACGAGTGGAATGGCGCGACGAACGGATCGGGTGCCGTGACCGTGTAGGTGTGGTACACGGTCCCGTTCTCACGGGCGAAAGCGATGTAACCCGGCCCTTCGCGGAGCCCGTCCTCCAACTTGGCTCCGACCTGCTGGCTCCACACTTCCATCCACTCGGGCGGGTTGGTGACTATTTCCTTGATCTGAGGGATTGCCTGCGCCTGCTCGGGCGTCATTGCGAGTCCGAAGTCGAACGGAAAGTCGGTCCCGTAGGTCGAGACGTACGGGAACTCCCAACCCATCCGCTGCTTGTAGGCGATCAGTCGATCGATCGGCGCGCGCGAGAAGCACAGGAAAGTCACGTCGCGTTTGTTGAGGTGGATCAGGCCACCGGAGAAATCGTCGCCCAGGCTTGTACACCCGGGACAGGCCCCGACCTCGTAATCGGGCCCGTACATGATGTTGTAGGCCAGGAGCTGCGATCGACCGTCGAACAGATCCGCCAGGGTCTTCTTTCCGTCCTCGGTGTCGAATTCGTATTCCTTCTCCACCGGAACCCACGGGAGCCTTCGCCGCTCCTCGGTGATCTTCTGACCAAGCTCGGCGTACTCGGCTTCGAGCTTCGCCAGCTCATCCCGAGACGCCTGCCACTCCTCACGGGTTCCAGTCTCGTGCACGGACATCGCTATCTCCCTTCGTCACATGAGTGGTTCGCGCAGCGCTTCGCTGCACACACCCTACGACTGCTACGACGCCCGGAACTCATCGGCGCCGGACGCTAGACCCAGGCCTCCGTCACTTCAGCGCCCCCGCTCGGCTGGGAGTTCGCCAGCGCGAGTCGGCGCGGGGGGTGGGGTGTGGGAGATTTTGCCCGCGGGGCGAGAGAAATCTCCCACGGCACAGTGCCGGGCGGCTAATCAGCGCGCCCTGAGCACCTCGCGTGCGGCTCGCTCCCCGGCGCGCACCGCGCCGTCCATGTAGCCCTGCCAGTAGTCAGAGGTCTCGGTTCCGGCGAAGTGCACGGGTCCGATCGGGGCGCGCAGGGTGTCTCCGTATTGGGACAGGATGCCGGGACGAGGTATGGCG